>NZ_DBGBQB010000315.1:0-7568 GCF_048470075.1 Cetobacterium sp. | reverse complement strand
TAGGGCAACTATTATATCTTTTCAAAGTCAAGCTATAGCGCTAGGAGCTATTCTTTTCTATGGTTTTTCAAGTATGTTAAGTTTTTTATCTGTTGTTTTAATCTATATAAAATAAAAGCCTTAAAATAATTTAAAAAGCTGGTGAGAGAATAGATTCGCTTATTTCTCTACCAGCTTTAATTTTAAATTTATTATTTTCCTGTCATTCTCTTTAAAGCATTTGCAACAAATTCAACTTGAGTTCCAACTATAATTTGAACAGAAGTCTTACTTGGCTTTAATACTCCAGCAACTCCTAATTTTTTAATCTCCGCATCATTAACTAAAGAGCTATCTTTTACATCAAGTCTTAATCTTGTGATACAGTTGTCAACAGTTACTAAGTTATCTGCTCCACCTAAAAGTGGTAACATTTTTTCAGCTAACTCATCATTTGTTGAAGCTTTAGATGATTCACTTTCCTCTTCAGAAGGGTCTGCTTCCTCTCTTCCAGGAGTTTTAAGATTAAATCTTGTAATGATAAAGTAGAATATAAAATAATATAGGAAGAAGAATACAATACCTTGTATTACTAACATATACCATTTTGTAGCCAATGGGTTTCTAGATGATAATAACATATCTATTAGACCTGCTGAGAATCCAAATCCAGCAATCCAGTGCATAGTAGCAGCTATAAATAGAGATATTCCTGTTAGTATAGCATGAACTAAATATAATCCTGGTGCAACGAACATAAATGCAAACTCTAATGGCTCTGTAACTCCTGTTAAGAAAGTTGCAAATCCAGCAGCAATCATGATAGATTTAATCTTATCTTTGTTTTCAGGCTTAGCTGTTCTTACAAAAGCAACTGCAGCTCCTAAAAGACCAAACATCATAATTGGGAAGAATCCAGCTTGGTACATTCCTGTAACTCCTGGGATTCCTGTTCCATTTGCAATAGACTGAGCTCCACCTAGGAATTTAGGAATATCGTTAATTCCAGCAACGTCAAACCAGAATACAGAGTTTAAAGCGTGGTGTAATCCTACTGGAATTAAAAGTCTGTTTAAGAATCCATAGATTCCTGCTCCAGCAGCTCCCATTCCACTGATTCCCTCTCCAAAACTAACAAGTGAATCATAGATTGTTGGCCATACATACATTAAAATAAATGCAACTATAATCATAACAAATGATGTAATAATTGGCACTAATCTCTTTCCACTGAAGAATGATAGAGCTTTTGGTAACTCAACATCACTAAATCTGTTATATAGAGCTGAAGAGATAACTCCAACTAAGATACCTATAAATTGGTTATTTATCTTACTAAAACCAATAGGTACATTGTCTATCTTCATAATCTGACCAACAGCTCCAGGTGATAGTAGTGTAGTGATTACTAAGAATCCTACTAAACCTGTTAAAGCAGCAGAACCATTTTTGTCCTTAGACATTCCAAAAGCAACACCCACAGCAAAAAGTATAGGCATTTGATCAATTATCGCAGCCCCTGACTTAATAAAAAATGCAGCTATAGCGCTGTTTCCTCCCCAACCAGTTGGGTCTATAAAGTAACCTAATCCAAGTAAAATCGCTGCAGCTGGTAAAACTGCAACTGGAACCATTAGTGCTTTACCAATTTTTTGTAAATAACTAAACATTTTCCCCTCCTAAACACATTTAATTTTGAAATTTTGTTTCGTGTATATTTTATAACAAAAGAATTATTGTGTCAAGTACAATTCATATTTTTATAGAACACATTAGCTTTATTATAGACATTACAAATTCTTCTTTACTTTATTCAAAAATATGGTATAATGTTAAAGTATTAATTGGATAAATAGGTGATGGAGTTCACCATTAAACGCGAAAGCTAATGACTCCTACTCTTTTTTAAGGGTAGGAGTCTTTTTTATTTTAAGGAGGAAAGATATGAATTACTTTATTGTTTTACTTTTTTTTATTTTTTTAGCATTTTACTCAAACTGTATAGGAAAAATCTTTGAAAAAATCAAATTTCCATCTTTAATAGGAATGATGGTTGCAGGAGTTATAATAGGACCATATGGTCTTAATAAAACACCAGAGTTAGCTCTTAAAATAGCACCTATACTAAAGGACATAGCTTTGATAATTGTCCTATTTATAGGGGGCTTGGGAATAGGAGCAGATCAAATAAAAAAAATTGGTCGTCCTGCAATATTATTAAGTATTATTCCAGCGACTTTAGAGGGATTTGCGATCGCTTATTTATCAACTATTTTCTTAAACTTCACCTTTATTCAAGGTGCTATTTTAGGTTTTATTATAGCTGCAGTTAGTCCGGCAGTTTTAATACCATCAATGGTAAGTTTAATAGATAAAAATGTTGGACAAAAAAAATCTATTCCACAACTTCTATTAGTTGGTGCATCTGCAGATGACACTATAGCTATAACACTATTCACATCTTTTTTAGCAATCTACTTTCAAAAATTAGATGGTGGAACTTTTGATTTTAAAATGCAATTGATTCTTATTCCGCTTTCTATTATAGCCAGTTTATTTATTGGATGGATAGTTGGATTAGTAGGAAAATATAGCTACTTAAAAATAAAGAATAGTGGTTTAAAAATTATAACTATTTTCTTTATCTGCTTAATTCTTAGAGGTATAGAGAATAGGTTCCATTTTTCTCTATATAACTCACTTTTAACTATAATGTCTTTAGGATTTTTTATTCGTTACTATCAAGGTGAAAAATATAAAGAGGTTCACAGTGGAATGAATGAGATTTGGAAATATGGAAAAATATATCTATTTACTTTTGTAGGAATGGCTATAAATCCTGGATTAGTTGGAGGTTACTTCTTTATTGGAGCAACAATTTTAGCCTACTCCTTAACTATTAGATCACTTGGGGTTTTAATCTCTTTAATTGGAACAGATTTAACATACAAAGAAAGGCTATTTTGTATCATTGCATATCTCCCAAAAGCCACTGTTCAGTCTGCAAAGGCGGGAATTCCACTTCAAATGGGAGTTGTGGGTGGAGAAATTATGCAAGCTATCGCAATCTTGAGTGTTTTAATAACAGCTCCTTTAGGAGCTATTGGAATTAACTCTACATATAGGAAACTTCTAAAAAATTCTTAAAAAAATAAAATAAAAAAAGGAAAAATAGGATTTGAAAGTATATATAAGTAGCTGCTTTTATTTTACAAAAATTTATATTTTGAGGTGATTTAATATGATTGAGTTTAAAAAAGTTACAAAATCTTATGATAAAAGAACACTTGTTTTAAAAAATATAGATTTCAAAATAAAAACTGGAGAGTTTGTTGTTTTAATTGGTGAGTCAGGGTGCGGGAAAACAACAACTATGAAACTTATTAATAGACTTATAGATCCGTCCAGTGGAGTTATACTTATAGATGGAGAGGATATTAGTAGAGTTAATCCAATAACACTCAGAAGAAGAATAGGGTATGTTATACAAAAAGAGGGGCTCATGCCACATATGACTATAGGTGAAAATATTGAATTAGTCCCTAAACTCCTAAAATGGGATAGGGAAAAAAGAAAAGAACGAGCATATGAGTTGTTAAATCTTTTAAATCTTGATCCTGAAATATACTATGAAAAATATCCACATGAGGTATCTGGTGGACAAAAACAAAGAGTAGGTATAGCTAGAGCTTTAGCTACAAACCCAGATATAATTTTAATGGATGAGCCTTTTTCTGCATTGGACCCTATAACTAGGGAAAGTATTCAAGATGAAGTTTTAAAATTACAAAAAGAGTTGGGTAAAACTATTATATTTGTTACCCATGATATGGATGAGGCTATTAAACTTGGGGAAAGAATAGCTTTTTTAAAAGATGGAGAGATTTTACAATTTGATACTCCTGATGAGATTTTAAAAAGACCAGCTTCAGAGTATATAGAGCAATTTATTGGGAAAGATAGAATTTGGAAAACCCCTAAAAAACTTCTTGTTTCAGATATAATGTCCAAACACTATTGGACAATAGAGAAAAGAAGCAATATTTCAAGAGCTTTTAATCTTTTAAAAACTCATGATATAGACTTCCTTATTGTTACTGAAACAGAGGGAGGGCGGCACACAGAACCCCTTGGTATAATTTTTAGAAAAAATTTAATATATGCAATGGAAAATAACATATTGAGAGTTAGAGATATTATGGATAAGGATTTTACTACCATAGATAAAGATAGCAATCTGCTACATGTACTAAATAAGATGTCCAGTATAAAGGCAAAGGTTGTCCCTGTTGTTGATGAAAAAAATAGATTGACCGGAGTTATAACAAACTTGGGATTGGTAAATGCTATTAGTAAAATAGCTCCGTCCTCTGAAACAGAGGAAGTCTCACCTGATATGGGTGATGCTGTATGAACTCATTTATAAGATATTTTATTGAGAAACTTCCAGAGGTCTACATAGCCCTTATGCAACACATTCAGATAACTGGTCTAGCTGTAATTATTGCAATAGTAATAGGTGTTCCCATTGGAATTTTTATAATTAGAAGTGAAAGACTATCCAAAATAGTATTAACTGTGGCTGGAATCTTTCAAACAATTCCAAGTTTAGCCCTATTTGGACTTATTATTCCCATTATGGGAATAGGTATAAAACCAGCTGTATTTGTACTTTTTTTATACTCCCTATTACCTATAATAACAAATACATATATAGGGATAAAGGGTGTGGATAAATCAACAATTCAAGCTGCAATAGGTATGGGAATGACCAATTTTCAAGTTTTATTAAAGGTGAAATTACCAATTGCTGTTGCTGTTATAATGGGTGGAATTAGAATCTCTACAGTGGCGACAATAGGAACAGCTACAATTGCCGCATTAATTGGTGCTGGTGGTTTAGGAGAGCTTATCTTTAGAGGAATCTCTACAAGTAATAACAATCTGGTTTTAACAGGTGCTATTCCCACTGCAATATTGGCATTTGTAGCTAACTATATCCTGGGAATATTAGAAAAAGTTCTAACTCCAGGAGGAATGCTAGCTAACCCTAAAGAGAAAAAAAGAAATATATTTATTGCGAAAATTATACTTGCAATTTTACTCTTAGGAATTGGGTATAAAATATATGAAAATAGTAAGGAAAAAGATGTTCCAACTGTTGTTGTTGGTCATAAAAACTATACTGAGCAGAGAATTTTGGGTATTATGATGTCTCAGGTAATAGAGGCAAAAACTCCATATAAAGTAAAAACAGTGGAACTTGGAACAGGTACAGTTATTTTTGAAGCTATAAAAAGTGGAGATATTGATGTGTACCCAGAGTATACTGGAGTGGCATATGCTGCTTATTTAGGAAAGAAAGAGAAAGCAGATGCTAAAACAATATTTGATATTATAAAATCAGAATACTTAGCAGACCATAATTTAGATATTAGAGAGCCTATGGGATTTGAAAATACCTATGCTTTTACTATGAAACCAGAGGTAGCTCAAAAATATGGAATAAAAACTATAAGCGATTTGAAAAAATATGCTAATAACATGATTCTAAGCGGTCCTCATGAGTTTATGGAAAGAGAGGATGGACTACTAGGAATACAAAAAGCCTATAATATCAAATTTAAAGGTATCCTATCTATGGATCAAGGATTAGTTATCAACTCATTGGTATCTGATAAGATTGAAGTTGCTTTAGTCTATTCAACAGATGGACTAATTGCTAAACACAAGTTACTTCTTTTAGAGGATGATTTGAAGTTTTTCCCACCATATGAGGTTGTGGTTACTATGAGAAAAGGGTATGAAAATACAAATGGTGATGTCATAGAGGCATTGGATTCTCTTGTGGGAGCTCTAAATGAAACAGAGATGCAGGAGTTAAATTTGATGGCAATTGAAAGTGATGAGCCTATTGAAAAAATAATTAATAGATTCCTTATAGATAAAGGGATTATTGAAAAATAAAAGGATAAAAGAAAGCTGAAGAATCCAATATTCTTCAGCTTTTGTAATTTTATTCACTCTGATATCTAATTAAATTTTTTATAAGAAAATAAAGTATCCCAATAGAGGTAAAGTTAAAACCAATACAGGAATATTTAACTCTTTATATCTTCCAGTTAATACCTTTATAATAACATGAGATATAATACCCATACTCATTCCAGAAGCCATATTATCTGTAAACACAGTAAACATAATTGTTATAACCGCTGGTACAAACTCAGTCATATCATCCATATCAATAAACTTTATACTTGTCATCATAAGGATTCCAATAAAGATTAAAGCTGGAGCTGTTGCAGCTGAAGGTATTATGTAAACAATAGGTGTTAAGAAAATAGTAAATATAAAACAAATCCCCGTTGAGATTGCAGTTAAACCTGTTCTTCCTCCCTCTTCAACTCCTGCTGCTGACTCTAAAAATGTTGTTATTGTTGTAGAACCAAATAATGCTCCAACAATAGTTGCTATTGAGTCAACTAAAAAAGGTTTATCAACTTCAGGTAAGTTACCATTCTCATCTAAAAGCCCAGCTTGAGCTGATACTCCCAATAAAGTTCCCAGAGTACAGAAGAAATCTCCTACGAAAAATGTGAATATTAAAGGTAAAAATGCAAATTTTAATGCTCCCATTATATCAAGTTTAAATGCTATACTAGATATTGATGGTGGCATAGAGAAAAAGCTCTCAGGTATCTGAGTTATACCCATAGGAATCCCAAGTAGTGTAGTAATTACTATACCAATTAAAACTCCACCTTTAACTTTATTTAAAACAAGTGCAATTGTAATAAAAAGTCCGATTAAAGATAATATAGTATTTGGATTATAAATGCTACCCATAGATATCGTTCCATTTGAAATTGTCATTATCTGACCATTTTTAAATCCTACCATAGCTATAAAAAATCCAACAGCTACTCCTATAGCAAACTTTAGATTTTTAGGAATTGCTTCCACAATAAGACCCCTCAGCCCAAAAACTGTTAGAACTAAAAACCCTATTCCAGATAAAAAAACCATTCCCATAGCTACCTGCCAATTAACCATTCCTCCAGCAACTAGGGTATAAGCAAAAAATGCATTTCCTCCCATAGCTGGTGCCATAGCAAAAGGTCTGTTTGTATATAGACCCATAACAATAGAAAAGGCAGCTGATAGTAGAGCAGTTACTATTGTAACAGCTTTAACATCCATTCCAGCGGCACTCATAAATAGTGGTTGTACAATTAAAATGTATGCCATTGTCATGAAAGTTGTAATTCCAGCAGTTATCTCTGTTGAAATTGTAGTGTTATAGTGGCTAAGTTGAAAGTAAGAATCAATAGCCCCTAGCACACCATTATTCTTTTGTTTAATGTTCTCCATTACTCCTCCTAATAATAAGCCATTTACGGTGACTTGTAGAAACTCCTAACCATATTTTAGGATTATATCAGTGATAAAAATACAGACCATTGTACTATAATTCACAAATTTTGTCAACTTTTTTGTTTTTTGGCTTTTAGATTATAAAAAATACAAATTATAAAGTTGAATTTCTCTCTCTATTTTTATAATAAATTATTGATATTTGAAAATAA
>NZ_DBGBQB010000314.1:0-5635 GCF_048470075.1 Cetobacterium sp. | reverse complement strand
CTATAATGGTAAAAAATGTTTATTTTTATTGAATAAACAAAAACTATTGGTACTCAGGAGGTTTTTTATGAAGAAAAAAATATCGGTTCTTTTTTTAATGGGTCTTGGTTTAATGTCATGTGGAACAAAAGAAGATAAAGGTGAAGTAGCAAAAACAGATGAAAACTCCAAAAAAATATTAACAGTATGGGCTTGGGATAAAAATTTTAATGTCCCTATAATGGAAAAAGCAGCAAAAATATATTCTGAGAAAAATCCAAATGTTGAGATAAAAGTGGTAGATAATGGTAGAGATGATATAGAGCAAAAAATACATACTAGTTTATCGGCTAATGCTATAAACACTTTACCTGATATTGTTCTAATAGAAGATTATGCGGCACAAAAATTTTTAACGTCATATCCAAACTCTTTTATGCCATTAAATGACTATATTAATTACAATGAATTCGCTAAATATAAGATACCGCCTATGACAGTGGATAATAAAACATATGGGATTCCTTTTGATAGTGGAGTAACAGGTCTATTTTATAGAAGAGATTATCTAAAGGAAGCTGGGATTTCAGAGGAAAGATTACAAAATATAACATGGAAAGAGCTTATTGAAATTGGAAAAGAGGTAAAGGCTAAAACAGGGAAACAGCTAATGGCAGATATGGCCTTGCAAGACCCTGGAATAGTTAGAGTTATGATGCAATCAGCAGGAGCTTGGTATTTTAATGAAAAGGGAGAGATAGATTTTATAAAAAATGAAGCCCTAAAAGATGCTATACTAACAGTGAAAGAACTGTTTAATTCAGGTGTTGTAAATCAAGCATCCGGTTGGGGAGAGTGGGTTTCTAATTTTACGTCTGGAGATGTGGCAACTATTTCTACTGGAGCTTGGATAATTGGAAGTATCAAGACAGAAAAGAGTCAAAGTGGAAAATGGGGAGTAGCTCCTATTCCAAGATTAGATGATATAAAATCTGTAAATGCATCTAATTTAGGGGGATCTAGTTGGTATATTTTAAATAAAGATAATAAAGTAACAGCAGCAGAGTTTATGAAGGCTATATTTGCAGAAAATAAAGAATTTTATGATGAGATTTTAACGGAGAGAGGTGCTATAGGAACATATCTACCTTCGCAGGGGACTCCAAGTTACGAAGCACCAGATGCATTTTTTGATAATCAAAAAGTTTATCAAGATTTTTCAAAATGGATGAAAGAGATTCCATCTGTAAACTATGGTGTCTATGTTAGAGAAGCAGATCAAGCTATAGTGGGCGTTTTGAAATACATAGTTGAGGATAAAATGAGTGTAGACGAGGGATTAGAAAAAGCTGAAGCTCAATTAAAATCTCAGATACAGTAGGTGATAGTATGCTAAAAAAATTATGGAGAGGAAAGAGTGAAGGGTGGTTATTTATATCTGCTGCCTTGATATTGTTTTTATTTTTTTCACTATATCCAATAATAGATTCATTAATTCTCTCTTTTTATACATCTAGAGGTATTGTATATAAATTCAATGGTTTTGGTAATATAAAAAGATTATTGAGCGATCAGATGTTTTATACAGCTCTAAAAAATACGATGATATATTTAATAATTCAAGTTCCAATAATGTTAATTTTAGCTGTATTTTTGGCTACTTTATTGGATTCTGCCAAATTGAAATTTAAAAGCTTTTTTAGAACATGTATTTTTTTACCATGTGTGACATCCTTGGTAGCATATTCAGTTCTATTTAAAATGATTTTTGCAGAAAAAGGATTAATCAATAATATATTGTTAAAAACAGGTCTATTTAAAATAGGAATTCCATGGTTAACTGATCCATTCTGGGCTAAAGTTACAATAATTTTAGCTCTTCTTTGGAGGTGGACAGGGTATAATATGATATTCTTTTTAGCTGCACTTCAAAGTATACCAAAAGATATGTACGAAGCAGCAGATATAGATGGAGTAAACAAATTTAAGCAATTTTTCTATATTACAATACCACAACTAAAACCAATCCTTCTATTTACTACGATTATGTCAACCATAGGAACTCTACAACTTTTTGACGAACCTATGAATTTAACAATGGGAGGACCAGCAAACTCCACTATGACAATATCTCAATACATATATAACGTATCTTTTGTTTATGCACCTAATTTTGGATATGCAGCAACAATATCCTACACAGTGGTGTTGATGATTGCATTGTTATCCTATGTGCAATTTAAGTTTGCTGGAGATGATGCATAATGAGGAAAAAAATAAAAATTAGTTCAATATTTCAATATTTATTTTTAGGGATTGCTTCAATTTTTTCAATTTTTCCATTTTATTGGTTAGTAGTAGGTTCTACCAATAATAATACAGATATTTTAGGTGGAAAACTATCTGTGGGAAAGATGTTTTTTGAAAATTATAACAATCTAATAAAATTTGGAGGGTTTGGAAAAGCTTTTTTGAATACTTTAGAAATAACAGTTATATATATGATTTTAACGCTTCTTATAACAGCTTTAGCAGCTTATGGTTTTGATAAGTTTAAAACTCTAAAAACAGAAATTATCTATAAAATCTTTTTACTTTCTATGATGGTTCCATTTGCAGCTATGATGATACCGTTATTTAGAATAATGGTCAAATTAAATCTAATAGATAGTTTAATAGCTGTTATACTTCCAGGGTTATCCTCAGTATTCTTAATATTTTTCTTTAGACAGAGTTTAAAAAGTTTTCCTATTCAAATAATAGAATCTGCTAGAATAGATGGAGCTAGTGAGCTCACAATATTTTTTAAAATAGTGTTGCCACCTATGAAACCAACTATAGCAGCGGCAGCAATATATGCTTTCATGACCCAGTGGAACAACTATATGTGGCCTTTAATTGTTTTAAGAACAAATGAAAGTAAAACATTGACGCTGACATTATCCTCTATGTCATCAGCTTATTTTGTAGACTATGGAATGCTTATGTTGGCTATTGTTATTAGCACAGTTCCAATGATAATAATATTCTTTAGTATGCAAAAAAGTTTTGTACAAGGTATGACAGGTTCTTATAAATAGGTAAAAAACTCCTTTAAAACTATTTAAGGGAGTTTTTTCAATTAGTTATTTAATATATGAATTTAATTATATTCTTATATAAGACAACAGTGTAAAAAATGTGATATCATTATTCTTAAAAATAAAAATAACTTTTCAAAAATTAAGAAAGGAGAGGATATATGATAAAAAAACTAGTTATACTGATTGTTGGTCTTTTTACAATTTTAAGTTGTGGAAAAAAAGAGGAGGAAGTAAAGGGAAACAAACCATTGATAGTGGCTCAAGGGGCAGATGCTAGGACACTGGACCCTCAAAAAGCTATTGACACTCCCACTGTTAGAGTTTATAACCAAATTTATGATGGGTTGGTAAAAAAAGATAATGATATGAACATTGTTCCAGGGTTGGCAGGGAGTTGGAATAAAGTTGATGAGAGAAGGACTATTTTTAATTTGAGAAAAGGAGTTAAGTTCCATAATGGAGAAACTTTGACTGCTAAAGATGTTAAGTTTACATTGGATAGAATGAAAAATCAGCCTACAGTTTCATTTTTAATAAGTGAAATAGAACTAATCAATGTAATTGATGACTATACAGTTGAAATAGTGACAAAAAATGGTTTTGGACCACTCTTGAGCCATCTTTCTCACCCAGGAGCTGTTATATTAAATGAAAAAGCAGTTACAAATTCAAGTGAGAGATATGATCAAAATCCGGTGGGAACAGGACCATATATACTTGATAAATGGTTGGCTGGAGATAGAATTTTCTTAAAAGCTAACCCTGAATACTATTTAGGAAAATCAGCAATAGAAAATATAGTTATAAAAGCTATTCCAGAGGGAACAAATCGAACAATAGCTTTAGAGACAGGTGAAGCGGATATAGTTTATGATGTAGACCCAGTTGATATAGATAAGATAAAAAGTAATAATGATTTAAAGTTTTTGTATGAGCAATCTTTAGGAAACTCATACTTAGGATTGAATACACAGCACAAACCTTTTGATGATGTAAGGGTAAGACAAGCTATAGCTTATGCTATAAATGTTGATGATATTATAGAGGTAGTGTATAAAAATACCGCTATTCCAGGAAGTTCTCCAATAAGTCCTAAAATTCCAGGCTATAATAAAGATGTTAAAAACTATGAATATAATGTGGAAAAGGCTAAAAAACTTCTAGCAGAGGCAGGGTATCCAAATGGATTTAAAACGTCAATTTGGATAAATGATAATACATCTAGAAAAGATATAGCAACAATATTACAGGATCAATTTAAAACAATTGGAATAGATGCAGCAATTGAAACTCTTGAATGGGGAGCGTATATAGATAGAACAGCCGCTGGAGAGCATGATATGTATATCTTGGGGTGGGTAACTGTAACAGGAGACCCAGACTATGGGCTATATCCAGTATTCCATACATCAGCTCATGGAAGAGCTGGAAATCGTTCTTTTTATTCAAACGCCACTGTGGATAGACTACTTGATGAGGCAAGGATTTCAACAGATCAAGAGAAAAGAATGGATAATTATAGGGAGATACAAAGAATAATTCAAGAGGAGATTCCATCTATAACTATGGTCTATAATAATCAAAATGTTGCAACACAAAAGTATGTAGAAAATTTTGTTCTTCATCCTACGGGATATTTTAATCTGTATAATGTTAATTTTTCTAAATAATAGATGAGGTGAATTATGAATATATCAAATACTCCAGCTAAAGATGTTATAAATTTTATGTCAAAGTCTCCTGTTGTAATGATCGCAATAGGAAGTATAGAATATCATGGAGCTCAAGCTCCACTGGGAACAGATTATATAATACCGGATTATATAGTTTCGAAGTTAGCTCACAGAGAGGATATCCTTGTATTACCTTCCATTCCATATGGAAATTGTCAATCCATAAAAGAGTTTCCTGGAACTATAAATATTGGAAGTACTAACCTTATAAATATTTTAAACTCTATTGTAGATTCTCTATTAAGTAGTGGTTTAAAAAAATTTATATTTATTAATGGTCATGGAGGAAATATTTCAGCCTTGGATCAAGTTGGACTGGATACCTTTGAAAAAGGGGGGCTGATAGCTACTGTTGATTGGTGGAACTTAGCAAAACTTTTAAATCCAGATTATGATGGAGGACATGGAGATATACAGGAAACAAGTACAGTTATGGCAATAGATAGGAACTCTGTAAATCTAAATTACTGTGAACCATTAATAATAAATGAGTTATCAAATGAGATAACTAATAAGTATATAACATTGCATAACTATAAAAATGGGAATGTAAAAATAATGAGAAGTTTTAAAAGTGTAGTACCTAATGGTTGGATAGGCCCCTATGATCCGAAAAATTCAACAGTTGAACTAGGAGAGAGAATCTTAAAAGATGTGATAGAGTATATTGAAGATTTTATTGATGATTTTAAGAAAATAGAGATAAATTAGTAGATATTGAAAAAGTTATGGAGAAATCTGTAACTTTTTTTATTTTAAATAAAAAAATAAGATTAAAAAACAATATAAATATACTTGTATACTAATATAGTTGTGTATAAAGGTATGCTGATTTTAGAG
>NZ_DBGBQB010000313.1:0-3244 GCF_048470075.1 Cetobacterium sp. | reverse complement strand
TATGTATTGTTTAATATAAATATATATATAAATTGACCATTATATTCAAAAATGATATACTTATTATATATTAAATGCCAAAAGGCTTAATAGAGGAAGATGGGTGAGAATCCCACACAGCTCTACGCTACTGTATTGCAGACGAAACTAATGAACCACTGGGTGAAACTGGGAAGGATTAGAAGTAGGACGATGCTAAGTCAGGAGACTTATTTAATTAGGAGGGTTCCATGTTATTCAAATCAAAGTTTCTAAAAATTTTATTTATCTTTACAAATCTATGTTTCACAACTTCCATTTTTGCTAAAACAAGCCAAATTCTAAAAAAACAAATTCAAATCACTGACAACGTCGGAAGAATTGTTGATATTTCAGTTCCAATAGAAAAAGCTATTGTTGTTTCACGTTATAATAATGAACTAATTAGAGCTTGTGGAGCTATTAATAATGTTATTGCTGTAGATATGAATACAGCTCAAGATAGGGCATATTGGAGTAATTTTAAAGTTGAAGATGTTATTGGAAAAAATCAAAAAGATTTGAACTATGAAAAAATCATCTCCCTTTCTCCTGAAGTTTTTATTCTTCCTGCAAATGGTTCATATAAAGAAGCGGAGAAGAAGCTTACTCCTTTTGGAATTAAAGTTATTGTTATTTCAGGTTATGATACAAGTGATTTCTACAATCAGATCAATAATATTGGAATAATCTTTGGCAAAGAAAAAGAAGCTAAAGATTTTATAGATTTTTATGAAATTCCTTTGAAATACATTGAAAAAAATCTTCAAGACATAGATAAAAAAACTGTTTACTGGGAGGACTCTAAAGATTTCTATACAGCTTTTCCAGGAAGCTATTACTACAATATGATTGAAGCTTCTGGCGGAAAAAATATATTTGGAGATCAAAATACAAAAACAAGTGAATCACAAGTTGATTCCGAAGCTATAATAATTAAAAATCCAAGTGTAATTGTTAAAAATATAAGTCCAGCACAAGCTATAAAAGGAAGTGGTATTTATGCCCCTCCTACAAAAGAGCAACAAATCAAAACTATTGAAGAGATTAAAAATAGAACTGGATGGGGCAATATTGAAGCTGTTAAAAATAACAATATCTATCTTATGTCACAATTTGGACATGGAGGTGCCTCTAAAATGATAGGCGCTGTTTATATGGCAAAGTGGATCTATCCAGAGAATCTCCCTGAATTGGATCCTGATTTAATCTTTGAGGAGTGGCTTGAAAAATTTCAAGGATTTAAAAATATTAAGGGACACTTTTATCCAGTTCCTAACAAGAGTAAAAATGAAAAGTAAATATATTTTTCCCCTAATATTTTTAACCGTTTTGCTTTGCTCTGGACTATCTTTAGGAAACACTTGGATAAATTTTTTTAATATGAACCAACAGGAATTAAATATAATGTTTTTCTTAAGAGGACCTAGAGTCATCTTTGGTTTATTTTGTGGAATGGGACTAGCACTTTGTGGTACAATTATGCAAGGAATCACAAGAAATCCTATGGCTAGCCCATTTACCTTGGGTGTTTCTGCATCAGCATCTTTTGGGGCTGCCATTGCAATTATTTTTTTTACTGACAATAGCTTAACTATAATAATTGGATCTTTTACATCTACAATGATTTGTGCTTTTGTTGTTTTTATATGTGCTTTAAAAAAAGAGATGGAATCTTTGACTATGATTATAATTGGGATTGCATTAAACTACCTGTTTACTGCCCTTACATCTACTCTTCAATATATAGCTTCAGATGATAAAATTTCTGCTATTGTTAAGTGGACCTTTGGAAGTTTAAATAGTGTTGATTGGCAAAATGTTCAAGTTCTTTTAGCAGTTCTTATTCCTATTACTATTTTTTCACAAAAAAAAGCTTGGGTACTAAATCTTATTTGTAATTGTGATGATGATTACTCCATTACTCTAGGAATTAATCCATCTAAAGAAAGAATTCTTCTTGGATTTGGAGCTCTTATTCTAACTGCTGTTATAATATCAACTTGTGGAATTATCGGTTTTGTGGGATTAGCAGCACCATATATCTCTAAAAAAATTGTAGGTGATAATCATAAATATCTTTTAAGTCATTCCATGATTATTGGCGGATTGCTTATTCTTATATCTGATGTTCTAAGTCGAACACTTTTCTCTCCTATAATAGTTCCTATTGGAATTATATTAAGTTACGTAGGAGTTCCTATACTTATAAATCTTATTTTAAAAAAAGGTGAAACAAAATGAAAATAAAAAATCTATCCTATAAGCATAGACAGGATTTTTCTCTTAAGAATATTAGTTTTCAAGTTAAGAGAGGAGAGATTCTTGGAATTTTAGGAAGTAATGGAAGTGGGAAAACAACACTTATTAAAAATATTTTAGGAGTTTTAAGAGGTGAGGGAGACATCACTCTCAATGGCTCTAATATTCAATCTATCCCTTTAAACAAAAGAAAAAATATATTATCATACGTTCCCCAAGAATCACAAGTTAATAATTTAACTGTTTTCGATACTATCATGCTAGGACGAATTCCATATATGAGATACAAACAAAATGAAAAAAATATAAAAATTGTGGATGAATTATTGGTAAGATTTAATCTTAATCATTTTAAAAATAGAAAAATTAATTTTTTGAGTGGGGGAGAAAAACAACGGTGCTATATTGCTCGGGCAATTGCTCAAAACTCTGAAGTTTTAATTTTAGATGAACCTACAAGTAGTTTAGATATAGCTAATGCCATAAATATATTAAGTATAATTAAAGAGATTGTAAAAGAAAAAAATATACGTTGCATAATTATTATACACGACCTCAACCTTGCTTATAATTTTTGTAACACCTTTTTATTTCTAAAAAATGGTGAACAAATATACTTTGGAAGTAAGGATAATTGCTTTAAAAAAGAGATTATCGATAACCTTTATAATATTGATATGAACATCTATAAAATTAAGGATACATTTTTAGTAGGGCCTAAAATTGAAACCTAATTTTTCAGTTTTAAAAGAAGAGAGATTAAAAAATAGATAAAATTAACTATATATTTAAAAGGGTAGTCTCAAATGATTATCCCTTTTTATTAAATAAAAAAGAGCCCCTTTGGGCTCTTTTCAGGCTGTAGACAAGTAACTGTCTACAGCTTTTTTTTTGGTTTTTTGGTATAATATTTTTAAATGAGGAGGCGATTTAATTTATGATGGGAATTAAAAATGTTAATGAA
>NZ_DBGBQB010000312.1:0-1540 GCF_048470075.1 Cetobacterium sp. | reverse complement strand
CATTGTTATAAAGAAAATTCAAATCTTTTATTTTAAAATAATTACTTTCAAGTGGAACATATTCTTGTATTAAAATCATATTATTGTCTTTAATATCAATAATCTTACTAATAAAACTTTCTGGATTATTATTATAAAACTTAGCTTCTATTTCATTTTCATACTCTCCTATATAATTTAAAGCAATTTTATACCAGAAATTTTTATTGGCTATCTTAATTAAAGCTCTATTTTCTAAAAAATGAGCTTCTTCAATTAAATCATTCTCATTAAACAAATCTAGAATAAGTGCTAAAGCTAATTTTCCTCCGTCTTCATTCTTATAATAGAAATGTTTATATTTTTGTTCGGTTGTTATTTGGACTAGAGATGAAGCAAAAGCTTTAAAACCTTTAAAAATCCAAGAATCTTCATGAAGGTCATTGTTACTATTTAGAAAATAATTTAATGCAGTTATAATTTTACAGTGAGCTTTGTAAGCTCTTATAGACATTTCTTCCATGTGATAATTATTGAAACTCATTCTGTTTTTACTAATATTTTCTTTAAAACTATCATCTTTAATAGTAATGATAGAGGAAGTATTTATTTTCTTTAAATTAAAGCTAGGTAAGAAAATGAATCTTTCAAGACCTTGTTCTTTTTTAAAATCATCAGGAAGAATATTGAAAAATTCAGTATCAATATGATGAGGTGAAGAAGCATCTTCATGACAATCTTGAATAGTATATTTCTTATCACAATTTCCTAAGAAAACTAAACTGGTTCTATTTTCATAAGTTTCATTTAATCTAGTAACCTCATCCTCGTTACAATGTGTAAGAAGGTCATTAATTAAATCATCGTCTAAAGATTTTATCGAAGAAATTTGTTCGATAGCAGCAACGTCATATAGATTAGAAATTAAACCAGGAGTTTTATTGGTTAGATTTCCAAAAAAAACAGGTGAAGTAATCTTAGAAATATTTTTAAATTTACTAGTACTATTTTTTATAGTAGTTGTTTTTCCAATTCCAGCTCCACCTAAACTTATACAATGCCCATCTCTTATTAAAGATGGAATAAGATGAGCACAGTAAGTTAATTTAGCTATAAGGGGTATCTTTGAAGATAACCCCATATTATTTAATGTTTTATTTAGATTTTTATTAAGCTTATACATATTATTTAATCTCCTCTAAAATATTAGTAATATGCTCAAATTTAATTTGACTTTTATGATAGTGCTTGGAACAGATTGGACACCAATATAATTTATCTTCGGAATAAAGTCCATTATTAAAATCTTCTGTGACCTCATGAAAACAAGGACATTTAGGCATAAGAAAAGTTCCTAGAATATTTAATCTAGGTAAAAAACACTCTGGATTTTTAATGAAAACTCCTATAGAAGAATGAACAAAATTACTTCTATTAAGGTTTAAAAAAATGTTCTTTAATCTAATTTGTTCACAAAATACTAGAATTTCATTATCAGTAGGTTGGCTCTCGAAAATCTGTATTCCTTTGATATACCATCCAAAACCTAAATGTATAAGAT
>NZ_DBGBQB010000311.1:0-1796 GCF_048470075.1 Cetobacterium sp. | reverse complement strand
ATATTAAATTGGGAGGTATTTAAATGAAAAAATATTCATTATTATTTTTTACATTATCATCATTTGCATTTGCAGGAACATCTGTTCTTCCAGGTGATAATATCAACAAAACTAACACCCTTGAGTCTACATCAGCAACTATCAATGTCAATGTAACTGCCAATGTTATTGCAAACTCTACTCAATTGGTTATAATTGATGAAGAGGGAACTGAAATTTCAGCTTTAAATTTTGAGCATAATCTTGTTCAAAGCGGTTCTGCTCTTACAGGGGATAGAGCTTTATCTCAAACTATCTATGCCAAAGCTACTGGAATCAATGAGAGAAATTTAGAGCACACTTCGCTTAATGACTATGTATTGGAAAACTCTTCTAATCCCTCTGAAACAATTAGCGGTTCTTTTGCTATAACTAGTGGAACAGCTAATAATAATGTTGTTCCATATACCCTTTCTAGTAATATCACTTCTGACACAATGGCTGGTGAAGGTACTTACTCAACTAACACTCAAACATTTACTATCACTTTTAATAAAAGTAAAAATTAAATTCGATTTTATTTATTTAATGAAGGAGGTCTAAATACTTCCTTCCTTAAGTAAATAACTGGGGGGAGTTTATGAAAATTTTATCTCTTTTTTTTATTCTGTTCAATCTATCCTTTTCGTATATAAATATTCACCCTACATATTTTGATAAAAAAATCGATTTTGAAGGAAGCTATCAGGAATACACTCTTTATAATCAATCCAACTCTCCTGTAACCTATAGAATCTATACGGAATCCTATCAAAAAGGGGATAGAGATATGAGTCAATGGATTAACTTCTATCCTCGCTCTTTAACTTTACAACCTGGTGAAAGTGGCAAGATACAACTTAGTGTTGCCTCTCAAGATAAACTTCCTTTTGGTGAATATAGTGCTATTTTAGGTATTAGAGAGCTACCTCTATATGAAAAAGTTATAAAAGAAAATAATATTGGTTTAGGGGTCCTAACAGATTTAAAAATAGTTCTAAATGGATATGCTGGAGATATATACCCTCAACTAGAATTTTCAAATTTAAAAGGAGTTATTGAAAATAATACCTTAACTCTAAGGGGGAGTATCTATAATAAAGGTGAACGCCGTGGGAAATACGAACTTTATATAGATAACTATTTTTTAGGTAATTTAAGAATTCTTTCTAAAGAAAAACTAAGTTTAGATACCTTAGATTTTAAATATATCGGCAATAAAAATATAACAAAAGCTGACTTTCTTATTGTTGTTGATTATATTACAAAGAAGAGAGTTGGTAAGATTAAACTATAAATTTTGGGGGATATTGTCATGATAAAAAGATTAAGTTGCATATTTTTATTTTTTTTAATAGTTTCTCTATCATTCTCTGAAAATGAGATTACTTTAGAAAAATTAGAAGATTTAAAACAGCGAAATCTTATCTCTTTATCTGACTATCTCTTTTTAAAAGAGGAGCTAGATGGAACACTTGAAGAAAAATACTTTTTTAACCTCTCTATTAATAGAACTTCTATAACCAATAGCTTTCCCATTATAAATAAGAATGAAAAGATATATGTATCTCTAAACTCATTTTTTAAAGAAACTTATTTTAAAAACTATACATTTTCAGATAATGTTCTACATATGATTTTAGGTATAGTTCTTCAAGAGATTACTATTGATTTTAATACTCTAAAAATTTTTGGTTCTGAAAGAACCTCTTTTGATAAGGAGGATTTTTTTTTCAAAGATGAGGATATATATTTGGAATCTACACTTTTCTCTGATC
>NZ_DBGBQB010000310.1:0-7271 GCF_048470075.1 Cetobacterium sp. | reverse complement strand
AAACGGCCTTCTATCCCCCCCGGAAGGTCGTTTCATTTTTTTGTACTTCTAATTAATGGTTAGAAGTATTTTTTTTTATAACTTTATATTGTATAATATATTAGGTCAATTTTAGGGGTGAGATAGAGTTGAAGCAGATAGATAAAATAATTTTTATAAATGTGGTTACAACCTCTATAGTTTCCGGAGTTTTTAATGTTTTTACAGGGATACATGTAAAAAATTTGGGCTATGGGGAAAGCATTGTGGGGCAAGTATTATCAATAAGTAGTTTATCTATAGCTTTAGGATCTATGATAAATGCTTACTTAAGCTCAAAAATGGGGTTTAAAAAGACAATATCTATGGGTTTAGTATTGATGGTGATAGGAATTTTAGGAGTTAGCTTTTTAAGGGATCCATTCTTAATAAAGGTATCTTCAGGATTGATGGGAGTAGGGTATGGATTTCCATTTTCATCCATTGGAGTGCTTTTAATTGAGAACTCCTCTGAAAAAGATAGAGTTAAAGTTTTTAGTAAAAACTTTGTAAGTCAGAGTTTAGGAACGGTGTTTGCCAGCTATGGAGCAGGGCGACTGATTAAAACTTTTGGAAAAATTTTTGCAATAGAAAAATCAATTCCATTGGTATACATATTGTGTGTATTTATAATTTTAATTGGATTTTATCCTTTAAAGGATTTAAAAATCAGCGATAAGATAAAAAATAGTAAAAATAGAGATTTTTTTAAAGGTTTTAAGGATGTGATGAGTGGGGAAGCATTAAAATTTATTATCTATAATACAATTATAGGATTTGGAGCAGGAATGGTTATACCCTTTTTCAGTGTATATTTAAAGTTTTCTTTGAATATAGATAATGAAAAAGTTGGAATTATTATGGGATTATCCCAGGTCGGATTGGTTATTGGTGGACTACTGGTTCCATATATATCTAAAGTTTTGGGAAGAGAGAACACTGTTGTTATTTGTCAATTATTATCAATCCCATTTTTAATATCAATAGCTTTTCCACAGGGTATTTTTGTTTTAGGAGTTTCATTTCTATTAAGATCAACATTGATGAATCTAAATCAACCACTCATTCAAAACATCTCCTTAGAAACTGTAAAATATGAGAATAGAGCATTGATGAGTAGTATAGTTTCAATGTCATCAAATGTTACAAGAGCACTGAGTATGATAATAGCAGGGTATTTAATGGAAAGAGTATCATACAACTTTCCATATTATATAACAGTAGTCTTATATTTAATAGGAACTGCTGTTTTTTATAAGAGTTTTAAAGTAGAAAAGCCATTGAGAGGAGGAGCGGATGAATAAAAACTTTGTTCATTTACATTTGCATACAGAGTACAGTCTTCTAGATGGGGTTGGAAGGATAGATGAGTATTTAGAGAGAGCAAAAGAGTTAAATATGAAAGCTATAGCAATAACAGACCACGGGAATATGTATGGAGCTATAGAGTTTTATAAAAGCGCTATGAAAAAAGGTATAAAACCTATTATTGGAATAGAGGCATATGTATCAGAGTTTCAGATGGATAAGAAAGAGGGAAGAAATTTTCATCTGGTACTTTTGGCTAAAAATCTTACAGGATATAAAAATCTTTTGAAAATATCTTCAGCTGGATTTTTAAATGGATTTTATTATAGACCTCGTGTGGATAAAGAGTTTTTGAAAAAACATAGCGAAGGTATAATAGCTTTATCAGCCTGTATGCAGGGAGAGATATCAAGAGCTATATTGGAAAATGAAAGCGAAATAGAGATTGGAAAGAAAATAGAGAGCTATATAGATATTTTTGGCAAAGAGAACTTCTATTTAGAAGTACAAGGAAATGGAGTAGAGGGGCAAAGAGAACTGAATAAAGAACTTCAGAGATTCTCTAAAAAATATGAATTAAAATGTGTTGCAACAAATGATACTCACTATGTCTATGAAGGGGACCATGTATTACAGGATTTAGTGATATGTATTCAAACAGGTGCTAAGGTTTCAGATACTAATAGAATGAAGATTGAAACTAAAGAGCTATTTTTAAAGAGTAGAATGGAAGTGATAAACTCATTGGGAGATGAGTTTATTGAGGCAGTTGATACAACAGAGGAGATTGCCGATAGATGTAACTTAAATTTGGAGTTTGGAGAGTTGAAGTTCCCAAAGTATGAGATACCAAACTGTGTAAAAACTCCAGGGGAGTTTTTAAGAAAAATAGTTTATAAGGGATTAGCTCAAAGATATCCATCTGGGCTTAGTGAGGAGCTTTTAAAAAGAGTTGAGTATGAGTTAGATGTTATTTTAAAAATGGGATATGAGGAGTATTTTATAGTTGTATGGGATTTTATTTCCTATGCAAAAGGAAAAAATATTCCAATAGGACCTGGAAGAGGATCAGCAGCTGGAAGTTTAGTAGCTTATGCCTTAAAGATAACGGATTTAGATCCTATAAAATATAATCTAATATTTGAAAGATTCCTTAATCCAGAAAGAATATCTATGCCGGATATAGATATAGATATTTGTCAGGAAAGAAGAGGGGAAGTGATTGACTATGTTACTCAAAAGTATGGAGCGGATAAGGTTGCACAGATAATAACCTTTGGTAGAATGAAAGCAAGAGCGGCATTGAGAGATGTGGGAAGAGTTTTAGATATAAATCTAGCTAAGGTGGATAAGATAGCTAAATTAATTCCAGCTTTTTCAACTTTGGGAGAGGCTTTAAAGGAAAATACAGAGATAAGAGAGCTATATACAGAGGATAGTGAAGTTAGAAATCTAATAAACTTATCACAGCGTTTGGAAAATAAAGTTAGACATGCGTCTATACATGCGGCTGGAGTGGTTATAACAAAAGATCCACTGATGGAGATTGTACCTCTATACAGCGACAATAAAGATCATACAATCTCAACTCAGTACCAGATGAAGGAGTTGGAAGAACTAGGTCTTTTAAAAATGGATTTTTTAGGTCTTAGAAACTTAACAAATTTACAAAGAACAATAGAGTATATAAAAGAGAGCAAGGATAAAAGTATAAGATTAGAGGATATAGAACTAAATGAGAAACAGGTATACGATATGCTTTCTAAAGGGGATAGCCTAGGGGTATTTCAGCTGGAGTCTATGGGTATAAGAAAGATTTTGATGCAATTAAAACCGAATAGATTTGAGGATATAATTGCGTTGTTGGCTCTATATAGACCTGGACCTTTAGGTTCTGGAATGGTGGAAAGCTTCATAAATTGTAAAAATGGTCTTGAAGAGATAAAATATCCACACCCCAGTTTGGAAAAGGTATTAAAAGAAACTTATGGAGTTATTCTATATCAAGAACAGGTAATGAAAATAGCCAATATAATGGCAAACTACTCTCTTGGAGAAGCTGACCTTTTAAGAAGAGCCATGGGAAAGAAACAGGCATCTATAATGGATGAAAATAGGGATAAATTTGTGGAGAGATCGCTAAAAAATGGTTATACAAAGGAGAAAGCAGAGGAGATATTCGATCTAATAGACAAGTTCGCAGGCTATGGATTCAATAAATCTCACTCGGCAGCATATGCATTGATAGCTTATTGGACAGCATATTTTAAATATTTTTATCCAGAGGAATACTATGCTTCAATAATGACCTCTGAAAAAAGTAATGTCGAGAATGTTGCATTCTATATAGAGGATGCAAAGGCTCATAAATTAAAGTTGAAGTTATCAGATGTAAATAATCCAGTATCTAAGTTTACTGTAGAGGACGGTGGAATTAGGTTTTCTCTAGCGGCTATAAAAAATGTTGGAGAGAGTTTGGCGGAAAAGATAAAGATAGAGTTTGAAAAAAATGGAAACTTTTTAAGATATGAGGATTTTATATATAGACTGAGAGGTCAGGGATTAAATAAAAAGAATATAGAGGCTCTTGTCTATTCAGGAGCATTAGACTCACTACCAGGAAATAGAAAACAAAAGATAGAATCTATAGAAAAAGTTATAGACTATGCAAATAAAAAGATAAAAGAGGATGATATTCAACAGATGAATCTTTTTGGAGGAGCAAAATCAGAGGTAGTAAACTTTGTTTTACCTGATTTGACTGATTTTACACCTGATGAAAAGTTGGAAAAAGAGAAGGAGTTTTTAGGGTTTTATTACAGTGCTCATCCATTGGATAAATATGATTGGATAATAAAGACATATAAAATGAATAGAATTTCAGATATAAAAACTGAAAATTCTCTGCACGGAATAAAAACTTATGGTATACTAAGGGATGTGAAAAAAATACTGACTAAAAAAACAAAAGAACCAATGTGTTCCTTTGTTTTAGAGGATTACTATGATCAAATATCTGGAATAGTTTTTCCTAGGGAGTATAAGGACTATTTGAATATTGAGCTAGATGGAAAGGCTGTTTTAATAGATGGAAGTGTTCAAATAGATTATTTTAATGGAAATGAAAATAAAAAAATAGTTGTAAAGAGCATAAAATCATTAAATTCTATTGAATTTAATAAAAAAAATAGATTATATATACTGATAAATGATAAATCAAAGGATAAATATAGTAGATTAAAAGAGATACTTTTAAATAGCAAAGGTGAGGTTCCTTTAAGTTTCGCCATAGATATAGATGGAAATAAAGAGATAAAAAACTCTAAACTAACAGTTGAGATAACTCCAGTTTTAATAAAAAAGATAGAGGAGTTACTGGGTGAAAAAAGTGTTATAATAAGATAAGATTACAGTTGTAATGTTATCTTGAATGATTTTTTAAATTGTGTTAAAATAAGTGATAAAAAACTGATGGAGGAACTTATGAAGAAAGAAGAGTTTCAAATTGAAGATTTAATTAATGTATTAAGCGAATGCGGACTTACTGAAATTAGTTATGAGGAAAATGAAAATTTAAAAATAAAAATAAAGAAATCTCCACAAAGAAAGGTGATTTTACCTAAGGAAACTCCTCAAGTTGCAAAGGAAGCAAATAAAAAAGAGGACAACGTAAAAACTGTCGTTTCAACAGGAATTGGGAAGTATTTCTATGCAGATATGGTAAAAGTTGGAGATAAGATTAAAGTGGGACAAGATCTTGGATACATCTATGTGATGGGATTAAAGACGCCTTTAAAATCCACTGCTAGTGGAGAGGTGTTAGAGATAACTGTAGAAGACGGAGGAGTTGTTGACTATGGGAAAGTATTATTAAAAGTAAAGGCCACAGCAAGATAATTGGGAGGATTTTATGTTTAAAAAGATATTAATTGCTAATAGAGGTGAGATTGCTGTTAGAATAATAAGAGCTGCAAGAGAGCTAGGAATAAAGACAGTTGCAGTATATTCAGAGGCAGATAAAGACAGTTTACACGTGAGATTAGCAGATGAAGCAGTTTGTATAGGGGGACCTTTAAGTACAGAATCATACTTAAAAATACCAAATATACTGGCGGCAGCAGAGATAACAGGAGCTAATGCTATACACCCAGGATATGGATTCCTATCAGAAAATGCAAGATTTGCAAGAATATGTCAAACACATAATATAACATTTATAGGTCCAAGTCCAGAGGCTATAGACAGAATGGGAGATAAGGCAACTGCTAGAAAAACTGCCATTGAAAATGGAGTTCCATTGACAAATGGAACAGGAATTGTTAGAAGTATAGAGGAAGCCAGAAAAGAAGTTGAGGAAAGAATAGGATATCCTGTAATGATAAAAGCTACTGCTGGTGGAGGAGGAAAAGGAATGAGATTAGCTAGAACTCCAGAGGAGTTAGAGTCTAAAATCATTGCAGCCCAAACAGAGGCAGAATCAGCTTTTGGAAACCCAGATGTATATATTGAAAAGTTTGTTGAAAATCCAAGACACGTAGAAGTTCAAATAATGGGAGATAAACATGGAAATGTTATCCATTTAGGAGAGAGAGATTGTTCTATTCAAAGAAGACATCAGAAGCTAATAGAGGAAGCTCCTTCATATAAGTTACCTTCTAAAGTTAGAAAAGCTATGGGAGAGGCTGCTGTAAAATTAGCAAAATCTATCAATTACGATTCAGCTGGAACTTTAGAGTTTTTAGTGGATAAAGATGATAACTTCTATTTTATGGAGATGAATACAAGAGTTCAAGTTGAACATACAGTAACAGAGATGGTAACTGGAATAGATATTATAAAGTTACAGATAAAAGTTGCAGAGGGAGAGAGAATAAACATATCTCAAGAGGATGTTGTTTTATTTGGTCACGCTATTGAGTGTAGAATAAATGCTGAGGATACAACAGCAGGGTTCTTACCATCACCAGGGAAATTAGAAACTTATATTGTTCCTGGAGGGCCAGGAGTTAGAGTGGATTCACACTCATATCAGGGGTATGAGATATCTCCATACTATGATTCTATGATAGGGAAACTTATTGTCCATGGAATCACTAGAGAGGAAGCCATAGAAAAGATGAAAAGAGCGTTAAATGAGTTTATTATAGAGGGGATTGATACAACAATACCTTTCCATTTAGAGGTACTAGACAATAAGGTATATAGAGCAGGAAAAGTTACAACGAAGTTTATAGAAGAAAATTTTGAAAAAAATTAAATAATAGCTAGGAAAAACTTTAAATAAATGTAATAATATAGGTATAATATCTACGGAGGTGTTTTTATGAACGAGTTAGGAAATATAAAAATAGCGGATGATGTTGTAAAGACAATATCGGCAAAAGCAGCACAAGATGTTTCTGGAGTTTATAAATTAGCAGGTGGAGTAGCAGATGAAGTTAGCAAAATGCTAGGGAAAAAAAGACTTACAAATGGTGTTAAAGTTGAAGTTGGAGAGAAAGAGTGCAGTGTTGAAATCTATATAATTGTTGAGTATGGATATCAAATTTCTGAGGTTGCTCAAAATGTTCAAAAGAGTGTTTTAACAGCTGTAAGTACTATGACTGGACTAAAAGTTGTAGAGGTAAATGTATTTGTTCAAGACGTAAAAATCTTAACAGAAGAGTATGACGAAAAGCACGAAGATATAGAGATTGTATAATTCAAAGTATAAAAGGGAGGCGTTTATTTACGCCTCTAATCTTTCTTTACAGGGGTGAGTTTATTGATAAAAAAGTTAATATTTTTCTTCGCATGGGTAGGAATAATAATCATAGCTGTAACAGGAATAGGATATATAACAATGCCACAGTATTTTACAACAATAGATACAAGCTCACTTATGTTCAAGGCAGTGGTTTTCAATATATGTTTGATATATATTTGTATATCAATATTAAAATTAT
>NZ_DBGBQB010000309.1:0-2124 GCF_048470075.1 Cetobacterium sp. | reverse complement strand
TTTTCATGTTATGGTTTTTTAATTAAAAGGGAATTAAGTGAAAATCTTAAACGGTCACGCCACTGTGAAATGGACGAAAATAGATAAACCACTGGGGAACTGGGAAGGGCTATTGGAGGATGAAGTTGAGTCAGGATACCTGCCATAAAAATAAACTGCGAGTGACAGAATGGGAGGATTAAATCAATGAAAAAAAGGTTTTTAATTGCAGGAGTAATTCTTGCATCTAGTTTTGCAATGGGGCAAGAAAAGGTTGTAAAATTGGAGGAAAGTGTTATTACCAGTGAAAATACAGAGACAACAATAGCGGATATACCTAAAAATATAACTGTTTTAACTGGAGAGGAGATATCTCAAAGAGGGGCTAAGACAGTGGCAGAGGCTTTGAGATTAGTTTCAAGTGTGGTAGTAAAAGAGATGGGTGGAACAGATGCAGCCTTTGATATTAGAGGTCAAGGAGCTACAGCTAAATCGAATGTTATAGTTCTAGTTGATGGAGCGCCGATTAATACAATCGATCTATCGGGATATCAAACAAGTAATATACCTGTGGACACTATTGAAAGAATTGAGGTAATTCCATCTGGAGGATCAGTTCTATATGGAGATGGAGCTATTGGTGGAACAATAAATATCATCACTAAAGCTCCCGAAGATAAAAAAAATTATGGAAATCTTAGCAGTGAATTAGGTTCATATGGATTAAAAAAACAGCAAGTTACATATGGAACTAAAATAGGAGAAAAACTTTTAGTTGAAGTGGATTATTTAAAAAGAGATAAGGATGGTTATAGAGACTACTCAAAGGATAATTTAGAAAGTTTTGGATTTAGAAGTAGATATAAACTTGATGATGGAGAATTAAAATTTAAATATAACTACTCTAAAAACAAGTTTAAAGCTCCAGGATGGTTATTTAAAAGTGAAGTGAATGATGACAGAACTCAATCGAACTCAAAAAGATGGAGAGTGGATGGAAAAACTGAGAAGAATAACTTTGTGGGAGATTATATATATAATATAAACTCAGATTTAGAGTTTAAACTATTAGGGACATATACTCATGAAAGATACTCTTCAAATGGAAGCAACTATAAAACAGATACCCAATACTTAAAACCACAGTTAAGATACTCATACTTAAATGATAGTTATGTTGTTTTGGGTGGAGATATCTATAGTGGTGAAACAAAAAGTTACTCCTCTTATGGAGATTCTAAAGCTAAAAAGAACTCTTTAGGTGGATTTTTAATAAATAGTTATACAATTGATAAGTTTAAATTTACTCAGGGATATAGAAGGCAAAACATTGAATATAAAGGAAAAAATAAAAGTTTTTCAGAGGAAAAATTTAAAGAGGATGCAGTAGAATTAACAGGAAGCTATTTATATTCAGATTCAGGAGCTACATATATAAGTTATACAAAAGGGTTTAGAACACCAAACACAGATGAGATAAATTTTTGGGATGGAGAGTTTAATCCCCAAAAAACAGAGACTTATGAGATAGGAATAAAGGATTTTATAGGAAATACTTATGTTTCAACATCAATATTCTATATAGAAACTGAAAATGAGATTTTCTATGGAGTAAATAAAAATGATGAGTCATATAAAAATAGAAATTTAGATGGAACAAGTAAAAGAAAAGGTGTGGAGTTTTCTTTAGAGCATTACTTTGATAAGTTAACAGTTTCAGAATCAATAACTTATATGAAAACAGAGTTTAAAGAGGGAAAAGATATTCCAGGTATTCCAAATATAAAGGGGATATTAAACTTTAATTATAGATTCAATGAAAAGTTAAGCTTCAATAACTCTTGGGAATATTATGGAAAGGCTTATGATAATAGCGATGAAGCTAATGAAAGAGAAAAAACAGATAGTTATCTATTAAGTGGATTAACTTTTATATATGATTTCCAAGATGGATTAGTTATAAATGCGGGAATAAATAATCTATTTAATGAAAAATACTATGATTATGTAGGGTACAAAAATCCAAGCAAGGAAGATTTGACGTTTGGAAAGACATATTACCCAGCACCAGAAAGAAATTATTATATAGGATTCAAATATAGTTTTTAATTAAAAAATACTTCTCTCAATATATAAATATATGAG
>NZ_DBGBQB010000308.1:0-3060 GCF_048470075.1 Cetobacterium sp. | reverse complement strand
GATATAAATGGGACAGTGGAAAGAATATATTTTAAAGAGGGGGACTTTGTAAAAAAAGGTGATCTACTTATTAAATTTAATTCAAAAGATATAGAGGCCACTGTGAAACAAAAAGAAGCTGAATTACTAAATGTTCAGGTTGAGTTAGAGAAACTTGAAACAGTACTATTAACAAATGCCAATCTTCTTTTCACCAACTCTGAAGTAGAATATAAAAATGCTTTAAATGAGTTTAATAAATACTCTAAACTCTATAATAGAGGATACGTAAATATTTTGGAACTAAATGAAAAAAGAAACACTTTAGCTGAAAAAGAGGTTAAAGTTAAAAATGCCTTAAATGATTTAAACTCTATAAAAAATGGACCTAATAGAAAATTGATTTTAGCAGATTTAAAAAGTAAAAATGAGGAGTTGGAGTTTGAGAGAGAGCAATTGAAAAAATACTCGATACTTGTACCCTATGATTCATATATTAGAGAAAAATATGTCGATTTAGGTGAAACGGTAGCTCCATATACCTCTCTGTTTTTAATCTCATCCATAGGGGATAAAATAGTTGAAATAGAACTGGATGAAAAATATTTTGAAAAAGTAAAAAAAGGGGATAAGATAAATATATACTCCTATGGAGATAGTGATATAAAGACATCTGGAGAGATATTTTTTATCAATAACAGTGTAAATGAAAAAAATGGTACAGTTAAAATAAAGGGAACTTTATTGGATAATTTAAAAAAATTTATATATGGTAGCACTGTTAATGTAGAAATCAATGGTCAAAATATAAAAAATGGAATCCATGTTCCTAAAGATTATTTAATAGTAAAAAATAATAGATACTACATTATGATAGATAGAGGTGGCAAGGCAACCATAGAGGAGGTTGAGGGGATAAAAGTCCTAGACGGATATGTAATAGTGAGTGAATTAGATAAAAATACAATTATTTTAAACCCTAAGAGTTTAAATGAGGGAGATAGGATTGTATATGAAATATGAGATAAAAATAGCATATAATTTTTTAGCCAAATCTAAAGGTCAGACCCTATTCCTTTTAACAGCCATAGCCACAGGAGTTGCCGTTCAAGTTTTTATTTCATCCTTGATTGTCTCTCTCCAAAACAACATAATAGATACAGTTCTAGGAAATATACCTCATATAGTAATTGAAGATGGTAATACTAGAGACTCTTTAATACGAAAAGATTCTGTATATAACTATGGAAATTTTATAAATGAAAGAGATAAAATATCCAACTATGAAAGTTTGATAACTCTACTAAAAACCAATAGAGAGATTAAAGATGTTGTTCCCACTTTAGAGGGAAATGCTCTATATGAAAGACAGGGAAAATCACTTGCTTTACAAATTAGAGGAGTTGATTTAGATTCTGGAGATTCAATGTTTAAGGTAAAAGAGAAGATATATTTGGGAGACAAAAATATCGACTCTGACAAAATACTTGTTGGGAAAAGAATAAGTGAAGATTTTAATCTCTCTCCTAGAGATATTATGAATATAACTCTTCCTGGTGGAGATAAAGAAAAATTTAGAATCAATGGTATTTTTGATTTAGAAAATCAGCAGTTTAATAATGGATTAGTATATATGGATATAGTGAGAGCTCAAAGAATATTCAATAAAAAGGGGTATGTAAATAAAATAAATATTCAATTAAAAAATATCTTTTTAGGAGAAAAGATAGCAGCGGATATAGAGAGTAATTTTCCAGATTTAAAAGCTACATCTTGGATGAAAGATGGAAAACAACTATTAAATGCTTTAAGGTCTCAAACAATCTCCACAACAGTTATACAGGGAGTTATTCTATTATCTACAACCTTGAGTATAGCTAGTGTTTTATATATAACGGTAGTTCAAAAAACAAAAGAGATAGGTATACTAAAAGCTATTGGTGCCAATGATTTTTCAATAGGATTTATATTTTTATTTCAAGGAGCAATAGTCGGATTTTTAGGAGCTCTTTTGGGGTGTGGAATAGGTGTGTTTTTAATAAAGTTATTTGAATGGGGAGCAAAACCAAATTTCCTTATTGAACTAAGAGGTATACTCATTCTAAGAGTTTTACTATTTTCTACAATATCAGGTGTAATCGCAGCATATATACCTGGAAAAAAATCCATGAAATTAGATCCAATAGAGGTGATAAAAGGTGAATGAAATTCCGATACTAGAGCTTAAAAATATATTCAAATCCTATAATGGTCAAGATTTAGCTTTAAAAAATATAAATTTAAAAGTAAAGAAAGGTGAAATTGTCGCTATAATAGGTCAAAGTGGAAGTGGTAAAAGTACACTTCTAAATATAATTGGAGCTTTAGATACACCTACAAAAGGTGATATATATTTTTCTGGTGAAACTATATCCCACTATTCATCAAAAGAGAGAGCAGTTTTTAGAAATAAAAATATAGGATTTATATTTCAATTTCATTTTTTACTATCTCAATTCAATGTTTTAGACAATATTCTCATACCGAATTGGATAGAGAGTGGTAGATACTCTTATGAAAAGAAAGATGAAGCTTTAAAGATATTAGAATATATGGATTTAAAAGAGATTGCTTATAGAAATTCGCAAAATATATCTGGAGGTCAACAACAGAGGGTTGCTATTGCTAGAGCTTTACTCAATAAACCTCAAATAGTTTTAGCAGATGAACCAACTGGAAATTTAGACTCTAAAACAAGTCAGCAAATATATAACCTATTGAGAGAGATCAATAAAAAATATAACACGACATTTTTAATTGTAACGCATAATCCTGATATAGCTTTAATGTGTGATCGCGTTATTGAAATTAGTGATGGGGAGATAAAAAAAGAGAACTAAAGTTCTCTTTTTTGTTTAATATAGTTTTAACTCCATAGCGACTTTTGCATCCTCTTCTCCAGCTAGAAAATACTCGTTACTCCGAAGAAGTCTCTTAATTTTCATTATTTGAAAAAGTTTAAAAAATCCACCAATTTCAAATTTAATTTTTTCCCCTTTTAAATTAATTAAGTTTACAGTTTTTTTCATTTTAATCACCACC
>NZ_DBGBQB010000307.1:0-2248 GCF_048470075.1 Cetobacterium sp. | reverse complement strand
TATTATTACCATATAACTCTTTAAATTTCAAAGAAAATGTTATAGAATAGCAAAATAAGGAGATGATATTATGAGAATAGAGATTTTAAAATCAGCAAAAGAAGCTATAGGAAAAGAGTTTAAAGGAAAAAATGTCGTTGTAATAGACGTTTTAAGAGCTACAACAGTTATGGTTACAGCTTTACAAAATGGGGCAAAATGTATATACCCCTTTAAAGAGATTGAAGATGCTAAAAGAGGTCAAAGTTTAACTCAAAATGGACTTTTAGCTGGTGAGAGAAAAGGATTAAAAATAGAGGGATTTGATTTTGGAAATTCACCTCTAGAGTTTACAAAGGATAAGGTTGAAGGAAAAGAGATTTATATGACTACAAGTAATGGTACAAGAGCAATTGAGAATGCTTTAAGTGCAGACGGTTTATACATAGCTTGTTATTTAAATATATCCGTAATTTCTAAAAAACTTTTAGAAGAAAAAAAAGATGTTATCATACTTTGTGCAGGAACAGATGATGAGTTTTCTTTAGATGATAGCCTGTGTGCTGGAATAATAGCAAAAAAAATAGGTGAAAAATCAGAGATTGAGATAAATGATTTTACCTTATCTCTAAAGAGATTAGCTGAATATGCACCAGGAGTAAAGCAAGTTTTAGAGGGAAGTAAGCACTATAGTTATTTAAAAAAAATAGGATATGAAGAGGATTTGGAATATTGTGTGAAAATGGATATATCTGAAATAGTTCCATTTTATATAAATGGAAAAATAAAAACTTCCTCTTAAATATTAAGAGGAAGAGTTTTTAGTGATTTTTTCATCAATGGAATGCTTACAGCTAAACAGATAAGCTCAGCAATGGGGATAGCCAACCAAATTCCAATCTCTCCAATAAAAACTGGAAGAGTAAAAAGTGGAATAAGTACAAATATAATTGAACGTCCACAAGAGATAAAAGCAGATTCAAAGGGTTTTTCAATAGATGTATGAAAACTGCTTGAAATTATGTTAATAAACGATAATAAATATGCAAAAGTAAAGAAGAATATAGCTTTATTTGTTAAGTCTGCAAGCTCCTTATTTCCATTTGAAAAAAGATAAACAATTTTATCACCAAAAAGATGCATACCAATAAAAGTTATTAAACCGATAGAAGCACCAGATTTTAGAGCAACTTTTAGAACATCTTTAATTTTATCAACCCTATTAGCTCCTAAATTGTAGGATATAATTGGTTGTAAAGCTTGAGAGAGACCATATAGGGATATGTTGACAATTGAATTGATATAAAAAACAATTGTTAATGCAGAAACTCCAAGAACACCTATATTTTTCATAATTATTATATTGAAGATATATGTGGTAATAGCACTGGAAATAACCGTTAACATCTCAGAACTTCCATTAAAAAAAATCTCTTTAATATCTTGAAAACTACCTATAATTTTTCCAAACTCAATGTGATACAGTAGTGATAAAGCTCCAAACATATTGGCAAAACATGAAGCTACTGCAGCTCCTTCCATACCCATTCCCAATTTTAAAACAAAGATGTAATCTAAAAAAACATTAACTATAAAACATATTGACCCACTTACAAAAACTTGATTGGGTTTACCAGCTATTCTGACAAAAGTTTCTGTAAAAATTGGCATACTAAAAAAGATTGAACCAGGAATAAGAATAGCCAAGTATTTTTTTACTAGATCATAAGTTTCACTATTGGTTCCCAAAAGATTTATAACAGTATTAAAATTCATCAGTAAAAAAATCGATATAATAAGTAGTACAGATAGCAATAAAATTAGTGTCAAGCTAGTTAAACCTTTGGCACGGTCATAATCTTTATTTCCAGAGGCAATACCAACTAAAACCCCTCCTCCAATACATATCATAAGAGCAATACTCAATAGTAGATTTATAAGAGGCATAGAGAGATTAACCGCAGCTAAGCCGTGAGGGCCAATACCCTTACTTAAAAATATACCATCTACCATAATTTGTAATGAAACTATTAACATTCCCAAAATACTCGGTATTGCAAATTTAAAAAACAGTTTTTTAACGCACCCATTTTCCAGGGTAATATTTTGTGACATTTTATCTCCTTTTTATATCCTTTATAAAACAAAGTAATATTAATAAATAATCATATGTGATATTATAAACTATATACTTAAGTATAATGTCAAGGAGGAAATATGAAAAATAGATATAAAATTTCTGAATTAGCAAAAATAGGGAGTGTTTCTA
>NZ_DBGBQB010000306.1:0-3051 GCF_048470075.1 Cetobacterium sp. | reverse complement strand
ATGTTACTGGGTGTACCTCCGTAGCTATCGTTGCCAAGCTATATAATAATATCATTTTTTTTATAAAATGTCAATAAAAAAAATGGGCTAAGCCCATTTTTTTCTAGGGTATAATATTGAATACAATATCCTCATCTTTATAGTCAACTTCAACAGTTTCTCTTTCCTTAACATCACCTTTTAGTATGATTTTAGCTATTTCAGTTTCAATATATTTTTGAATATATCTTCTCAATGGTCTAGCTCCAAATTGTGGATCATAAGCAGTTTTAGCCAAGAATTCAGCAGCGCTATCTGTAATTTTGAAATTGATTTTTCTATCTTTTAATTTATTCTCTAAAGCTTTTAGAAGTTGATGAACAATGTTTTTAATCTCTTTAAGTCCAAGACCTCTAAAGATAATTGTCTCATCAATTCTGTTTAAGAATTCAGGTCTAAAGTTAGAAAGAAGCATTTGATTGATATTAAATCTAGTTTCCTCTTTTAGACTAGGATCTTCTAGGATTAAATGACTACCAATATTAGATGTCATTATAATCAATGTATTTTTAAAGTCTACAACTTTTCCCTGTCCATCAGTTAAACGTCCATCATCTAAAACTTGAAGAAGGATATTAAATGTATCAGGGTGAGCTTTTTCAATTTCATCAAAAAGAATAACAGAGTATGGTTTTCTTCTAACAGCCTCTGTTAATTGTCCTCCCTCTTCATAACCGACATATCCTGGAGGTGCACCAATTAATCTAGTAACGGAGAATTTATCCATGTATTCGCTCATATCTATTCTTATTACATTCTCTTCATCATCAAATAGGAAGTATGCAAGAGATTTTGCTAAATAAGTTTTACCAACACCAGTAGGTCCTAAAAATACAAAGGAACCGATAGGTCTGTTAGGGTCTTTAAGACCAGCACGAGCTCTTAAAATTGTCTCTGATACAGCTTTAACTGCTTCCTCCTGTCCGATTACTCTAGCGTTTAGATTCTCCTCTAATTTTAATAACTTCTCTTTTTCACTTTCCATAAGTTTAGAAAGAGGAATACCAGTCCATTTTGAAATAACCTCAGAAATCTCTTCAACTCCCACCTCTTGTTTAACAAGTTTATTTATAGGGACTTCTTCAAGACGTTCTTGCTCTTGAATTAGCTCTTTTTCAAGAGTTGCTAATTTTCCATATTTTAATTCAGCTAATCTATTTAAGTCATATTTTCTTTCAGCTTCTAAAATCTCAAGTTTAACCTTTTCAATTTCAGCTTTAATATCTTTAACTTTATTCAAATCATGTTTTTCATTTTCCCACTGAGCTTTTAAAAGTGATTTTTGCTCTGTTAAACTAGAAAGTTCTTTTTCTAGAGCTTCAAGTCTTTCCTTTGAATAAGGGTCTGTCTCCTTTTTTAAAGCTTCTTTTTCAATCTCTAATTGCATAACTTTTCTTGTTAATTGGTCTAGCTCTTCAGGCATAGAATCCATCTCAGTTCTGATCATAGCTGCAGCCTCATCAATAAGGTCAATAGCTTTATCAGGAAGTTGTCTATCTGGAATATATCTATGACTAAGAACAGCAGCTTCAACTATAGCTCCATCTGTTATTCTTATTCCATGATAAACCTCAAACTTCTCTTTAATACCTCTTAAAATAGAGATTGTGTCTTCGACAGTTGGTTCATTTACCATAACAACTTGGAAACGTCTTTCTAAAGCTGGATCTTTTTCAATATATTTTCTATACTCATCTAGAGTTGTAGCACCAATAACTTTAATCTCTCCTCTAGCTAGCATAGGTTTTAATAGATTTCCAGCATCCATAGCCCCATCTGATTTTCCAGCTCCAACAATGGTATGAATTTCATCTATAAATAATATAATTTCACCATTTGAGTCCTCTACCTCTTTTAAAACGGCTTTTAGACGTTCTTCAAACTCCCCTCTAAATTTGGCACCAGCAATTAAAGATCCCATATCTAAAGAGAAAACTTTTTTATTTTTTAATGAATCTGGAACATCACCATTTAAGATTCTTTGAGCAAAACCTTCGGCGATAGCTGTTTTACCTACTCCAGGTTCACCGATTAAAACAGGATTATTTTTAGTTCTTCTAGATATAATCTGTATTGTTCTTCTAATCTCGCTATCTCTACCGATAATAGGATCAATTTTTCCCTGTCTAGCCAATTCAACTAAATCTCTACCGTATTTTTCTAAAACTTCATATTTTACTTCAGGATTAGGGGAATCTACTTTTTTATTACCTCTAATCTCTAAAATAGTTTTTTCAAATAGAATACGATCGATTCCCAACTTTGCTAAAAAACTAGTGTTATCAAGCAAAGATAGAAAAATATGCTCTACACTTATATAGGAATCACCCATAAGTTGCATAAGTTTTTGAGCTTCCATCAAAATTTCATTCGTTTTAGAGTCTAATCCAATAGAAGTATTAGTTGCTCCTTGAATTTTAGGTAGTTTATTACAAAGGTCCTCTAAACTATTTTGAAGAGTATTTGTATTAACTCCCATTTTTGTTAAAACTCTTACAATTAAACCCTCCTTATGAGCAACTAAAGCAAGTGCTAAAATTTCAGGTTTAATACTCTGCTGCATATAAGTTTGAGCGATTGTTTGAGCATCAGTCAATGCAAGCATCGAGTTTTCAGTAAAATTATTAGGATTCATAAATATCACCTCTTAATAAAGATAATTAAATTATTTTAAGCTGATTATTTTGTCCTCTTCTCCAATCTCCTTTAGATGTTCGTTTCTAACAATTTCAATAACTTCCATCATTTTTTTCTGTATATGATCATAACCAACATCTTTTATGTGAGGAAGAATGCAGTCAGAACAATCTTTAATTCCACCAGCTGTATATTTATACTTACCGCCGCACTCATTTCCTAGCATATAAAGTGGACAATAACAAAATAAACAGTTAAAGTTCTCAGTATTCTCCATTTTGTGGCATGGAAAAAATTCACAATTTTTATTTTGATTAAATTTATAGTTCATAATACCTCCCAAAAGAATAAAAATCTATATCTAAAATATACTAC
>NZ_DBGBQB010000305.1:0-2599 GCF_048470075.1 Cetobacterium sp. | reverse complement strand
GTTATTATTTAAAAAGATTTGAAACTCATAAAGAGTTAGGATCAGATATGAAAGAATACATAAATTTTTACAACAAAGAGATTACAAAAAATAAACAGTTTAAGCCCTTTAGAATACAGGGCTCAACCGCTTAGATTTTTATTTTTTATATTTGGCTTTCAGTGTAACTTTATCAAGAATATGTCCATCCATTTCATTATAAAGTTCATTTAAGTAGAAACCTGGTTGTAATTTTATATTTTTATCTAAAGCATAAATAGTAAAATTATAAGTATGATCTTTATCTGGTGGCGCAGGTCCACCAAAATGTGAAGCATCATTTTTATTTAAACCTCCCATAGAGGAAATCCAGCTATTAACTCCTTGAATAATATCTTCATTTTCTAAGCTAGAGTTTTCTTTTAGCTCAGTAGTAGTTCCAGGGATAATCGCAATCCAATGTATCCAAGAAAATCCAGTGACAGGGATAGCATCAAAATCTTCCATCACAAAAGCATAACTTTTGGTATTTTTTGGAGAGTTTTTCCAATTTAAAGGTAGCGATAATGAAGGCATTCCATTTAAATTTTGAGCTCCATATTTTCCATATTTTTCTTTTATATATCCATTTTCTATACCAGAACTTTCTAAAGTAAATCCAAAAGCTGAAATGGATAGAGCAGTTAAAGTTAATAAAACATTTTTCTTCATAGTGAAGTCCTCCTAAGTTTTGAATTAACTTAAGAATAACATACTATTTATTATCTGTTAATAACTCACTTTTTTGTAAGTATTTAATTCCCAATTCTTGAAATTTTGCAAAAGTAGGGATTAACTCTTTTCCAAATTCGGTTAATTTATATTCGGTATGCTTTGGATAAACATTGTATTCAATTTTTTCTAAAAGTCTATGCTCAATCATGTCATTTAAATGTTGAATTAACATTTTTTCATTACAACCAACAATATCTTTTTTCAAATCAGTTAGACGTTGGTTTCCTAAACGCATTCTCCATAGAATAATTGGAGTCCACTTTCCTTTTAAGATAAAGAAAACAGCTTCTAAAGGACAGGTTATATTTCTCACGGTATTTCTCCTCCTAAATTTATTTTTTATTTTAAGATACCATAAAATTATTCAACTTGTAAACTATTTATTGAGAATAGTTGATGAGCATTATAACATGGCTATACTCTATTTATTCACAGAGTATAGAGAGTTATAGTTTATATCAAAATCGTATTGTAAAACCAATTTAATATCATAGTTACTATAATTTTTTGACTCTCCATTATCCTGTTCTCTTTTCTCTTCAGAGCGATTAAGAATTCCCCAGAATCTTACACCATCTAAAGGGCCACTTTTAACGTTATAGCTAAAGATAAAGTTTAATCCAATCCCTTCTACTTTATGGATTTTTTCATTTTCCAAATATCCAGAAGTTATAGGGACAGAGATTCCAGCAGTAAATTCAGGAGTAAATTGATACATGGAACCAAAGGAATAAGAAAACATATCAGCATGAATTCTATCTAAAGTTTGATCTCCTACAAAAGTTATATCTGTTACTATTCCTGTATTAGGAGCGACTTTATCGCTTACATAACCAATGGCTGAGAAAAGAACTGTTTTATCTTGAATATAAGATAATTGTCCAGAATAAACATAAACACTATCAGCATTCATAGAGCCGGGTAAATTTTTAACTATTTTTTTAGTATCGCCGATAATATCAGCATAAAGACCTATGGCATCAATTTTTACCATTTTTTTATCGCTTAAAGGAATAAGTTTAGAAAATTTACTAGCAAATTGATTAGAAACATCTTCTTGATAACGGCTACCAAGAGTTAAAATAGTTCCCTTTTTACTATCATAAACACCGCCGATACTGTATTTAGGTTTTTCATCAAGAAGTTCATTACTTAAATTTCGTACCCCTACTTTAGCATCATCCCATTTTAAACCTGGATCAAAAGAACCAATTTCACGTTTTGTGTAAAGAGTATATAGTGAAAAATTATCATTAAATTTATTAGAGAAAAAAAATCCTTCAACTGTAATAGGTGTAGGTCTAATAGAAGAACCATTAATCATAGGAATTTCATATTCCCACCCACCATATCCATAATCTGTAATAAATCTACCAATTTTAAAGTCAAAGTTATCATATCTTAATTTAATAGCAGGGATAGCTCCATGATCAAAACCACTATGTCCATCTAAATAGAAACTTGAATCTTTCCTTGGATTTGAAGATATAGCATCTACTCTATGATAAGAAATATCAAATCCAATTATATTTTTCCAATAGCCACTTGTAAAATCTAAAAATGTCCCATTAACCCAAGCATCGGATTGCCTTTTAGATGCCGCTTCTCGATCTCTGTTCCGGTATTCATTTCTAAAACGTACTTTTAAGTTAGAATCAGTAAAAAAGGTGTTAACTGTAGGTTGTTGTTTAAAATTTTCAAGAGTTTCAACATTGTAAGAGTTTTCATCTTTAGCAGTTGAAGTTTGTTCTGCAAATAATGAAATTGATGTAAGGTAAAGAAGTAGAGATAGATGTGAAAAAATTTTTTTCATAAAATACCCTCCCTAAAATAATATATGCAATTG
>NZ_DBGBQB010000304.1:0-6527 GCF_048470075.1 Cetobacterium sp. | reverse complement strand
GAAATATATACATCAATAGTATATAATTAATCCATCACGCAATTTATGGGAGGTAGTTTCATGTTAAATTTTTTAAAAGACACAGATATTGATGTTTATAATGCTATTGAAAAAGAGTTAGATAGACAAGAAAATGGTTTAGAACTTATCGCCTCAGAAAATTTTGTTTCAAAAAGTGTAATGGAGGCTGTTGGTTCAGTCATGACAAATAAATATGCAGAGGGTTATCCCAATAAACGTTACTATGGAGGTTGTCAATTCGTAGATATTGTTGAAAGTTTAGCTATTGAAAGAGCAAAAGAACTTTTTGATTCTAAATTTGCAAATGTTCAGGCTCACTCAGGTTCTCAAGCTAATATGGCTGCTTACAGAAGCTTAATAAATTTAGGTGATTGTATTTTAGGTATGAGACTTGATCATGGAGGTCATTTAACTCATGGAAAAAATGTTAACTTTTCTGGAAATGATTATAAGGTTATCTCATACAGTGTAAAAAAAGATGATGAAAGAATTGACTATGAGGAGATTAGAAGATTGGCTTTAGAGAACCAACCAAAACTTATTATCGCCGGAGCAAGTGCTTATCCTAGAACTATTGACTTTAAAAGATTTAGAGAGATAGCCGATGAAGTTGGAGCCTATTTAGTTGTTGATATGGCTCATATCGCTGGTCTTGTTGCCACTGGACTTCATCCATCACCAATTCCCTATGCTCATATAACTACAAGTACAACACATAAAACTCTTAGAGGACCTAGAGGTGGTCTTATCTTAACAAATGATGAAGAGATTGCTAAAAAAATTGATAAAATAATATTCCCTGGCATTCAAGGTGGACCTTTGATGCATATAATAGCAGGAAAAGCCGTAGCTTTTAAAGAGGCTCTCTCTCCTGAGTTTAAAAAATATCAGGAACAGGTTATAAAAAATGCTAAAGCTCTGTCTGACACTCTAATAAAAAATGGAGTTAGAGTTGTTAGTGGTGGTACTGATAACCATCTAATTCTTGTTGATTTAACAAATTTAAATATCACTGGTAAAGATGCGGAAAAAATATTGGATAAAGTTCATATAACAGTTAACAAAAATGGGATTCCATATGACACAAAAAGTCCTTTTATCACAAGTGGGATTAGACTTGGAACTCCAGCTTTAACAACGAGAGGTATGAAGGAAAATGAGATGATTTTAATAGGAAATTTAATTGTTGAAACTCTAAAAAATAGCGACAATGATGAAGTTCTTCAGGATACTATTAAAAAAGTTAAAGAACTTTGTAATAAATTTCCACTATATAAAAAGTAAAATTACACCTGAAAAATTTTGTTTTCTTGAATTTTTTTCAAATTTGTTTTATAATATAAGTAATTATATATAGAATGGAGAAAAATATTATGACAAAATTACCTAATTGTCCAAAGTGTAACTCTGAATACACTTATGAGGATGGAAATCTATTTGTTTGCCCTGAGTGTGCTTACGAATGGTCAATAGAAGCTGTTGAAGAGGATTCAGATGATGCTCTTATCGTAAAAGATGCCAATGGAACTCTTTTAGTTGATGGAGATACAGTTACTGTTATTAAAGATTTAAAAATTAAAGGAAGTTCTTCTGTTGTTAAAATTGGAACTAAAGTAAAAAACATAAGATTAGTTGAGGGAGACCATAATATCGATTGTAGAATTGATGGTATTGGAGCTATGAAACTAAAATCTGAATTTGTAAAAAAAATCTAAGGTCGTATCACTACGACCTTATTTTTTTATTAAAATAACATACTCTTTATTTGAATAAATTGACTCTAACTCCTCTTTAGGAATATTCTTTTCATATTTTTTTCTAATCAATAGCAGTTCTCCCTCTCTCATCGTTGATAACTTATCTAAAGGGATCTCCTCTATACCCTCTTTATCTATCTCATTGGATATATTTTTTGAATCCTCAAATCTGTAACTATAAACTTTTTCACTATTCTCTTTTAAAATCTCTATTGGCTCTTTAAGAGTATAATTTCTATTGTAGTATGGTAAAAAAATAGCACATACACAAAGTACGCCGCAGTTTATATACAGTAGTATCTTACAGATTTTCTCTTTAGTTCCACTCCATTTTTTTTCAATCGCTCTTAAAGATATAATAATAATACCGTAGTAAAGTGGTAATAGGTATATATCCAACTTTCCGCTTATTAAACTAAAGAATATCAGGTTAGGAATAAATAGGCTAAAGGCTACTTTATCTATATTCTTCCACTTATCTATATTTTTTAGATTTTTAAAATTTTGGTAAAGTCCAAGTAGGAAAAATGGGGCTATTGGCAATGTTGTAAGTGGAAGCAATTTTAAATAATAATATATTGGTCTTGTGTGAGTTTTAGCTTTTATAACTCTACCTAATGTCTCTTGCCCCAGAAGCAAACTTATATAGTCCTTTCCCTCTGGAAAACTCAATATCATTAAAAACCATAGTCCCAATACTATTAAAATTATGGCTATTCCCAATATAGGTCTCAATTTTCTTATATATCCCAGATCTTTATTTAGATATAGGTAAAATAGTATTGTCAGCATTGGAATCACCAAGGCTGCCCCACCCTTTACCAAAATACCTAAAGCTATAAAAAGATACATATAAATAACTCTATTAAAGGATTTCTCCTCTCTATTTATATAGAATGAAAAAAACATATAAAGGGCACCCATTATAAACATTGTCATCAGGGTATCCATTCTCAATACTAAAGCTGTTCCAAATATATATGGAAGAGTTATAAAGATAGCTGTAGATATATATGCCATTTTTTCACTCCAGATTAATTTGGATAGTTTAAATCCCAAATAAGCCGTTATTCCAGCGGGTATAACACCACCTATTATTAGAGAGATGGGATAGAAATTTTCCTTGCTAAACTCTCTTACCAATCCCAATAACCAGAAATAGATGGGAGGTTTATCTGGATATAACTCATTAAAATATTTAAGAATTATAAAATTTTTACTATCTACCATTTGATCTGTTATAACAAAGTATTTTAATTCATTTCTTATATCTGGAAATCTAAAAAAAGTTATTCCTATTATCAGGGCAAAATAACCTATGAAAAATAGTTTGTATCTCTCTTTAAACACATCCTCTCTAACTCTCATAAAATAAACTCTCCTTTTTAACTTTGTCCCACTGGATAGTATTTAAATAGAGATCTTACTTTACAATGCTTTGTGTGCACATTTCTAAGATCAAAATAAAACTCTCCTTTCATTCTTTCCTTTAGCTCATCTAAATTAATACCTCTAAACTGATTCCACTCAGTGATTAAAATTACAGCATCAGCATCTTTACTTGCATCCTCTTCATTTTTACAGTACTCTATGTGAGACCTATAGTTTTCCAATCTCCATTTAGCTTCCTCTATTCCCTTGGGACAATATGCTTTTATTTTAGCTCCATTTTCTATTAAACCTTTTATAATATCTAAACTTGGAGCATCTCTAACATCATCTGTATCTGGTTTAAAAGATAATCCCAATACACATATGGTTTTATCCTTTACTCCAGCCATCTCTTTAACTATTTTTTCTGTTATCTTTCTCTTTTGCTTCTCATTTGCTGAAATTGCAGAGGCAACAACACTCATCTCTTCACCATACTCTTTTCCTATCTCCACAATAGCCCTAGTATCCTTTGGAAAACATGAACCTCCATACCCTGGTCCACAGTGTAGGAATTTTGGTGATATTCTTCCGTCCATTCCCATAGCTTGTGCTATTTCCTGAGTGTTTGCTCCAACCTTTTCAGCTAATAAAGCCATCTCATTAATAAATGATATCTTTACTGCTAAAAATGCATTTGATGCATATTTTATCATTTCAGATGTTCTTCTATTTGTAAAAACGAAAGGTGTCTTATTAATATATAAAACATCGTATATTTTTTTCATCAATCCTGTAGCTTTTTTATTTTCACTTCCTATTACAACTCTATCTGGTCTTAGGCAATCATTTACAGCTTTTCCCTCTCTTAAAAACTCCGGATTAGAAACTACATCAAACTCTATCTTCACCTCTCTTTTCAAGAGTTCATTTTTTATTGTTTCCTCCACAAGATCCCCTGTTCCCACAGGCACTGTAGATTTATTTACAATAACTGCATAATCTTTTATATTTTTTCCTATATCTTTTGCACACTGTAACACGTACGTTAAATCAGCAGATCCATCATCTCCTGGTGGAGTTCCAACAGCTATAAATATAACTTCAGAGTCTTGAAGTGCATACTTTTTATTCGTAGTAAACTTTAGTCTTCCTTCTAAAACATTTCTGTCTAAAATCTCTTTTAATCCCGGTTCATAGATTGGAAGTATACCATTATTTAAAGAGTTTATCTTTTTTTCATCTATATCCAAGCATATAACCCTATGTCCAAACTCACTTAAAATAACACCTTGAACCAGTCCAACATATCCAGTTCCTATAACAGTTATCTTCATATCACTTCCCTCCTAAGTACCATTTTATAAACTTTTCAATTCCATCATCAAACTTTGTAGTTGGTTTATATCCTAAAAGTTCTTTAGCTTTATCTATATTTGCATAAGTTCTCTTTACATCTCCAGGTTGCATAGGTAGTCTATCTATAATAGCTTTTTTATTTAAATATCTCTCTATTGTTTGAACCATATTATTTAAAGAGATTGCATCTGATTCTCCTAAGTTTATAATCTCATACACATTTTCATGTGATTCAAGATATTTTACACCTTTTATAACACCATCAATAATATCATCAATATAGGTATAATCTCTATATGTTTCCCCATCGCCGAAGAATGGAATGCTCTCATTTTTAAGGATTTTATCTACAAATTTATGAATGGCTAAATCTGGTCTCTGTCTTGGGCCATAAACTGTAAAAAATCTAAATTGTAATGTGTCAATATTGTATAACTTAAAATATACATGACCTAAAACCTCACCAGATTTTTTTGTGGCAGCATAGGGGGAGATTGCAAAATCAACAACATCTGTCTCTTTGAAAGGTACTACTTTATTATTCCCATATACAGAGCTAGATGAAGCTTGAATAAACTTTTTCACTCCATACTTTTTGCAGCACTCCAACAGGTTTAAGTATCCTCCAATATTCACTCTCTCGTACTCCAGTGGATTTTCTAAAGATGGTCTAACTCCAGCTAACCCAGCAAGATTTATAACCATATCAACATTATTTTCATTAAATATCTTATCTAAACTTTCAAGATTTTTTAAATCACAATACTTTAAAGAATAGTTCATTGAATTTACTATCTCTAAAAGAGACTCTATTTTTTTATCCTTTGTATCTTTTTTTAAAATTTCATTAAGATATTCAATTTTATCTACACTTTCTAAAACATTTTTTATTTTTATATCCTCTGAATAAAACTCATGAAAATTATCTATTCCCACAACACTGTGTCCTAACTTTAATAAGTTTTCAACTAAATGTGATCCAATAAAACCGGCTACTCCTGTTACAACAACTCTCATCTAACAATCAGCTCCTCTTTTTTTTATTAAATATATGTTTCTTGAGTAAATCAATACATTTGGTGCTTGTCCCAGTATAAATACTGGATCTTTTTTATATATAGCATATATCAATAGAAGTACGCTTCCACCTAAACTGAAAGTCCAAAAAGAAAAAGGTATAACACTCTTTTTTGCCTTTTCACTAGCCAGCCACTGGATGATAAATCTCATTGAAAAAAGCCCTTGTCCTATGAAACCTATAATTAAAAAAATATTTAAATTTTCTATATTTATCATAAATTAGCCCTCGTTTTACTATTTTTTTATTCTTCAATTTTCCAAGTTAAAACTCTATTTCTCATCCATCTAACTGCAAAAACATCTTTAAAGGCCTTAAATCCTCTTCCAAAAACTCTATATTTAGATTCACCATGTAATCTATCATAGTGTCTAACGGGAACCTCAACCACTTTATATCCCATGTATCTAGCTAGAGTTGGTAAAAATCTATGCATCCCATTAAATAGTTTATATGATTTTATAACCTCTTTTTTAAATAGTTTTAAAGGGCAACCAGTGTCCTGGATATTGTCTCCTGTGACAAAATTTCTAAATCCATTTCCCACTTTAGAAGCCAATTTTCTCTTAAAGCCATCCTCTCTAGTTGCACGTCTTCCATTGACCATATCATATTCAGGAATATATTCAAGTAACTTGTAAACATCCTCAGGATCAGTTTGTAAATCTCCATCCATCATTAGAACAAGTTCTCCTTGAGCCTTATGAAATCCAGCATCTATAGCTGCACTCTGTCCACTATTTTTGGTTAAATGATACACTTTAACATTTTTATTTTTACTTTTTAAACTATTTAAAAGCTCATAACTTCCATCATTACTACCGTCATTTACAAAAATAATCTCATACTCTTTAAATCCTTTTTTAAATGCTTCCTCTACCTTTTCTACCATGGGTATTATATTATCTTTTTCATTATACACCGGTATCACTGCTGATATC
>NZ_DBGBQB010000303.1:0-20439 GCF_048470075.1 Cetobacterium sp. | reverse complement strand
CTATATTTTGGAAAAATTGAAATATAGATAACTTCATTTTTTTTTGATATTATAGAAGTATAGTGTTGTTTTATATTTTTATACAGAGTTCTTTAAAAATTTAGCTTCTTTTATTTTTTATTTAATTTTTAGAAAGGTCGGGGGACACAACTATGATTGAAAAAGAAGATATAATTTTAGCACAGAACGGTGATGAAGAATCAATTGAAAAAATTATCAGAGAGTATCAAGGTGCAATTTACAAAAACAATCTTTCATTTTTCTTAAAAGGTGGAGATAGTGATGATTTAATGCAAGAGGGTTTTATCGGTCTTATAAAGGCCATTAAATCTTATGATGAAAACCGAAATGCATGTTTTAGTACTTTTGCAAATCTTTGTATCAGAAGACAGATGATTACAGCTGTTAAAAATCATAATTCTGATAAATACAAAAACTTAAATCTTGCTATGCAGGGAGATGGATATGCGAACCATGAGGAGAGCATTCATTACAGACATCCATCCTTTGGTTTTTATTCACCTGAAGATATTTTCTTAGGGAAGGAGTTGGTTGGTCTTTTAACTGATTTCCTCAATGAAAATTTAAGTGGTTTGGAAAAAAAGGTTTTTGTATATCTATGTAAAGAGTATACATATGTTGAGATTGCTGATTTTTTAAGTGAACCTCCAAAAAAAATAGACAATACTATTCAAAGAATCAAAAAAAAGATTTTAACTTATTTAGGTTCTTACTCTAAATAACTATTAACAGAGATACTAAAATGGTGATTCAATCAATTAAAATTGAGTCCTAGATTGCAAAAATGGCTATTGAATATCACTATTCAATAGCCATTTTATTTTTAATGTTTTAATATTGCTTCATTAACTCTTTTACTTTTGAAACAACCTCATCCTTAGAAATTTCTAAAGTTTCATTTGTTCTTCTTATTTTTAACTCTACAATACCTTCAGCTGCTTTTTTCCCAGCTACAACTTTAAATGGATATCCTATTAGATCTCCATCTTTAAATTTGAATCCAATTCTTTCATCTCTATCATCTAAAGCCACATCTATATTAGCCTCTTGGAAGTTCTTATAAATCTCTTCAGCCAGTGTAACCTGTTCCTCAGACTTCATATTAGCTGGTATTACCTCAACTACAAAAGGAGCTATTGCTGATGGCCAAATAATTCCATTTTCATCATTATTTTGCTCTATTGCTGATGCCATAGTTCTAGAAACCCCAATTCCATAACATCCCATCTCCATAACTTGACTCTTTCCATTTTCATCTAAGAAAGTTGCATTTAAAGCTCTAGAGTATTTATCTCCAAGTTTAAATATATGTCCACTCTCAATTCCTCTAGCACTTGCAAGTTCTCCTCCACACTTTGGACATCTCTCTCCAACTGTTACTGTTCTTACATCTGCAACTATCTCCGCTTCATAATCTCTTCCATAGTTAACATTTATGTAGTGTGTATCTAACTTATTTCCACCAGCTGTATGATTAGATATACCTACTATACTGTTATCAGCTATAACTTTAACCTTACTTAAATCAGTTCCAACTGGACCTATAAATCCTTTTATTAATCCTAAATCTTCAATCTCTGAGTCAGTTAACAATACAACATCTATAGTATCAATTATATTTTTTAACTTAACCTCATTAACTTCAAAATCTCCTCTTATAAGAACCATATAGACATCATCTGTTACAACATCTTTATACATCATAGCTTTAACTGTTTGCTCTACAGGTACATTTAAGTACTCCACAACGTCAACAATCTTAGACACATTTGGTGTATCCACCAATTTGATCTCTAACGCTTCAGCTTTTGGTAACTCTGTTATTGTACTTGTAGCTGTTTCAACATTTGCTGCATAGTCGCATGATGTACAATATATGATTTCATCCTCTCCCGATTCAGCTAAAACATGGAACTCCTGTGATCCACTTCCACCAATCGCTCCCGAATCTGCCTCAACTGCTCTAAATTTAAGTCCACATCTTTCAAATACTCTTGTATAAGCAGCTTTCATATTTTCAAACTCTTCATCTAAAGACTCTTTATTTGCGTGGAATGAGTATGCATCTTTCATCATAAACTCTCTTCCTCTCATAAGTCCAAATCTTGGTCTTCTCTCATCTCTAAACTTAGTTTGAATTTGATATAGGTTTAAAGGTAAAGCTTTATAAGATGATATATCATTTCTGATAATATCTGTTATTACCTCTTCATGTGTTGGTCCTAATGCAAACTCTCTTGAATGTCTGTCTTGAATTCTCATCATTTCAGCACCCATTACATCCCATCTTCCACTCTCTTTCCAAAGTTCAGCTGGTTGTAATACTGGCATGAATATCTCTTGAGCTCCAGCTCTATCCATCTCTTCTCTTACAATATTTTCAACTTTCTTTAAAGCTTTTAAACCTAAAGGAAGGTATGTATAAACTCCACTTGCTAATCTTTTTATCATTCCTGATCTAAGTAATAGTTTATGGCTGATTACTTCTGCCTCTTTAGGAGTTTCCTTAAGAGTTTTTACATAGTATTTACTTAATCTCATCTTATCCTCCACTTTCTTAATTATTTTACCTCATATTCTATCACAACATCTTTTATGAGGTCAAACTTTTGTTAAACTTTTCATCAATATCCCACTGTAATATCTGATTATTCACTCTACCTTTATTGTCTCTTAAATATTCCATACATATATCTTTAACCAGTTTTATAGTTTTTACATCATGAACTATATCTATAAATTTCAAATCACTTAGCCCACTCTGTTTCACTCCAAAAATCTCTCCAGCCTTTCTTAACCTTAAATCCTCTTCCGCTATTTTAAAACCATCCTCTGTACTCTCTAAAACCTTGAGTCTAGCTGCTGAGTTATCATTTTCTGTGGAAGATAGCAGAAAACAGTATGACTGATGCTCTCCTCTTCCAACTCTTCCCCTCAACTGATGTAGTGTGGCCAGTCCAAAACGCTCAGAGTTTGTTATAACCATTATACTTGAATTGGGAACATTTACCCCCACCTCTATAACTAAGGTTGAAACCAAGATATCTAGCTGATGATTTTTAAATTGATGCATAACCTCATCTTTCTCTTTATTTTTCATTCTCCCATGTAAAACGCCCACTCTATACCCTGGAAGGTTTTTCTGTACCTCCTCATATAGTTCCTCTGTTGATTTGGCTGAAAGCTTATCACTCTCATCTATTAAAGATGCCACAAAATATGCTTGACGTCCCTCTTTCAGTTTTTTGTCTATAAAGGAGAACATCTTTTCCTCATCCTCTTTTTCATTGATCCACTTTGTTTTTATTGGCTTTCTTCCTGGAGGTAACTCATCAATTACTGCAACATCTAAATCTCCATAGATACTCAGTGCCAAAGATCTTGGAATAGGAGTGGCACTCATAACAATAAGATTCGCTAAAACACCCTTATCTCTTAATCTTTTTCTCTGCAGAACTCCAAATCTATGCTGTTCATCAATAACTATCAATCCAAGTTTAGAAAACTCTACACTATCCTCTATTATAGCATGAGTTCCTATAACAATATCCGTTTCTCCCACCTTTATTCTCTCTAAAAGTTCTGTTTTCTTTTTTCCCTTTACACTCCCAGTTAAAAGTTCAACTCTCACTCCCAATTCCTCTAAGGTCTCATAGATAGAAAGATAGTGCTGTGTGGCTAAAATCTCTGTTGGAGCCATTAAAACTCCTTGATACCCATTCTCTATAATATAGAGTAGTAAAAGTACTGCAACTATAGTTTTTCCACTTCCAACATCCCCTTGTATTAAGTAGTTAATAACTTTTCCAGCATTTATACCTCTATATATCTCTGTTATAACTTTTTTTTGAGCTTTTGTTAAAGTGAAGGATAATCCCTCTAAAAATTTTGTAACTAAGGCTTTTTTTCCCTCTATACTGTAAAGACCGATATTATTCATATCCACTTCATATCGCTTCTGAAGTATTCCCATCTCCAATATTAAAAGCTCCTCTATTGCAAAACGTCTTTTTGCTTCCTCTAAGTTCCTTGGATTTGTGGGGTAATGAATCTCCTTTAGAGCTCTTTCCCTGTCCATCAACCTATATTTTTTTATTATCTCATCTGGAATATTCTCTTTAAACATATCTAAATAGTTTTTCAAACACTCTTTTAAAACTCTTCTTATGCTATTTTGGTTTAACTCCTTTGTTGAGCTATATATAGGAAGTATCTCTCCCTTATTCTCCTGCCCTTTATAGAGTTTAAACTCTGGGTTTACCATTTGAAAAGTATATCCTCTTTTTACATTACCTATAAAAATATACTCCTCTCCCATTTTTAAACTGTTCCTTAAATAGGGTCTTTGAAACCAAACCACTTCAAGAATTCCAGTTCCATCATTCACTGTAGCTTTTATCATTTTCATCCCTGTTCTTGTAGGAGGAGCTGATATATTCATTATATTTCCTTTTAGTACAACATACTCATCCCCTCTTAACTCGCCTATTTTTTTCAGATTTGTTCTATCGTCATAAGCTCTTGGAAAATAGTAAACCAAATCATATAGTGTCTCTATATTCAGTTTTTTCAACTTTGAATATGTTGCATTTGAAACTCCCTTTATATTAAAAAGTTCTATCTCTTTATAAATATCCTTATATATCTTAATCACCACCTTTTTCTAATTATAACATACTTGTATTTCCTTTTGTACATTTTATAGTACGTTTTATTTCAACTCTATAAAACCTCTTAAAATAAGGCTTAGTGAAAAAAATATCTTCCATATATATGTAATTTTTAGTTGACTTTTTTTATCTTTTAATATATCATTGTTATATAAAATGAATAGGCAAAGTAGAGGAAACTCTATGACGCAAAACTATAGGGTCTTTAAAATGACAGCCAGTTGCAATTACACTTTGTTTAAAACAGGGTATAAATGCAACTGGCTTTTTTATTTTTTTACTTTATAACATTATTGGAGGGAATAAAATTATGAAAAAATTACTGACACTTTTATCTTTAACTGTGGCTATATCAGCTTTTGGAGCTAACAATGAAACAAGTATGAAAATCAATGCAGTTGTATTACAACCTTTAAACGTTAGCCACAATGGTGATATTGACTTTGGAAATGTTATTCAAAATACCACTGCAACTGTAGATACTCCTAAAGTATTCACTGTCAATGGTTCAGCTGGTGCACAAGTTACCTTAACTATAAACAATCAACCTGCTAACTCTTTCACTGAAACAACTATAAAGGACAGTAATGACAATCGTATTACAGTTTGGCTTGATGACACTAGATTAAGTTCAAAGACATCTACTCTTGACGATCAAGGAAATCTTACTTTCTCTTTTAAACCTAGAATATATGTTCCTCAAAATCAAGCTCCTGGAACTTATACTGGTTCATTAGTTGCTAGAGTTCAATACCAATAATTGTAACAATAAAAAAACTGAGGAATATTCCTCAGTTTTTCTTTTTTATAACTGCTCTAATAACTCATCTGATATATCAAAGTTTGAATAGACATCATTAACGTCATCTAAATCATCTAAAGCTTCATACAGTGCCATTACTTTTTTAGCTGTATCTAAATCTGTAATCTGTACTTTATTGTCAGGAATCATTGCAACCTCTGCTTCAGTTACATTGTAACCAGCCTTCTTTAACTCATCTGCAACTGTATTACAATCAGCTGAATCTGTTAAAACTGTAAACTCTCCATCTTCCTCTTTAACATCCTCTGCTCCAGCCTCTAGTGCAGCCATCATTAACTCATCTGCATCCACACCCTCAGCAGCAACTATAATCTCACCTTTTCTTTGGAACATCCATGATACAGCACCATCTGTACCTAAGTTTCCATTTCTTCTAGAAAATACAGTTCTTACCTCTGAAGCTGATCTGTTTTTGTTATCAGTTACAACCTCAACTATGAAAGCTGTTCCCTCTGGACCATATCCCTCATATCTGATCTCCATGTAATCTACACCTTCAAGCTCTCCAGTACCTTTTTTAATAGCTCTCTCCAGATTATCCTTTGGCATATTAGCAGCTTTTGCTTTATCCATTGCAAGTCTTAATCTAGGGTTAAAGTTAGGGTCTCCTCCAGCTTCCTTCGCTGCTATTGTTAACTCTTTTCCTAACTTTGTGAATAGCTTTCCTCTTTTAGCGTCTTGAGCACCTTTTCTATGCTTTATATTAGACCATTTACTATGTCCTGCCACAAAAACTCCTCCTCATTTTTTAAATATCTCTTTAAATTCTATCATAAGCCCTATTTTTTTTCAATATATTTGGATACAAGCTCCATTTTTTCCTTCACTTTCTCTAAAATTATATCTGGAGTCATCAATCTATATCTCTCTTCATAGGATAGATTATCATAAGCCTCCCCCGAAAGCATATCCTTTGGTTCTATACCCTCATGCCTTTTGTTATCCCTTGATAACCAATCTCTTTTACTAGACCCTGGGCTAAATATAGAAAAACTTGGGATATCCACAGCTTGAGCCAAGTGTCTTGGTCCACCCTCATTTCCCACAAAAATATCACAATTGGACATCAGAGCACCAAGCTCTCTTATACTCTTTGTATTTATATCTGAGATAACTCTTTTATCCCACTCTAAATCCTCATGGAACTTTTTAGCAAACTCCCTCTCATTTGGTGAATAGTATAGAATAATTTGACAATTGAATGTATCTAAAAGCTTCTTTGCCAGCTCTCTCATTAAATCAACTGGATATACCTTTGACTCTCTTCTAGAATTTATAGCTAAAGGTATTATTATTTTATTAAAATCTACCCCAGCTTCCTTCATTCTTACTCTTAAATCCTCTCTTTCCTCTGGTAAAAATGTCAGTGAGTAATTTTTATCTAACTTTACATCCACTCCATCATTTATAAGGGGATCTAACATCTTTAAAAACTTTTCAGCCTTATCATAATCACTTGAAGGTTCTGGAATACTGTGAGTATAAGTATAACCTCTCTTAGGTTTCCATCTTCCTATTTTGTACTTAGCCTTTCTTGAAAAAAGCGTAAATGCCTCACTTTTAGGTGTTGACATTATATCTATAACAATATCGTAATCAGCTCTTGTCACATTCCAAACTTTTTTTAAATACTTAAAAGGATTTTTTCTCTCCTCTTTAGATATTGATATAACTTTATTTAAGTATTTTTGGTGCTCAAATAGAGGGGCTACATAATCGTATAAAACATAGTCTATCTCTGCATCTGGGTATGTTTCTTTCAGACTTTTACATATCACAGATGACAGTATCGCATCCCCTATCTGTTTAAACCTAACTACTAAAATCTTCATGTTAAATCTCCTCTATTGTGTTTTTTATAGTTTTTAAATCTCCCCAGAAATCCACTGCAACTTTAGCTCTTTTTCCTCCATCATCTCTCGATTTTTTAGCGAAATTAGCATCATATGTTACCAACAGTTTTATATTTCCTTTCCAGTCCATAACTTTTCCCTTCTCTTGAAGAAATCTAAACTCTCTTTCAAGTAGAAGTTCTGCTACATCCTGTCCCAGTGCAACTATAACTTTTGGGTTCATAAGAGAGATTTGAACCATTAGATACTCCTTTAAATCTCTTTTATCTCTTTCCTCTAGCTCTCTATAGTTTTTTTCAGATTTTGTAAGTGTTGTAATATAGTAATCCTCTGGAAGTAATCCAACTATATCACAAAGTTTTATTAAAAACTCTCCACTAGAACCAGGTTTAACTTTAAAATTTTCATCTATATATAAATTTACGTCATCTCCCACAAAAAGGATATCCCCTTTAAAATTCCCTGTTCCTAAAACAACCTTATCCTTACTATCTTTTAAAGCGTCTGTTGTTCCTATCTCAAACTTTAGCTCCTCTAATAACTTTTGAATCTCCTCCATAAAAGCCTCCTAAAACTTAATCAACTCACTGCATATATCCTGATTAGCAATCTCCACAGATATATCTATTCCATGTCTTAACAGCTCATCTAAAACTGCTTCAATTGCAATTTTCGGGTCATTACTATCCTTACTCATATGAGCCAAATAAACTTTTTGTAATCTCTCATGATACATCTCTTTTATAAACCTTGCACAGTCATTGTTTGACAGATGTCCATTTCTACTTTTTACACGAGCTTTTAAATCCCAAGGATATGAACACTGCATCAATTTATGATAGTCATAATTACACTCTATAACCATGACATTTACATCTTTAAAAGACTCTCTAACTGTGTTATCTATATATCCTAAATCCGTTGCAATAGCAACCTTGCTTCCTGAGCTTTCCTCTATTCTAAACCCTATTGTTCTCTCAGCGTCATGCATAACATCAAATGGATAGACCATACTATCTCCAACCCAAAATGCTTCATCTATAAACCTCAAGTTTTCACCCTTTATCTTACCTAATTTTAAAAGTCCAGCCTCATAGCTTTCCTTTGTAATATAGATTGGAATATCATACTTTCTAGATATTATTCCTGCTCCCTGAATATGATCTCCATGTTCATGAGTTATTAAAATCCCATCTATATCACAAATATCTATATCTATTTTTTTTAGCTGTTCCTCTATTTTTTTTCCACTAAATCCTGCATCTATCAGTAAGTTTATATTATCAGTTTCTAAAAAAATAGAATTCCCTTTACTTCCACTTCCTAATACTGCTAACTTCATAGCACTTCCTTTCAATTAATAATCTGTTTCATATTATACCATAAAAAAACCTCTTAGCATATACTTGCTAAGAGGTTATCTCTTTTTTATTACATCTCTTCAAATTGATCTTTTCCAACATAACAAAGTGGGCATACCCAGTCCTCTGGTACATCTTCCCATTTCGTTCCTGGAGCTACACCATTCTCAGGATCTCCAACCGCCTCATCATAAACATAATCGCATATAACGCATCTCATATGCTTGCTCATCTAAAAACCCCCTCTTTTTTATTTATTAGTTACTCCATAACCCGTGGATATTACAGTACTCTCTTGCGCAAACACTAGCACCTTTTGGTACTTTAAAATATGCTTCTGGTGCTTCTCCTGGTTTTAGGTACTTTCTATATAAAAAATCATCTACACATATCTCTATCATCTGGATATAGTGCTCTTCTGTCATAGGGTGTGCCATCTCTTTTCCCACTTTTACTAAATAACCGTCCTCTTTTTCCTCTACATAAGGTACATGCTTTTCAGTTGAAGCATCTTGAGATTTCTCTTTTATAAGCTCTAATCCTTCTACTGCAACTCCCTCTTTATCTGCTACAACAACCTCTAGTATTACAGGATTTTCCTTCACTTTGTAAATTTCATAAACTTTCATAACAACCTCCTTAAACTAAATCAAAATAGTTTTAACGTTATTAAAAACACTTTATTTATTCTGGCAATGCGGACAAATTCCTTTAAAATAAACATGATACTCATCTATTTTAAAATCCTTCATATTTCCAGTTATAAGCTCATCTATCACAACTGGAATATCATATACTTTTTTACACTCTACACATTTAAAATGTCCATGTACATGAGTATCAACATCATATCTAGTCTCATTTTCTTCTATTGTTATAACTTTAGCTATTCCTTTTTCTATAAAAAGATTTAATGTATTATATACTGTAGTTTTTGAAAGAGTAGGAATCTCTGGGCATAAAGCTTTATAAATCTCATCCACTGTTGGATGAGTCTTATTCTCTAACAAATATTCAAATATTTTCATTCTTTGATATGAAGGTTTTATATCATGTATTTTCAAATGTTCACCTATGTTTTCAATATACATGCTTCCTCCTTTTGAAATAATTACAATTTTGTAACAATTATTCCTGCTTTTAATATACACTTTTTTAGTATTTTTGTCAAGATATCACATCAAAATTTTTACCATTAAATATCTATGAACCCCTTTTCCATACTCATCTTTTTGCAACTCTTCAATCATATATCCATTTTTTTCATACATATCTATAGCCACTTTATTTTTAGGATCAACCGTTAGGTACACTTTATCTATACCTAATTTTTTTAATTTTTTATGGGTATCTTCTAAAAGTATTTTTCCATATCCCTTTCCTCTTTCCTTTAAAGAAGTTGAAAATCCATATAAAAAAGCCTCATTTTTTCCCATAATCCCTTGATACTGTGCCACTGATAAAAGATTATCTTCATCATCTAGTAGCACATAGAGTTTTCCATATCTGATAAAGCTCATAATCATCCACATATCAGCTCCACCCATAGCTCCAAAACTCTCTATCTCATTTTTATATATTTTCCCAATTAACTCTCTATCATCTGCCTGAACTTCAACTACTCTCATTAAACCTCCTAATACCCTATATCAAATAGATGAAGACCATTGGGGTCTGCAACTATTTTAGCATAATGACTGTTGGGATTATTTAACATCTCTATCAAATAGTTTTCTGGTTTCTTTTTAAAATAGATAGCTAAAACTGTTCCCACTATTATTCTTATTTGAGATTTTAAAAATGCATTTCCTTTCACATATAATTTAATTGTCTTTTCATCCACTCTTTTAAACTTAGCCTCGTAGATATCTCTGATTGTTGTATTACTTCCACAATCTGAAAGTCTAAAGTTAGAAAAATTATGTCTTCCTATAAGAGGAGCCACTATCTTATTCAATCTATCTAAATCTAAAGTTTCCTCAACAAAAGTTACATATCTCGATTGAAATGGGTTTCTCTCCTCCCCTATATAGTATTCATAAGCTCTATATGTAGCCGAAAATCTTGAACTAAACTCAAAGTCCATCTCTTCAACATCTAAAATAAAAATATCTTTTGGTAAAAGATCATTTAAAATTCTTCCTATTTTTTCCAAAGGAATTTTTGAAGTAGTAAAAAAATTAGAAACTTGTTTTTTAGCATGAACACCTCTATCTGTTCTTCCTGCTGAAACTAAATCTATATCAATTTTAAATACAATCTTTAAAATTTTCTCCAGTTCCCCTTGAACAGTTCTTAAATTAGGTTGTCTTTGAAAGCCATAAAACTCGCTTCCATCATAACTATATGTTAACTTTATATTTCTTTCCAAAATTTTCTCCTTTTCCTTCTGTATATATAAAAAAAAGTCTTGAAAACTCAAGACTCTGTAATATCATATGTGGTGCGAGAGGAGGGACTTGAACCCTCACGTCGAAACGCCAGATCCTAAGTCTGGTGCGTCTGCCAATTCCGCCACCCTCGCAAAAAGATGGTGCGTCATACTGGGCTCGAACCAGTGACAACACGATTAAAAGTCGTGTGCTCTACCATCTGAGCTAATGACGCATTCTTATAAAATTTATTTGGGGTGACCGACGGGATTCGAACCCGCGACAACCAGTGCCACAAACTGGCGCTCTACCAACTGAACTACGGTCACCATATGGCGTGTCTGAAGAGATTCGAACTCCTGACCCACGCCTTAGAAGGGCGTTGCTCTATCCAGCTGAGCTACAGACACATTTGATAAAATATTAAATTGGAGCGGGAGACGAGGGTCGAACTCGCGACATTCAGCTTGGAAGGCTGACGCTCTACCAACTGAGCTACTCCCGCAGATGGTCGGAATAGCAAGATTCGAACTTGCGGCCCCCTGCTCCCAAGGCAGGTGCGCTACCGGACTGCGCTATATTCCGACTTATTTATTTGTTTTTTGTAACTCGCTCTCGTTCGCTACAAAATTATAGTATCACAAATTCTTATTTCTGTCAACAAACTTTTTTATTTTTTTTATTTTTTTATTTTCATAATTAATTAATCCCTTAAAAAAAGGATTGATTTTATTAAAAAAGAATAATAATTTATATACAAATATATAATTTTTTTCTATAATATTTTTATGATTATTTTTAGCTAAGGAGGTTTTATAATGAAAAATACAAAACTTATTTGCTCTGTTCTTTTAGCTGGTTCTCTTTTTGGAGCTTGTACAGCTACTGGATATAATAGCAAAACAACTGGTACAGCTGGTGGTGCTGCAGTTGGTGCTCTAATAGGACAGGCTATTGGACAAGATACTAAGGGAACTCTTATTGGAGCTGGAATTGGTGCTCTTGCTGGTTTAGGTTGGGGAGCATATAAAGATCAACAGACAAAAGAGTTACAAGCTAGATTACAAAATACTCAAGTTAGAGTTACTGATGAAGGAAACTATATAAACCTTAACCTTCCTGGTGGAGTTACATTCCCTACAAATGGTTATGTTATAGGTAATGGTTTCTATGGACCACTTAACGATATTGCCGCTGTTTTAAACCAATACCCTGAGACAAGAATAGTCATCTCTGGTAACACAGACAACACAGGTGCTTACTCTTACAATATGGATCTATCTGTTAAAAGAGCAAGAAGTGTTGCTGACTACCTAGTTCGTAGAGGAGTAAATCCTAATAGAATCACTATAAATGGATTTGGACCAGATAGACCTATTGCTAGTAATGCAACTGCATCTGGTAGAGCTCAAAATAGAAGAGTGGAAATCCAAATCTTCCCAGCTTATTAATTATAAAAATAAAAAGAGGGTTCTATAAAATGAACCCTCCTTTTTTATTCAGATACTATTTAATATTTTCAACTGCATTTTTAGTAGCTTCTCTTATACCCTCTGATGTATAAGTTGCTCCAGACACTACATCAAACTCTGTATTTTGATTTTTCAAAATATACGTTTTTAACGTATCCACAGCTGGATCAGCGATTGGTGGTGTATCTTGATGTATAACATCAACTCCTATAATTTTAAAATTATCACCTTTAGGTTTTACTTGTAATTTTACAGTTAAATCTCCATTATAACCAGTTCCAGTTCCTTCTACAACCATTGGTCCCGGTCTATTTGCTTCATATATACCTAGCAATACTCCTAGCACTATAAAAGCCACTACGGACTTTTTTCTTAAAGTTTCTTTACTCATCTATAAACCCCTTCTATTTTTTTGGTATCAATCTAGGTACTACTTTGTCTCTACCCTCTAATCCAACTTTTTGTATATACTCAATTAAAACTTCATCTAGAGCTGGATAGTGTCCTAACTCTTTTCCATTAGCTAAAGATGAATATCCATCTCCACCAGCTGCCATAAAGTCATTTGTTGCAACTACATATGTTTTATTTGGATCTAACTTTTCATTTCCAACTTTTATCTCTAAAACTCTTCTATATGCTGGATTTTTAACATTAAATTTAACAGTCATTCCAGAAACCTGTGCCATTGCTCCTAAAGATTCTGGATAAGATCTAAGTCCATTTTCAACAGCTTTTTGTAAATCTGATCCCTTTACCTCTTTTGTTATAACATAGTTTCCAAATGGTAATACACTTATTACATCTCCAACAGTTACCTCTCCAGGATTTATAGAGGCTCTAATCCCTCCACCATTTGTTAAGGCTACATCTGCTCCAGTTTTCCATAGCATTGCATCTGTTATAAGTTGAGAAAGGTTTGTTTCTCCTGTTCTAACATATGCTCTGTCCCCTTGTAATAAAATTGGAGATTCTCCAACCTTTACACCTGTTATCATCTCCTGCTTTCTAGAGATTTCATCTATTGTAGCTTTTACCTTAGCATCCTCTGGAACTGGGTTATCCCCATTCATTATTACATTCTTTGTATATAGAGTATAATCCATAGCTTCAATTCTATTTTTTAACTTATCAAAGTCAACTTTTACTACTCCAACATTTTTAGCATACTCTCCAGTTTGTACAATTGTTACTCCATTTACAACCTTTTTCTCCTTTAATTCAGTGTGACTATGTCCATCGATAATTAAATCAATCTCAGGTACTGCCTCAGCTAATCCCACACTTTGTAGATTTCTAGCTGTACTCTCATCGTCACCTAAGTGAGCTATAACAACTATAAATTTAACTCCCTCTTTTTTCATTTGAGCTACAACTGATTTTGCAGTTGCAATTGGATCAGCTATTGTTATATTTTTTACATTATTAGGATTTGTTTTAAAGTAAGTCTCAGGTGTTGCTAATCCAAAGAATCCAACCTTTTTCCCATCTATCTTTCTTATATCATATGTTCCTGCAATTGGCTTTCCTGTTGTTTTATCCACAACATTGGCAGCTAACGTTTTATATTTTTGCATAGATAATAACTCTTCTAGTCTCTCTTGACCATAGTTAAAATCATGGTTACCCAATGTTGCATAGTCAAGTCCAGCAGCATTTAAAGTTTCAACCATAGATTCACCCTTAGTTAAAGTTGCAAAAGTTGTTCCGTGCATTGTATCTCCAGCATCTATCAATAATACTTTTCCATTGTTTTTATCCTGCTCTAAAGCTTTTGCTATTGTGGCTACTCTAGCTAGTCCAACCCCATCATATTTCCCCTCTTTCGCTCTTCCATGAACGTCATTTACATGGACTAAAGTAAGCTCATATTCCCCATCTTTAGGCGGTAATACTTTACAAGCTGAAAGGGCTAAAACCAATCCCATCAAACCAAAAACTTTTAAATTTTTATTCATTTTTTCCTCCCTAATTAACCCTATTTTTAAAATAAAATCGAACATATTTTATCATATTTAGACAAAATTGTAAAAGAAAAAACTGCACAGAAATGCAGTTTTTCCCCCATCTTATATTTTGCTACTCAGTATCTTAAAAAGTTTAAAACTAACTTCTAAACCATTCTCTTCAACTTCAAAGGTATCTATCCATCTCCTTAAAGTTTCCATCTCCTTCATCCTCATATATTTTTCACTCCCCTCTTGAAAAATATAGTCTCTTATACTCAAGGCTTCTTGTATTTGGCAGCTATAAAACTCCATATACTTTTCATCCTTTATCAAAATAGTTTCAATCTCATTTTTTAAACTTTCAGTGGAGGAATAACCTTTTTTTATTATATCGGTTACCACTCTTTTTAAGTATAGATACTCCTTTATAAAAAACTCTCTCTTATATCTATAGACTCTTAACTCTTGAATAAAATTGATTAAAAGAAAAGGAAATATAACTACCAGCATAGACACTTTTGGTTTTTCAAGTATCTCATTTGATATCTCAATGGCTCTCTTTTTTTCCATCTCCATAAAAGTATCAATGTTTTGCATCTTTACTCTCTCCCCAATTGGAGTAAATCAATGTATGTCTTACATTTTCAGAGCTTGGTTCAACTTTTTTTACAAAGATATAGTACCATGCTCCAGATTCAATATCCTCCTCTGCCAACTTTTTATGAGCCTCTTTAAATCCCAAGGTTTCATCTAAAAATGGCAATACGGAAAAACAGAAAAAATATATACATACAAAGCTCCCTATAAAAGCTATCCACTTTTTTATCATATCTCCTCCCAATCTCTCTTATAGACTCATTAAAGATTGCGTAATATCAGGGAATACCACATGGAACATCAAATAAGCTGCTCCAAAAGTTACACCTAAGTTTATAATCTTTCCTACAATATAAAGAGTTATTGGTTTCCCCCCTTTAAATAGTTTACTTAACTCACTAAAGTTTGTAGATAACCCTATACTTGTGAAAGCTAAACAGAATAACCACCCTTGTAAAGGAGATATTAAACCATTTACCATCCCTTTATCTATAATGATTTTTGATCCATCAACTCCCAACATTCCATATATTCCTGAAAACACAAGTGAAGCTCCTATAAACCCTAAGATAAATTTAGGGAATCTTGTCCAAATCTCATTCAATGACCCTTTTAATGAGAAGTCTCTCTCCTCAGCCATAGATTTATCAACTTTTAATGACCAGTAAGCTGCTACACCCAATGCCATTACTCCAATTATTATATTTTGAATCATCTTTATAGTTGCTGCAACGTCTCTGGCCACTGAACCTAAATACTCCCCTGCTGCAACTACAGCTCCTGTGGAGTCCACTGTTCCACCAATCCAAGCTCCTCCTAACACCGGGTCCATATTTAAGGCCTTTATGAACATAGGCATAGCTATCATCATAAAAGCAGTAAACATTATAGAGATACTTACCGATAGTGTAAGCTCCTCTTTTTTTGCCTTACATGCTGCCGCTGCTGCAATAGCTGCTGATACACCACTTACAGACATATCTGCTGACATAACCATATTTAAGCTCTTTGATTCCATCTTTAAAATTTTATCTCCAAAACCAAATGTTAAAACTAAAACAACTGGTGTTACAAACCAAGTTACAAATATTCCTGGTATTCCTATTAATAAAACTTTATTTACTAAAACTGTTGACCCCAATAATATCAATCCAGTTTTTATAAAATACTCTGTTTGAGCTGCCGCTAAAAGTTTCTTTGGCGTTCCAACTGTGTTACTAACTATCAATCCTAAAACTAGACCCCAGAAAACATATCCCAGTCCCCAAGCTTTTAAAGTTTCTTGCTCTCCCAGTAAATACGCTCCTGTTGCCAAAGCAAACACTGCAGGGAACCCTTGTAAAAATCCCTCTCTATCTCTTCCCATTTTTTTTATTCCCACACTGAAATATATTCCAATAAAAGCCAATAATATTGCTAAATTAGGGATTAGATTGTATGGTTTTACAATAGCCTTCGATTTCATTTTATTCTCTTTATCTCTACTTACAAGCCATTTATCCACTAAATCACTTGCAGAGCTATTTAAACTTGTATCTGCAAAAGCCTTCTCTTCAGCTAAAGCTGTCGCTGCTAAAGCTTGATTTTTTATCAGTGCTGTTTCCTTTTTTAAATCCTCATACTGTTGAATAAATGGTTCTCCCTTTGCTTTTGCTGCACTTTCGCTTAGGTATATCGATTCAATAGGATTCTTTACCCATTTTTTAGGTTTTCCCAATATGCTTTTTACCCTCTCAGTTGTAGATGTTTTTATAGTTAAACTATTTTTATCAAACTGTGCCTCATGCCATTGAACTGTTTTAAAAGGTGCTCTCTCACCCTCTGCCTTCATCACATCATTATAGACTTCAGCTTTTCCTAAAATATTTTGTGAATCTGATCCCATATATATAAATACACAGAAAATCAGTATAATTGTTGCTAATAGTATTGCCCAGTAATCCTCAAATTTAAATAAATCTAATATTGTTTCCTTCAAACTTTTTTTGTTCTCTTTTACAGCTTCCATTTTTACCCCCTAGGTTTTAGTAAAGTTGCTCATTTTGTTGAACTGATATTCAAAGTCCCAAACATGACTAATGGGAACCCTTTTGGGGTCCCCATTAGACAGACTATATTTTTTTTTGGATTTTTAAACTAAATTTTAGTGTCCTCCACCATAGTTAAAAGGCTTCTCTAAAGTATATGGTTCTCCTGGACTTGGGTGTTGAGAGATAGGTTTAACGTTAATGTTAGCTCTATACTCTGTCTCTGCCCAAAGAATTCTTTGTGCTACTTGAGCCTCTGGATTTAATTCCACTCCATCAAGTATCATCTCTTTAAACTTTTGATATCCAGCTCTGTCGATTAAGTGACCTCCGTGAATATACATTGGTTTGTGATGTAATACGTTAGCTGAGAACTTCTGCCAGTTCCCAATAACTTTGATTATTACATCCTCTGTTACCCAGTTTAAGAACATTTTACCCATTCTTGGATATTGTTTTCCTGTTCTTCCACCAATTGTCATTCTATATAATTTTTGCTCTGGTCTTACCCATGCAGATGATGGACATGCCTCAACACACTCTCCACATCCTACACAACAGCAAGAATCCTTAACAATTCTGTGATTCTCTAACTTTAAAACTCTTGTTGCAGCATGATCACAAACTTTAACACATCTTCCACATCCAATACATCTATCTTTTAAATAGATTGGCTTAGTTACACCCATTATTCCAAAGTCATTGAAGTGAGCTTTAGCACAGTCATTTGGACATCCTGCTATAGCCATTTTAATATGGTAATGGCTTGGGAAAATTTGTTTCTCAAGTTTTCTAGCTAACTCCCAAGTGTTGATATTAGCTTTTACACAGTGAGAGTTTCCAATACATGCCATAATATTTCTAGCTCCGATAGTAGGATATCCAGCTTTATTAACTTCCATTTCAGCTCCACACATCTCTACATCTATTTCTTTTATGTATTCCTCTAGGTACGCATTTACTGCATCTACATTTTCGAACTTTATTCCAGGAGCATTAAGAGTTTGTCTCATACCCATATGGAATGTTCCATCTCCCCATCTCTCTGCAATCTCTTGTATTACTTTTAAATATTTAGCTTCAATTAATCCTCCTGGAACACGAAGTTGGATCATGAACTCTCCAGGTACTTTTGATTGACGGAAGCAGTTTAATTTCAGTTTAGTTATATTAATATCGTGATTCACTTATTTTACCCCCTTAGTCGATTAAATATTTAGCTTGAGAATAGTTAAATACTGGTCCTTCTAGACATACATAAACTTCATCAATTCTACAGTGACCACATTTTCCAATTGCACATGACATCTTTCTTTCAAAAGAAACCCAAATCTTATCAGCTGGAACTCCTAGCTTTTCAAATTCAATAGCTGTATATTTCATCATATTAGGTGGCCCAACAATTATAACCTCTAAATCATCAAATTTATCTGATACCATTTTTAAATGAGGCACATACTCAGTTACAAGTCCTACACACTCACCATCTAATCCACATCCTTTATCAACAGTTAATACCATTGGATGCTTCTTTCTCCAGTTGATAATATCATCTCTAAATAGTATAGATGAATCATCTTTAAATCCAAATAGTAACTCCATCGATTGAACTTCCTCTGGATTTCTATAAATATGGTTGATTAAAGATCTAACTGGAGCTAATCCTGATCCTCCTGTTACGATAACCACTTTTTTATTTTTTATATCAATTGCGTCAAAACCTTTTCCATAAGGTCCTCTCATTGGTAATAGATCCCCTGCGTGAAGATTAAAAATCTCATCAGTTACTATTCCAACTTTTCTAATTAAAAACTCTACCCATCCCTCTGCTGCAGAGAAATCAGTAACAGATATTGGACACTCTCCAACTTTTGGCAAAGATAGTTGCATAAACTGTCCAAACTTTACATTTCCTGCCTCTGGATACTCAACTCTAAATAGATATTCTATATCAGTAACTTTTTTTACATCTAAAAGTCTATATGGCGTTGGCATTATTAAATTTTCCATTACTTATTACCTCCATTTAGTTTATCAACTTCTGCAGCTAATCTGTTTACAGTAGTTGAGAAAGATATAAACACTGGACACTTGTCATCACATCTTCCACATCCAACACACATATGGTGCTCTTTAAATCTCTTTTTGTGATCATGGATTTTATGCATAACTTTAAATCTCATTCTCTCTCCACCAGTTTTTCTAAATGAGTGATTTCCAGCCATATCTGTATATCCATCAACGTGGCAAGATGCATTTATTCTTCTTCTCTCTCCAGCGTTTGAATCAGCGGTATAGTTCATATCATAAGTTGTAAAGCAAGTACATGTAGAGCATGATACAGTACAGCTTCCACACATTAAACATCTCTTGTCAAACTCTTTCCACATCTCTAAAGATTTAACTGCAATTTGAGTTTCTTTGTCATTTATCTCTGGAATTCTAACAACTCTTTCATTTTCTACAACTGGAGTTACTAAGAAATCAATCTCCTCATTTCCTGCAAAGTAATTATTGAAAGCCTCATCTTTAGTTTCTACTAAAACCTCTTCACCGTTGAATTTTACTCCAAATGCATACTCATCTGCTGAACCAGTACCCATTGAAGCACAGAAGCAAGTATCCCAACCTTTTGTTGGACACTCCATCAATATAAACTTTGTTTTCTCCCTCATTCTTTTATAGTATGAATCTTCAAATCCACCATTTTTTAGAAAGATATCATCATATCTTTTAATAGAGTGGATATCACAAGCTCTTGCAAATACAAGCATTGGTCTATCATCAACAACTTTTGACTCTCTATAATCTGCATCTGTAAAATATAAAACTGTTTCTGTTATAGGGCTCAATGCTTCCTTTGCTGCATAATCAGATTTTTCTTCATGCACAATCTCATTTGCCGAATAAACTCTATCATATCTCACAATGTCTGTGTCTGAATATCTTCCCTGTTTAGGAAATCTTTTTGGAGCATATATCTTATACTCTTTGCTAAGATTTTTTAACAAGCTATCAAAATTTTCTGCTGTTATTTTGTATCCCATTCTTACTTTGCCTCCCTGTTTTTTGAATTTTTATTCAATTCATTATGTGTTTATATTACAACCTTTATGTTTTTTTGTAAACCATTAATTACTATTTTTTTCTCTTTGGTTAAATTTGAATTTTTAGTCGAAAAGTATTTGGTCAGACTTTAATTTCTTTATTTTTTTAATAAAGTTTTAACTTTTGAATATCCTTTCAAATTCTAATTTCATACAACACTAGTATACTTATACACTAGTGTTGTAG
>NZ_DBGBQB010000302.1:0-5234 GCF_048470075.1 Cetobacterium sp. | reverse complement strand
AAAAAGATTTTAGATTACATATCTTTAAATAAAATTAACATTGAACCATTTATTTATGAAATTGATATTATCAACTCATTTTTGTCTCAAAATAAAAATGAATATATAACAGAAATTCAAATTCCAATAAAAACAATGTTATTTAATGAGGAGATAAAAATGAAAAACGGAAAATTTACAGGACTTGGTAAAGGATATGGCGGAGAGATTTCTCTAGAAATTGAAATTCTAGAAAATGTTATAAAAGATATAACAATTCTTTCTCACAATGAAACTAAAATAATTTCAGACCCAGCCTTTAACCATATACCAAAACTAATATTAGAAGCTAACAGTATTTTAGTTCCTAATGTTTCAGGATGCTCTATGAGTTCAAGAGGTATTAGAGAAGCTGTAAAAAATGCTTTGATTAATGCTGGAGAAAATCCAGATAAACTTGAGATTCAAATGCTTGAAGCTGAAAATTTAATTAAAATAGGTGATGGAGCGAGCAAAAAAATTATCAAACCTATTGAAAACTTTGATGTTGTAGTTGTTGGAGCTGGTGGAGCTGGTTTATCAGCTGCTATCTCAGCTGCATCTAAAGGAGCCAAAGTAGTTTTATTAGAAAAAATGTCTGCTATTGGTGGAAACACTCTTATTTCAATGGGTGGAATAAATATTCCTGGAAATGACACTCAAGTAGAAAAAGAGATTCAAGATTCAATAGAGCTTTACAGAAAAGATATTCTTTCAGGTGGAGACAATGAAAGTTCTTTAGAGCTTCTTGATATCTTTGTAAATGAAGCTTTACCTACATATAGATGGCTAAAAGATGAAATTAAAGTTTCTTTTAAAGATGAACTTATTCATTTTGGTGGACATTCGGTTCCTAGAGCTGCTGTATTTTCTGGTAAATACGCAATTGAACTAATTGCAAAACTTAGATCAAAAGCAGTTTCTTTAGGTGTTGATATTAGAACTGGAGTACGTTCAAAAGAATTAATAACTGATAATAATTCAAAAGTTGTTGGTATTTTAGCAACTATTGAAGATAAAAATGTTAAGTTCATGGGTAAAAAAGGAGTTATTTTAGCTACAGGTGGTTTTAGTGGAAATATTGAACTTAGAAAAAAATATAACCCTAACTTAGACGAGAGATATAAAACTACAAACATCAGTGGCATTACTGGCGACGGGCATCTAATGAGTGAAAAAGTTGGAGCTGATTTTCTTCAAATGGAATATATCCAAACATTCCCTATTTCTAATCCTGAAACAGGAGAACTTTCTCACGTAGGAGGAAGTAGATTTGATGGTGCTATATTGGTTAACAAATCTGGAAATAGATTCGTTGAAGAACTTGAAAGAAGAGATACTGTTTCAGAAGCTATACTTCAACAAGAAAATGGTGTTGGATATCTAGTTTGGGGAAAAGAAATTGAGGATATTACTAACTATGTTAGTAAAAACAAAGAAGAGGTTGAAAGATTAAAAAATTCTAACCTAATCGCTATTTCAGAAAATTTAGAAGAAGCTGCTAAATTTATGAATATAAATGAAGAAAACCTTTTAAAAACAATTGAAAAATATAATAACTTTGTTCAAAACAAAAAGGATTTAGATTTTAACAGAAGAGGTACTCTTGTATCTATATCTGAAGGTCCTTTCTATATACAAAAAGTGGCTCCTGCAGTTCATCACACAATGGGTGGTGTTCGTATTAATAAGGAGAACCAAGTTCTTGATAAAAACGGAAATGTTATTGAAGGTTTATTTGCAGCTGGAGAAATCGTTGGTGGTCTTCACGGAACTAATAGACTAGGTGGAAATGCAATCACAGAGATTATCGTCTTTGGAAAAAGAGCTGGAGAAAATATATTAAAATAAGCATTTAGAGGCTAACCTAAGGTTAGTCTCTTTTGTTTAAAAAAGGAAAAAAGTTTTTTTTTCGGTAATAAGTATATACTAAAATTTATAAAGCGAGGTGGTTGATTTGATTGAATTTAAAAATGTTACAAAATCCTATGATAGGAAAAATCTTGTTTTAAAAAAAATAGATTTTAAAATAAAAACTGGCGAGTTTGTTGTTCTAATCGGTGAATCTGGTTGTGGAAAAACAACAACTATGAAACTTATCAATCGACTTATTGATCCCTCAGAAGGATCTATTTTTATAGATGGTGAAGATATTAGTAAGGTAGATCCTATAACTTTAAGAAGAAGAATTGGATACGTTATACAAAAAGAGGGACTTATGCCTCATATGACCATCGGAGAAAATATCGAGCTTGTTCCTAAACTTTTAAAGTGGGAAAAAGAAAAAAGAAAAGCCAGAGCTTATGAATTATTAAGCCTTTTAAACCTTGATCCTGAAATGTATTATGAAAAATATCCTCATGAAGTGTCTGGTGGACAAAAACAAAGAGTAGGCATAGCAAGAGCTTTAGCTACTAATCCAGATATTATTTTGATGGATGAACCTTTTTCTGCTCTAGACCCTATAACTAGAGAGAGTATTCAAGATGAAGTTTTAAAACTACAAAAAGAACTTGGGAAAACAGTTATATTTGTTACCCATGATATGGATGAAGCCATTAAATTGGGAGAAAAAATAGCCTTTTTAAAAGACGGAGAAATTTTACAATTTGATATCCCTGACGAGATTTTAAAAAGACCAACTTCAGAGTACATCGAACAATTTTTAGGAAAAGATAGAATTTGGAAAACTCCTAAAAAACTTTTAGTTTCGGATATTATGTCACGTCATTATTCTACTATCGATAAATCTAGTAATATCTCAAGAGCTTACAATCTTTTAAAAGCCCACGACAGTGATTTTCTTGTTGTTACTGAAGTTGAAGGCGGAAAACATGAGGAACCTATCGGAATAATTTTTAGGAAAAATCTAATCTACGCTATGGAAAATAATATCCTTAGAGTGAGAGATATTATGGATAAAAATTTTATTACAATTGACAAAGATAGTAATCTACTGGATGTTTTAAATAAAATGTCCACTTTAAATGCCAAAGTTATTCCAGTCGTTGATGACAAAAATAGACTAACTGGGGTTATCACAAATCTAGGTCTTGTAAATGCCATAAATAAAATCGCTCCTACTCCTGAAATAGAGGGCGAAGAAGTCGAGCAAATAGGTGAGGCTTTATGATGTCCTTTTTAAGATATTTTATACAAAAACTTCCAGAAGTTCAAACAGCCCTTATGCAACATATCCAAATAACAGGGCTTGCTGTAACAATAGCCATATTGATTGGTGTTCCTATAGGAATTTCGATAACCAAAAGTGAAAAACTTTCTAAAATGGTTTTAACTATAGCTGGAATTTTTCAAACAATACCTAGTCTAGCACTATTTGGACTTATTATTCCTATAATGGGAATAGGTATAAGACCAGCTGTATTCGTACTTTTCCTATACTCTTTACTTCCGATTATAACAAATACATACATAGGAGTTAAAGGAGTAGATAATTCTACAATTCAAGCTGCTATTGGTATGGGAATGACTAACTTTCAAGTTTTAACTAAGGTTAAACTTCCTATTGCTGTCGCTGTTATAATGGGTGGAATTAGAATTTCTACCGTTGCCACAATCGGAACTGCAACAATAGCGGCACTAATTGGAGCTGGTGGTTTAGGAGAACTTATCTTTAGAGGAATCTCAACTAGTAATAATAATTTGGTTTTAACAGGTGCTATTCCCACAGCTATATTAGCATTTGTTGCCAACTATTTTTTAGGTGTTTTAGAAAAAGTTTTAACACCAAGCGGAATGCTATTCAATCCTAAAGAGAAAAAGAAAAACATAAAAGTACTAAAAGTTGCACTTGCAATGCTAGTTCTAGGAATAGGTTTTAAAGTATATGAAAGTTCTAAAACTTTAAATAGACCCACAATCGTGGTGGGACATAAAACTTTTCCAGAACAAAGAATTTTAGGAAATATGATATCTATATTAATTACAGAAAATACACCGTATAAAGTTAAACTAGTAGAACTTGGTGGAACCAACATAAATTTTGAAGCTATTAAAAGTGGACAAATAGACATTTATCCAGAATATACAGGAACTTCGTTCTTAGCTATTTTAGGAGAAAAAGAGATGTTACCTCCAAAAGAGATGTTTGCTAAAATTAAGTATCGATACAACAAAGAGCACGATTTAGATATTTTAGCTCCAATTGGTTTTGACAACACATACGCTTTAGCTGTGAATAAAGAGTTATCTAAAAAATTTGGTATCACTAAAATTTCAGATTTAAAAAATATAGCTGATGATTTTTATTTGATTGGTGGACATGAATTTATGGAAAGAGTGGATGGATTAAAAGGTCTAGTTGATACATATGGAATGAACTTTAAAAAAGTAAACTCTATGGAACCAGGACTTATAATTCCAACTCTTCATTCTAATAAAGCTGAAGTTGGAGTAGTTTACTCGACAGATGGACTTTTAGAAAAGTATGATTTAGTTGTTTTAGAAGACGACTTAAAATTCTTCCCACCTTACGAGGCTGTCGTAACTATTTCAAACAATGCTAAAGATAAATTTGATGTTGAAAACGAGCTAGCTCGATTAAAGAATACATTTACCAATAAAGATATGCAAAAGTTAAATCTTAAAGCTATTGAGGGAAAAAACACTGAGTATTCTATCGCCAAAGAAGCTCTTAAATCTAAAGGATTAATCAAATAATTAAAAAAAGCTGAAAATCAATTCAGCTTTTTTTGGTTATAAATTTAAACATTCACATTCCTTTTCGTTTAGGCAAGGTAAATAAATTCCAATATAATTTCCTTCTATATTTTCAACTAAATTTTTTGCTAATTTATTTTGAGAATAGTTCCAAGTGATCTCTCCCTCTCTTCCTAAAAATTGAATTAGCATATCCTCTTTTCTAATAAGATTGAATACTAAATCATCAACTTTTCTCCAATCATTAACGTTTAAATACTCTATCTTTTTATCATCTTTGAGAAATCTCTCTAAATACTTTTTAGTTTCATCCTCACAAATAAAAACCACTTTTGCATTTAGTTCTTTCAAATGCCCTAATATAGAGAACAATCTATCTAAAAAACCCTTATGTTTCTTTATGTATTTTGAAATTAAAACATAAGTTTTTCCAACTGTTCCCAATTTATTTTCCAACTTAACAACATATACAATTGTATTAGATTTAGCTACAAATCTATCTATAACAGATCCAAAAATTTTATTTCTTTCTAAAT
>NZ_DBGBQB010000301.1:0-29290 GCF_048470075.1 Cetobacterium sp. | reverse complement strand
GTATACAATTATTCAAAAAAGAAAATTGCGGGAGGACTTATGATATCTTTATATGAAAATGGAGTAGTTTTAGTTAATGGAAAAGAGATTATATCAGAGGAATCTGGTATAAAATATAATAAAGAGGATTTAAAAAAGGGGACTATTGCTTATAAAATTTTAGCTGATCATAATGTTTCAAATAATATGGAAAATTTAAGTTTAAAATTTGATTGCTTAGCATCACACGATATAACTTATGTTGGAATAATTCAAACAGCTAGAGCAAGTGGACTTGAAAAGTTTCCAATTCCATATGTTTTAACAAATTGTCACAACACTCTTTGTGCTGTTGGAGGAACAATAAATGAGGATGATCATATGTTTGGATTGTCAGCAGCTAAAAAATATGGAGGAATCTATGTTCCACCACATCAAGGAGTTATTCACCAGTATATGAGAGAAACTATGGCTGGATGTGGAAAGATGATACTAGGTTCAGATAGCCATACTAGATATGGAGCTTTAGGAACTATGGCCATTGGTGAAGGTGGAGGAGAGTTAGTAAAGCAGATTTTAAGTAAAACTTATGATATTAAATATCCAGGAGTTGTTGGTATCTATTTAAAGGGAGCACCTAAAAAGGGTATTGGACCTCAAGATATAGCTCTTACAATAATAAAAGCTGTATTTAAAAGTGGATATGTAAAAAATAAAGTAATGGAGTTTGTAGGAGAGGGAATATCAAATCTAGATGTAGAGTTTAGAAATGGAATTGATGTTATGACTACAGAAACTACATGTTTAACATCTATCTGGAAAACAGATGATAAAGTTAAAGAGTATTTAGAAGAGCATGGAAGAGTAGAGGAGTATAAAGAGTTATCACCTGAAGAGGTGGCTTACTATGATGGAATGGTTGTTGTAGATTTAGATAAAATAGAGTCTATGATAGCTCTACCTTTCCATCCAAGTAATGTTTATTCAATAAAAGAGTTACAAGAAAATCTAGATGAGATACTAACAAAAGTTGAAGCTGAAGCTCTTGAGCAGGGAATGAAAATAGATTTGAAAAGTAAAATAAAGGATGGTTCACTTTTTGCAGAGCAAGGAGTTATAGCTGGATGTGCAGGAGGAACTTACGACAATATAGTTGATGCTGCAGATATTTTAAAGGATAAATCTGTAGGTGTAGATTTTACTTTAAGTGTGTATCCATCAAGTCAGCCAACATATATTGAGTTAAATAAAAATGGAACAATCGCTAAAGTAATGGAAAGCGGAGCAGTTGTAAGATCGGCTTTCTGTGGACCATGTTTTGGTGCTGGAGATACTCCTGCTAATGGACAGTTAAGTCTTAGACATACAACTAGAAACTTCCCGAGTAGAGAAGGATCAAAACCTGGAGAGGGTCAAATCTCTATGGTAGCTCTAATGGATGCTAGATCTATTGCAGCAACAGCTATTAATGGTGGAAGATTAACAGCAGCAACTGAGTTAAATATAGAGTTTACAAAACCAAAATACAAATTTAATGATAAAGTTTATAAAAATAAAGTGTATGATGGGTTTGAGGAACCTAAGTCATCAGATTTAATCTATGGACCAAACATAATAGATTGGCCAAAAATGCCAGCACTAACAAAAGATATGCTTTTAAAAGTTTGTGCAGTTATAAATGATCCTGTTACAACAACAGATGAGCTTATTCCATCAGGAGAAACATCATCATATCGTTCAAACCCTATGAGACTTGCAGAGTTTACTCTTTCAAGAAGAGTTCCTGATTATACAAAAAAGGCTAAAGAGATACATAAAGCTGAAATTTTAAGAGAAAATGGTGAAAATCCATTTGTTGGGGATTTAGAAAAAGTATTGAACAAAATCCAAGGAATAGATAAGGGAGCTAAACCACTAGAGATTGGAATAGGAAGTACAATTTACGCTAATAAACCTGGAGATGGATCAGCTAGAGAGCAAGCTGCTTCTTGTCAAAAAGTATTAGGTGGATGGGCTAATATAGCTAAAGAGTATGCAACGAAGCGTTATAGATCAAACTTAATAAACTGGGGTATGATTCCATTTATAGTAAAGCAGGATATTAACTTTGAAAATGATGACTATATCTATATAAAGGATATTAAATCAGCTATTGAAAATAAAGATGATAGTATAAAAGGTTATGTAATCTCAACTAAAAATGAGGATATAAAAGAGATTGAGTTAAGACTAGAAGCCTTAACAGATACAGAGAGAAAAATCTTAGTAGATGGGTGTTTAATTAACTACTATAAATAGAAAATAAGCTAATGAAAGAAGGCTAGATATCTTAAATATCTAGCCTTCTCTATTTGATAAAGTGTGTGTAGATTATCTATTCCAATCAGCTAAAAACTTAGCGATTCCAGCGGTGCTCTAACATTTTACAAAGAACAGGGTATGGAATTGTTCCAATATGTGCCCCAGCCTTAGCAGCTTCCTTAGCATGATGTTGAATCAAGGAGCTCTTTTAGTTGTGATAAAAGATTATCTTTGTCAGTAATTGTGGTATTTTTTTCAAGTCCCTCTAAAACTTCAGAAGTAATATCAAAAAGTTGTGGATAACTTTCTAAAACCTCTTGATATATTGAGTTTTCAAGTTCAATACTATATATAGTAGGTTTTATGTGATTTAGTAATCCATCTCTACCCAGTTTTCATAATATGAATAGTTTAAGTTATATGTGTGACTTCCTAAAAAGTAGTCTGTGATTTTTAGATACTCTACTTTAGAAAGTTCAATATCGTAATGAGCTTCTAAAAGTGTACTCCCTTTTTTAACAGCTTCATACTCTTTTGTGTTTTCTAAGAAGCTTTCATTTTTAATTTTATCTATATGGTGCCCAGCTCTAACCATAAGAATAGTTATTTTAAGGTAGTTTTTAATAATCTGGTAAGCTTCATCAGAGATTATTCTATCCATAATTTTTTGACAGTAGTTTAAAAACAGTTTAACTCCCTCTTCGTTAACAGACAAATACTCTTTTAAGATATTTTTGAAAAATATATTCTTTCTATTTTTAATAGTTGTTAGAAACTTTAAAAGACACTGTCTAATATCCTCCTCTTTTCCAACTAGTTCAAGCCCTTTTTTATGACATATTTCTAAAGATAGATGATATTTATCAAGAGTTTCTTTAAGATCTTTTAAATGAAGCTTAATAGTGCTTCTACTAATATCTAGTTCCTCAGAAAGTTGCACTTGATTGATAACTCTTTTAAAAAGAATTAACATAAGAATGTACAGTTCTCTCTCTTCAGAAGAGAAAGTAGTTTTATCATAGTTATCTTTTAAAAACGCCTCTAAAGATTTAAAGTTAGATATCCTAACAATACCTTTTGAAATCTCAATGTTATCAAGAGAGTTTTCACTTAAGAGTTCAGAGATTTTTTCTAACTCATAACGAACAGTTCTTTTACTTACTCCAAGTTCTTCTGAAAGCTCTTTTAGACTCTTCTCTATTTTTATGTAGTATTAGGTTTTGTAAAATTAAAGTTGAACGACTATTTAACATATGTGACTCCTTTTGTTACTTTTTAAATTGATTATAACATAAAAAAATTGACAACTCTAAATTTTTATTATATATTAGTTGTATATACAACTATACAATTTTAGAGGGAGTGAAAATTATGGATAAAAGAGAGTTTACAATAACTATAGCAGGTGGAGGAAGCACTTGGACACCAGGTCTTTTAAAAGCTCTTTGTAAGAGAAAGGGAACTTTTCCATTAAAAAGAGTTGTACTTTTTGATAATAATCCAGAGAGACAAGAGATTATAGGGGAGTTTGCAAAGGTTCTTTTTAAAGAGGAGTATCCAACTGTGGATTTTGAATATACAACATCACCAGAGGTAGCTTTTACAGGAACTGATTTTGTATTTTGTCAGATTAGAACTGGTGGATATAAGATGAGAGAACTAGATGAGAAGATACCACTGAGTTTGGGAGCAATTGGACAGGAAACTTGTGGACCAGGTGGATTCGCTTATGGAATGAGATCCATTGGAGATATGATAAAACTTATAGAGGAAGTTAGAAAATATGCTCCAGAAGCTTGGTTCTTAAACTATACAAACCCGGCGGCAATAGTGGCAGATGCACTTAAAAAAGCCTTTCCAAATGACAAGAAAATATTAAATATATGTGATCAACCAGTAAATCTTCTAAGATCATATGGAAGACTTTTAGGGATGGATTCAAATGAGTTTGAACCGGTGTACTTTGGGTTAAACCACTTTGGATGGTTCACAAATATCTATGATAAAAATGGGGTAGATCTAGTTCCTAAACTAAAGGATATAACTTTAAACTCTGGATTTAAACCAGCTGATGCAGAGCAAAGAGACCAGTCATGGTTGGATACATATGCAATGGTAAGAGATATGCTAGTGGATTTCCCAGACTATATGCCAAATACATACTTACAATACTATTACTATCCTGAATATAAGAGGGCAAAACTTGATCCAAACTACACTAGAGCCAATGAAGTTATGAATGGAAGAGAGAAAAGAGTGTTTGAAGAGTGTAAAGAGATAGCTGTAAGAGGTAGTATGGGAGAGTCCAATGTAGTTCATAATGATGCTCATGGAGAGATGATTGTTGAAGTTGCAGAGTCTATAGCCTTCAATGAAAATAGAATCTATATAGTGATAGTTCAAAACAATGGACTGATATCTAACTTAGATGATGATGTGATGGTAGAGGTAGCAGCTACACTGGGTATCAATGGACCAAGACCATTTGGAGTCGGAAAGATAGGAACATTTTATAAGGGGCTTATGGAGCAGCAGTTTGCCTATGAGAGATTGACAGTGGAGGCATGGTTTGAAGGTTCATATGCTAAAGCACTTCAAGCTTTAACACTGAATAGAGCGGTGGTAGATGCTAAAAAAGCTAGAAAAATTTTAGATGCACTAATTGAAGCAAATAAGGAGTATTGGCCAACACTAAGATAATATGTTAATATCTAATTAATATAAAAATAGAAGGGTGGTTTCAATGGAGTATAAAGTTATAAATCTGTTACAAACAAGGGAGTTAAAGGCAAAATTTACCAAGAGTGAGGAAAATATTTTAGATTTTATTGAAAAAAACTTTGATAAAATCCCTAAATATTCAGTGGTTAGATTATGTGAAGAGGCTTATGCTTCTCAAGCAAGTGTAAATAGAGTTTGTAAAAAGTTGGGGTTTAAAGGGTTTAGTGAATTGAAATACTCCATTGAACAGGACCTAGAGAAGATGCAAAGTTCAAAGAGTTTAAGTATAAATAATACATTTTTTTATATAGAGAATATAAACTTTCAAGATGTTCAAGAGGTGGCAGAGGTAATAAAAGAGAATAGAAAGATATTGATATATGGACTTGGAGCTTCTCAAATAACAGCTTCATATTTTCAAAGACAGCTACTATATCTGGGATTTCAAGCCATTGTAGTGAGTGAAGAGAGAATGATAGAGCAGTTTGATGACTTTATACTTTTTATTCTATCTAGCTCTGGTGAAACTTTAAGAGTGAAGCATGTGGCTAAAAAGTTTAAGGATAGAGGAAAAACAGTTATAGCCATAACAAAATCTGGAAGTTCACTGGATGAGTTATGTGATTTTACCTTTACTCACAATATTTCAATAGATAAATTGGACGCTATAGCTCGTGAACAACAGCTACATATGATAATTATGATTAATGAGCTAATAAATAGAGTTCAAAATGGATAATTATCCATAAAAAAGGATTACGATTTTTTGTTCTGTTAGATTATAATAAATTTAAAAAAAGAACAAAGAGGTAATAAAATGAGTAGAGATATAAAAATATTGATGCATACACATTGGGATAGAGAGTGGTATTTTACAAAAGCTGAAACACAGGTACTTCTTAGAAATCACATGTTTGAAGTTATAGAGTTTTTAGAAAAAAATGAGGATATAATCTATGTTTTAGATGGTCAAAGTGTAATGCTTGATGATTTTATAGAGTTTGCTCCAAAGTGGAGAGAGAGAACAGAAAATCTAGTAAAAAAAGGTGCTCTTAGAGTTGGACCTTGGTATACACAAACAGATTTACTGCTAGTTCATGGAGAATCTATTATCAGAAATCTATACTATGGAATGAAAAAGGCAATGGAGTATGGAGATGTAATGAAAGTGGGATATGCTCCTGATACTTTTGGACACTCAGCTCAAATGCCTCAAATATACTCACAATTTGGAATAGATAGCACTTTTTTCTGGAGAGGCTACAGTGAGTTAAAAGCTGAGAAATCAGATTTTCTATGGAAAGGGATAGATGGAAGTGTAATATTTGGAGTTAATCTGGCCACTGGTTATCAAGGAGCTAAGTATTTAGAGAGTGATAGAGATGAGTTAAAAGCTAGAATGGATAAGATAATGAAAGTTCTGGACAAATATTCAGCTGGAGATTCTAGACTTATAATGAATGGTCATGATCAGATGCCAATTCAAAAGAATATACACTCAATTATGGAGAATATAAAGGAGTTTTATAAGGGTGATAAAGTTTCTGTATCGGACTTTGAAAGTTATGTAAAGAGTTTAAAGGGACTGGTTTTAGAGAGCGTAGAGGGTGAACTAAACCATAGTAAACATGCGAGAATTCATAAGACTATAACATCAACTAGAATGGATATAAAACTATTGAATACAGAGTTGGAGTATAAAATATACAATGTTTTAGAACCTTTAGCACTACTGGGAAAAGAGTTAAATATTGACTACCCACATGAGATATTTGAAAAATGTTTAAAAGAGCTTTTTGGAGCACATGCTCATGATAGTATTGGTGGATGTAACTCAGATTTAGTAAATAGAGATATAAAACAGAGATTAACTCAGGTAAAGGAGATACTGGATACTCAAATAGAGCTATATATGAGACTTATATCTCTAGCTTCAACAAGTGAAAATAGAAATATAGTAACTCTTTATAACTATCTACCATATAAGAGAATCAATGAAAAAATTGAGATGGAGTTTATCACAAGAACAAGTGATTTTAAGATTTTAAATGGGGATAGAGAGATAGAGTATCTACTACTTGATCAGGAGATTGTAGATGCTGGTCTTATAGATAGACAGGTGGCAGCTAGACTTTTAGATATTAAAGTTTTTAAGAGTAAAGTTTCATTTGTAATAGATGAGATAGAGGGATTATCTACTAAATATTTAAGCTATGAGGATGGAGATAACTACTCATTGAGAGATGAGAAAAAATTAGATACATCTATTGAAAATAGTTTATATAAAATCTATGTGGAAAACAATAGACTTAATCTTTTAATAAAAGAGGAGAATAGAGTTATAGAGAATGTGTTCTATATAGAGAGCAGTGGAGACGCTGGGGATAGTTATGACTATTCACCTCCACATAAAGATCTAATTATAGATTCTAAAGATGTAAAAATAGATGAGTGTGAAGTTTTAAAATCAGAAACTCAATCTGTTTTAAAATATAATTTAACATATGAGCTACCTAAAAATCAGAACTCTAGAGATGAGAAGATTTTAGATGGAAAAGCTACATTTAAAGTGACTATCTCAATAGTGGATAAAGATGTTGTAAATCTATCTATAGATCACACTAACTATTTAGAGGATACAAGATTTAGAGCAGTTTTAAATACAGAGATTTTAACTGATAAAGTTGAATCAGATTCACATCTTTGCGTTGTGGAAAAGCCAGTATACTTTGAAAAGGAGTTAAGTATTTGGGAAAGTGATAGATGGGCTGAAAAACCAGTGTCCATTGAAACATTTAACTCATATGTTTCACTTAAGGATGATATGAGAGAGGCTGCAATGTTCTCATATGGACTAAAAGAGTATGAGGTTGTAGATAGTAAGATATTTATAACTCTATTTAGAACTTTTTCACACTTGGGAAAAAGAGAGCTTATAAATAGACCGGGAAGACCATCTGGAATAGAGATAGAGACTCCAGATAACCAGTTATATAAGGAGAGTTTCAACTTTAATCTAGGATTTACATTTATAAAAACAGATAGAAATAACAGTGAAAAAGCAAAAGAGTTTTTAACTCCAATAGAGGGATATCAATTAAAAGAGTTCAATAGATTCAATATAAATATTCCAAATGTTAGAAAAAATATCACTACAAATCTAAATTTAAAGTTAAATGGATGTGTAGTGAGTGCATTAAAAGAGAGTGAAAACACTGGAGATACATTCATAAGAGTGTTCAATCCAACTGGACAAGAGATAGAGTTAGTATTTAACGAGGGAGTTTTCTTAAGCAATATGTTTGAGGAAAAATTAGAGGTATTAAAAGTATACAAAATAAAAGGGCAGGAGATTTTAAATATATTAATTGAGAGAAAATAGTAAAAGGGGTATTAATATGCAAAAATTTAAAAAAGATCTTCAAAGTTTTGGGAAAACGCTACTATTTCCAATATCAATACTGTCATTCATGGCAATATTTTTGGGATTATCAGCAGCATTACAAAATCCAAATATAGTAAAGTTTTTACCATTTCTTCAAGGAGAGGGAGCACAAACTTTTTTAGGTTTTATTAGAAAATTAGCTGGAATTCCATTTGGACAATTGCCACTGCTATTCGCTATGGCCATTCCACTTGGAGTTGTTAAAAGAGATAAAGAGGTTGCAGTTTATTCATCAGTTGTTGGTTATATAGCAATGCTTGTGGGAATGAACTACCTTCTAGGAGTGCAGGGGTTTAACTCATCTACAACGTCGATTAAGTATCTTATGGATACAAAGGGTATGTCTGCAGTTGACGCAACTCTTCATAACTCGCAATTTACAAGTGTTTTAGGAATATTTGTATATAATATGAATGTTATAGGTGGAATGATAGCTGGACTTCTAGGAGTGGTTATTCATAATAGATTTAGACAGATAGAGTTACATCCATCACTTACATTCTATAGTGGAAAAAGATTTGTCCCTATTGCAGCTGCGCTATTTATGCCTATAGTTGGAATGGCTCTAGTTTATGTTTGGCCATTTATAAATGATGTTATCATGAGTTTAGGAACAGTTATATCAAAGTTACAGATATTTGGAGTTTTTCTATATGGATTCTTAGAGAAAGCCATAAATCCAACAGGGTTACATCATATCTTAAATCAGGCATTTAGATTTACCGCTCTTGGTGGAATTGAAAATGTAGCTGGACACACTCAGGTGGGAGCACTGAACATCTACTTTGCAGAGTTAGAAAATCATGTAGCTTTCTCTCCAAGAGCAACACAGTACTTAGCTCAAGGAAAAATCTTACATATGGTATTTGGTATGCCAGCAGCTATATTTGCAATGTATAAGTGTGCTTTACCTGAAAAGAGAGAAAAGTTAGTTAAATACTTTATTCCAGGGTTGACAGCTGTTATACTAACAGGTATAACTGAGCCTATAGAGTTCACATTTATCTTTATATCTCCAATGCTTTGGTTTGTTAACTCAATACTTGCAGGACTTGCATTTATGGTTCCAGCTATGTTCAATGTAACAATTGGAAATATTCAAGGTGGAATAATTGACTGGTTTGTCTTTGGAACGCTGCAAGGTATGCAAACAAAATGGTATCTATTCCTATTCTTAGGACCAATCTTCTTTGGACTTTACTACTTTGCATATAGCTTTGTAATAAAAAAATTCAATGTTATGACAATGGGAAGAAGTTATAGTGACTTTGACGAGAGTGAGGAGTTTTCAGATGATAGAAAAACTACTCTGGGAACAGAGGACAATAAAATAGCCGAGGAGCTAATAACTGGTCTTGGAGGAGTAAAAAATATAGTTGATGTGGATAACTGTATATCTAGACTTAGAATAGAGATAAAAGATAGAGCTTTAATCAATGAGGAGTTAATTAAAAAATCAAAACCTAATGGGATAATTATTCCAGATAATAACAATGTTCATATAGTTTATGGTGGAAGAGTCACTAAGATGAGAAATCTACTTGATGACTATATATTCTCAAAAAAAGCTTAAATTAGAGTGGTAAAATTTAGGAAGCTAGCATAAAATGCTGGCTTCTTTTTTTGAAAATATGATAAAATATGATAAAAAGTATATTCTAGGAGGGCTTTTATAATGATAGATAAAAATTCACACATTCCAATATATGCTCAACTTGAAGGTATTCTCTTGGAGATGATAGAGAGTGGAGAGCTAAAGCCAGGAGATATAATCCCATCAGAGAATGAACTTTCAAAAAAATATGGTATCAGTAGAATGACAGCTAAAAAAGCTATAGACTCTTTAACAATAAAGGGATTGGTGGAAAGAACTCAAGGGAAGGGAACATATGTTTCAAGCTATGAAAAAAAAATAGAGTTACCTCTAAATAGATTACGTGGCTTTACTCAAAAAGTTTGTGAGATGGGACTGGTTCCAGAAAATAAACTTTTAGCCTTTGAAAAGATACCCTGCCCTAAAAACATATCTAAAATTTTAGGTATAGAGGAGGGGGAAAAAGTCTGGAGAATGGAAAGGGTTAGACAGATAGATGAAATCCCAGCTGTATTTGAGGAAAGTTATATAAGTGTAAAGCTATTGCCAGACTTAAAAGAGAAAAATCTATTGGAATCTAAATTTGATTATATAAAGAAAATTGGATTGGAGATAGGAAATAGCGAAAGGGAGATATTGGCTGAGATTCCCAGTGACTATGTTGCAAGTGCATTGAGACTCAAGAGAAATGAGCCGATACTTTTAGCAGAAAATACTACCTACTTGAAAAAAGGGGAAGTTTTAGAGTATTCAAAGATATATTATAATCAAAAAAAATATAGATTTAAACTTATAGCAGAGGGAGATTAAGTAAAAAATTGTTCCATATAAAAAAAGAAAGAATAGTAAAAAAATGTATAATAGTTCAGAAAAAGTATAGTTGGTTTTTTAAAATAAAACATAAAAAAAGTTGAACCGTGATTCAAAAAATGATATACTATGTTTAAAATAATGAATGAAAACAGAGGCGAGGAAAATGAAAAATTTAAAAAACTATTTTAAGTATTTGCCAGTGGCTCTTACAGGTTTAGCTTTAGGTGTATCTGGAGTCAGTGGAGCAGTGGCAGTGGTACTTGATCCAAGGGCTTTATATGTGGGAAACTTCATATCTTTAATGCTACTATTACCAATTATAATAAAAAATATACTTCACTTTGACGTTTTTAAAGAGGAGCTGAAGCACCCTACACTAGGAAGCTTTATACCAACTTTAGACATGGCATTGATGAACTTTTCAGTAGTTCTTTATGAATTTTCACCAGCATTAGGAAAAGGGTTATGGCTACTATGTATATTTTTACATCTAATATTTGGAGTATCATTTATATATCATAGATTTCGTTCTTGGAATATAGAGCATATGGTTCCAAGTTGGTTTGTTCCACCAATAGGTGTTGTTGTTGCTTCAGTGGATTCAGCAGTTATGGGAATGCCTGAATTAGCTAAAGGAATTTTTTATGTAGGATTTGCTTTTTATATAGTTATGCTTCCTATGATGCTTTATAGAATTATATTTGTTGAAAAGATAGATGATGCTAGACTTCCAACATTTGCTATAATGGCAGCTCCACCTAATCTTTGTTTAGCTGGATACTTAGTTGCATTTCAAACTCCAAACCCAGCAATGGTAGGTTTTTTATTTCCATTGGGAATATTTATGACAGGGTTACTATATATATCGATGGTAAAGATTATAAAACTTAAATTCACACCGGTATATGCATCATTTACATTCCCTTTAGCTATAGGATCTACGGCGATTTTAAAATATTCTAAGTATATTGGAAGTATAGATCAAAATAGAGGGATATTCTGGTATAACTTTGGAGTGGCAGCTACAACTTTAGCTATGTTCTTCATATCAATTATATTTGTAAGAATAGTTGGAATAGTAATAAATCAAGTGAAAGAGATAAGAGGAAGTTTATAAAAACTTCCTCTTTTGTTATAATGTTTTATCTAAAGTTTCAATAATATTGATTTTTCCTTCAATTAGATACTCAGTTGTAGGTAAAAAATGTATATCTCTATCGTGACATTTTTCCCACTTAATATCCCCAGTCCAATACTCCTTTATACTATCTGAAATACTCTTAAAGTCTGAATTTCTAATTTCAGATATAATATCAGCATTGTGCTTAGATAGTGTATACTCTTGTGATGTATCCACAGATACCTTGCAAATTGTACCTTTCCATCCATACATCTTAGTTGCAGTTAAAAGATCTGTTAATTTTTCAAATGCAAATTGTGCTCCACATCTAGATGGAAGTTCTGGAAAAAACTTTGAACGATATTTTTCTAGTTCCTGTTCAGCTTCAATATGAACTAAATCATCTCTTAAAAAAGCTGGAAATTGATTTAGATTGAAGTTTAGTATATAGTTAATTTTATCCTCTTTACTTTGAAGATTGTAGTGAAAGTCATCGATTAAATTGATTAAATAAAGTTGATTTTTTATAACTTCGCCTGTATTGGCAATAGTTATTAAAGACATAATTGTACCTCCATTGTTTCTTATAAAAAAAGACTCTATAATAAGAGTCTTTTTTTTATTTGGTTTTTTGGAAAAAGTTTAAAAAATTTCTTACCTTAATTGAATTATAGTTCAAATTCTTGGAAAAGTCAACATTTTTTTGAATCGCGAGTCAAAAAAAGAGAAAGTTAAAAAGGTTAAAAGAAGTGAGTGTTTCATATGGTATATCTATCAAAAATAAGTTATAGAATAGGAGGAAAAATATGAAGAAATTTAGATTTTTACTACTTCTTTTACTTGTACAGAATGGGAAAATTTTTGCCTCAAGCAAAGGGTTGATATTTTGGTCTGACCTTATGTATTTTAAAAATCAAGAGGAGGAGTATCACCTAAAAAACGGTTCAGCTTACTCCAGAGAGAATAGTGGAAAACTTCCAATAAAGCCTCCGGTGGATCCTCCAGTAAAACCACCAATTCCTGTTGAGCCAATACCTGATCCGTCTACTCCAGTTGCTCCAAAACCAGTAGTTGAAAAATATATATTTTATAATAATGTTTTTTATGAAGGAACTGATTTAAAAACAAGTGAAGCTCCACTAGGAGGCAGTCTAGTAGTGGATATGTCAAATAAAATTGGAATGGGAAGTGAAAAGGAGGGGTATGCAATAGAAAATGAGGACACAATCTCTTTAAATAGACTACCTGAAATTCAAACATTAGTGGGTATGCAGGGGTCCAATGGAGGAACAATAATAAATCAAAGTAGTGGAACAATTAATATTCTATCCTATGGTGGAGTAGGTATGAATATATTAAATGAAGGGTATGCTGAAAACAATGGAGTAATAAATGCAGTTATGCCTTTTTCAAATAATACTGTGGCAATTCAGCTTTTAGGAACTGGAAGCATAGAGAATGCAAGTTCAGGGAATATCTAACTTTTAGGTGAATATGGTATGCTTAATTATGGGGGAACAGTTTATAACTGGGGAACTATAAATAAGGAAAAAATTAATGTTCAAGATATATCCTTAGATGGAAAGTTAGTTATGGAAAGTGAAGGAACTATATACTCTCCAGGTACAATGCTATTTGATACAGCCTATATAGGTAGAAGTTACACAGGAGCTAACTATACAGATAAAGGGATTTTAAATTTAGATTCATCCATTCCAGAAAACTTTGAAACCGTAAAAAGTAACAGCATCTTATATGAGGTAATTAAAAAGGATGGAGTTTATGTGTTTGAAAGAAATAGTTTTGAAGTATTAACTGATGATGTTTTAGGGCAATACTTAGAGAAGATCTACTATGATTCAAACAATAAGTTGAAAGATAAGTTGTTTGATATTTTGACATCTTCAGAGAGTGGAGAGCAGTTTGAATGGTATTTAGATAAGATTTTTGGAAGAGGATATTTTCCATCCTTAATTTATCAAACAAATGACGCAATAGTATTTACAAATGAAACTATATTAAATCAAATATCTAAAAAAACAGAGGCAACAGATAGAGAGAGCTATATTTTAGGATACTCCTTTTAAAAGATAAAAAAAGTGGGTATGAAAATATTATAGGGCATACAGATGAGTTAAATGCCTTTGGTAGTTTATTTGTAGGGTATTCAAAGGGTGATCTAAAAAGAGATGTAAAGCTGGGATACTTAGAGTATAGCAATGATTTTTCAGATATAACTTTTGAAAGTTTAGATGAGAGATTATCTTCAGATATTAAAAATTATTATGTGGGAATTTTAGGAAAAGTATCTAAGAAATATAATTTTGATACGGTATTTTTGGAACCGGTCTTAAAAGTGGAAAGTGTTGGAATATTTCAAAAAAATATAAATGAAAGTAATGGAACTTATAATTTAAATTTAGATAAATTAAATGGTATGTTAAATAGTGGATATATTGGAACTGATATTGGTAAGATTTTTCAAGTTGGAAGGGGAGCACTGGATATAGCGATGAGTCTTGGAGTAAAACAGGAGCTCAATAGTTTAGATGACTATATTAAATTTAAAATTGATAATATAGGTGGAGAGGTTGGAGAGATTGATTTAAAAAATAGAAATAGATTCTCTAAAGAGATTGGTGTAAAAGCTGAAGTGGGAAATCTTTGGAATGGACTATCTTTTTATGGAGAGTATAAATATATATTCTCAGAGGATAACTCCTGGAAAGTTTCAGGGGGAGTTAGCATTAAATTTTAAAAAAAAGCTAAGTAGATTAAACTCTACTTAGCTTTTAATTTGCATATTGCTCATTGAACATTGTATAGTAAAACCCTCTCTTACTCATAAGCTCACTGTGAGTTCCCTGCTCCTCGATTTTACCCTCCTTCACCACTAAAATAAGATTGGCACTTTTAATAGTGGATAGTCTGTGGGCTATTACAAAGCTAGTTCTGCCATGGATTAAGTTTTGCATAGCTTTTTGTAATCTCATTTCAGTCCTTGTATCAACACCACTTGTGGCTTCATCTAAAATAAGAAATCTAGGATTTTTTAAAATAACTCTAGCTATAGTAATAAGTTGTTTTTGTCCCTGGGATAAAATCATATTATCTTCACTTATTTGAGTTTCATAGCCTTGGGGTAGCTTCATTATAAAATCATTGGCACATGCTAGTTTGGCTGCACGGAAAAGTTCAGTATCACTGATATCTTCACTACCATATAAAATATTCTCCCTAATACTACCTGTAAAAATCCATGTATCTTGAAGTACCATACCAAAAAGTTTTCGAAGTTCACTTCTTGAATAATCTTTTATATTGATTCCATCTATCAGTATTTTTCCAGAATCAATATCGTAGAATCTCATTAAGAGGTTGGTAATAGTTGTTTTTCCAGCTCCAGTGGGACCAACTATTGCAACCATATTTCCAGGTTTAGCTTCAAAGGAGAGAGAATCAATTGTCCTTTGCTTATAGCTATATCCAAAAGTTACATTTTCAAAGCGTATATCCCCTTTAGTGGTCTCTGTTACCACTTTTTTCTGCCCTGATTCCAGCTCCTCCTCCTGTCCAATTAGATTAAAGTATCTCTCTGCACTAACCATAACAGTTTGAATTATACTATAAACATCAGAGATATTAGCCATAGGACGATTAAACATTCTAGAGTAGATTATGAAGCTGGAAAGTCCTCCCAAGGTTATTTCACCCCTTAGAATAAAGATAGAACCTATAAGAACTATAAGAGCATAGCCCATGTTTCCAATATAGTTTAAAGTTGGATATCCAAAACCTGTAAAAAAATATGCCTTTACTGCATTCTCATTATACTTTCCATTGAGTTCTTGAAATCGTTCAATGACTTTTTCCTCATAGGTAAAGGCTTTTACTTCAGGTTCTCCCATAAGTATCTCCTCAATGTATCCACTGACCTCTCCAAGATATCTCTGTTGCTCCCTTGTTTTTTCACGACCTTTAAGTGTAAGTTTTCTTAAAAAAATCCCTGTGATAGAGACCAAAATCAGTTGTACTAATGTGAGTGTAGGACTTATATATGTCATAATTGCCAGAGTTATAACTATAGTAAGAATACTCACTATAACTTGTGTCCCGATTTGAGAGATGGAACTACTGATATTGTCAATATCATTTATCATTATGCTAATTATATTTCCGTGTGAATTATTGTCAAAAAATTTTAAGGAAAATTTATGAAGTTTTTCAAAACTTTCTTTTCTCATTTTCCATACTATTTGCTGAGAAATTCTGTTCATAGTTATATTTTGAATAAGGGTTAAAGTCGCTCCAGAAAGATATACTACTGCAAGAAGTGATGTGATTTTTCCAAGGGTTAGAAAATCGGAACTACTCATTTGAAACCTAAGTGTATTTATGCCTTTTCCTATAAGATAGGGTCCAATTAGATTTAAACCATTTCCTAAAATAGCTATAAAACATAACCAGATAAGTTTTTTTCTATGTTCTAAAAGATATGGAAAAAGACCTTTTAAAACTTTATTTTTTACTCTCATCTATCTCATCCTCCCTAGAACATATCTCTTGAGATTGGCAGATCTCTTTATAGATATCACTACTTTTTAGAAGCTCATTATGAGTTCCAATACCAACTATTTTTCCATTATCTAGAACCACAATTTTATCAGCTTTTTTTATAGATGAGATTCTTTGAGAGATTGTTATTACAGTTTTTTCTTTTTTTAAATTCAAAATCTCTTTCTTTAATTTTGATTCTGTTATGAAATCTAAGGCACTGAAACTATCATCAAAAATTAGTATCTCACACTCTTTTATTAGAGTTCTTGCTATGGATACTCTCTGTTTTTGACCACCTGAGAAATTCATTCCCCCTTTGGATACCATAGTTTTATGCCCTTGAGGAAGGGTGGATATAAATTCATCTGCTTGAGCAGCTTTTATAGCGGCTTTTATCTCATTTTCATCCGCTTGAGGTTTTCCCCATCTAATATTTTCCTCAATATTTTGAGAGAAAAGAAAGGATTTTTGCATAACAATACCTATTTTTTTTCTGAGGGTCTTAAGAGTATAGTTTTTAACATCTATACCATTTACTAAAATCTCTCCTTTAGAAACATCATAGAATCTAGGGATAAGACTGATAAGAGTTGTTTTTCCAGCTCCAACTCCACCGATTATAGCAACGTTCTCCCCTTTTTTAATCTCTAAATCTATATTTTCCAATACCCAAGGTGGAGTTTTTTCATAGGAGAAGTATACGTTTTTAAACTGGATAGCTATATCTGAATCTATAGATTCCTGAGGCATATCTTTAGGGATATCCACACTCTCCTCCAAAACTTCATTTACTCTTTTAGAGGAAACAACAGTTTTACTAAAAAGTGTGAAAAGAAAAGAGAGTGCATTTAAGGAGAAAAGAATCATACTTATATAGTTTACAAAAGCTACAATCTCCCCCACTTTCATCTTTCCAAGACTCACTTTTTTACCACCAAACCATAGGATAGCACACACTCCTAAATTTAAAAGCATGGCGATAAAAGGGCTTCGAGAATCAATAAGATTTTGAGATTCTACATTTTTTTCGGCAAAACTGGTATTTCTATCCTGAAACTTCTCTTTCTCCACACTCTCTCTTACAAGAGCCTTAATTACTCTTATACCCACAAGGTTCTCCCTTATAATCTGTGTAAGTCTATCCAGTCTCTTTTGAAGTTCACTATAAAGAGGGATAGATTTTTTCATATAAAAATATGTTAGATAGATAGCTGTAGGAACTATAACAAGTAGTGTAGTGGAGAGAGATGGATTAATTATAAAAGACATTATAATAGCTCCAATACCTGTTACAATCCCTTTAATTATCATTCTCATACACATATAAGTTGTCATAACTATTTGAGATACATCCTGGGTAAGTCTAGTTATAAGAGAGGCTTGGGTAAATCTATTCAATTGATGAAAGTCAAAACTCTGTATCTTTATAAAAATTTTTTCTCTAAGGTCCTTTCCAAATCCTTGAGAGGCCTGAACGGAGTAGTAGTTACAGATTATGGCACTAATATAACCTACAGTGGCCACAATAAGCATAAATAATCCTCTGGATATAACATAATCTATATCCTGTTTCATCACCCCCTTATCTATAATATCTGCCATTATAAGAGGGAGAATTAAATCTATAACTGATTCTGCTGATTTCAATGTCACTGCTGATATAGCCTTTCCTAAAAAAGGCTTTAAACTTTCAAATATCCGATTTTTCATATGGACTAACTCCCTTAAAAATAACGGGTACACCATAAGGAGTACCCGTTTTTAAACGTATTTTATAAATCATAATCTAAAGAATCTTTTAACTTTCTCTAAGAAACTTGTCTTAATCTTTCTGTTTTTATCTTTTAGTTTCTCATCGAACTCTTTAAGTAAAGTTTTTTGCTCCTCATCTAAATCCACAGGAACTTCAATTACTATCTCTGCATAGTGAGTTCCCTTTTTCTTAGTCTTAGGATTAAAAATACCATACTCTCTAAGGGCAAAACGTTTTCCACTTTGAGTTCCAGCAGGGATTTTTATCTTTTTATTTCCGCTTAAAGTAGGAACTTCAACCTCTCCACCAAGAGCTGCAGTATAGTAACTAACAGGAACTTTACAGATAACATCATATCCATCTCTTACAAAAAGCTCGTCTGGTCTAATTTTTATATGTATATAAAGATCTCCATGAGGACCACCACTCGTACTAGCATTACCAAATTTAGCAAGTTTTAACTTTTGACCATCAGCTATACCAGCAGGGATTTTAAATTTCTTTTCCACCTCTTCTGGAGCACCATTTTTTCCTGTACGTGCATATCTAATAGTTTTTTCTCCACCTTTGGCAGATTCCTCTAAGGATATTTCAATCTCCATAGAGAGATCGCTACCTGGCTGAGGACCTCTTTTTCTAGAACCTCTACCTCCAAAGAAAGAGCCAAAGATATCTCCTAAATCCTCTTCATCTCCACCACCAAAATCATTGAAGTTAAAGTTGAAGTTACCAAAGTTAAAATCTTGGTAATTTTGACCACCATACTGACCATAACTTTGAGAGCTACTAGGGCCACCTCCCTGTTCAAAAGCAGCATGACCAAAATTATCGTACTGAGTTCTTTTCTCTGGGTCAGATAGAATTTGATAAGCCTCATTGACCTCCTTAAATTTCTTTTCAGCTTCAGCTTTTTCAGCCTCACTTGAAGCACTAAATTTGTCAGGGTGATACTTTCTAGCTTGTTTTCTATAAGCTTTTTTAATCTCAGCTTCACTGGCATTTTTATTAACTTCTAAAACCTTATAAAAATCCTCTTTTAGAGCCATATTAGCCTCCTTTTATAGTAAAACTATAGTTAAATTATTTATATGATTATCTCTTTTACTCTACTGACTTAAGGCTAAAATTCCTTTAGATTTTTGAAATAAAAAAATATATAAAAAATAAAAAGAAAAATATAACTTTTGTAGAAGAAGAGGTTAGAGAGTAAAATAAATTATTATATATCTAAGGGAAAGGTGAATTACTATGTCTAAAAAAATAACAGTAGAAAAATTTGAAGAGTTTATTTTAGAGTGTGTTAATGAGATGAAAACTGGAGAAAAAGTAGAGTTTAGTAAAGAGGAGAGAGAGGAGTTTACAAAAAAAGGTAAACCATTTTCAAAAGCTCACAAAATAACTTTAACAAAAATCGATGATGATAGATTCACTATTATAGATAGAGGAAATGAGGATTTAGAATTCTCAAATATCGATTTTAATGAAGTTATAAAAGAGTTAATGAAGTTAAAAGAGAAAGAGTTTGGAGATTGTGAGCATTTCTTCGCTTATAGAGATTAATAAAAAGTAAGACTAGAAGTATAATCTAGTCTTTTTTTATTATAAAATTAAAAATTAATTTAAAGGAGAGCAAAAAATCATTTTGTATATAGAGTGCGTAAAAATTAAAAAATAGGAGGCTATACATGGAAACTAAAAGAGCAGTTGAAAATTTATTGAATTTTGCAGATATAAAAATTAATGGAGAGAGAGATTGGGACATAATAGTAAATGACGACTACTTCTATAGTCAAGTTCTAAAGGATGGTTCTTTAGGTCTAGGAGAATCATATATGGACAATCTTTGGGATTGTAAACAGTTGGATCAATTTATATTCAACGTTTTAAGAGCTGATTTAAAAAGCAAATATGATAAAGAGGTTATGTTGGCAGCGGCGAAAGAGAAGTTAAAAGGGGTGTTTTCATCCCATTCAATAAACAGTTGTAAAAAGGATATACATCATCACTACGATATAGGAAATGAACTTTTTAAAAATATGTTGGATGAAAGAATGGTCTATAGCTGTGGATACTGGAAAGGTGTAGAAAGTTTAGAGGAAGCCCAGGAGCAAAAGTTAGAACTAATTTGTAAAAAGATAGGGTTAAAACCAGGTATGACTCTTTTAGATGTAGGGTGTGGATGGGGATCTTTTATGAAGTATGCCGCTGAAAAATATGGTGCAATATGCACAGGAGTTACCTTATCTAAAGAGCAGATAAAACTTGGAGAGGAGCTGTGTAAGGGGTTACCTGTGGAGTTTTTATATGAGGACTATAGAGAGTTAAAGGGTATGCAATTTGATAGAATAGTATCAGTGGGAATGTTTGAGCATGTGGGACCAGAAAACTATAAGGTCTATATGAAAAAGATGAATGAGCTATTAAAAGATGATGGAGTATTTTTATTGCACACAATTGGAGGATTGGATTCAGGAAAGGGAACTGATCCTTGGATAGTTAAGTATATATTCCCAAATGGAGCTATTCCAAGAATAAAGGGAATAGGGGAAGCCATGGAGGATAACTTCTATATGGAGGATTGGCATGATTTTGGACCAGATTATGATAAAACACTTATGGAATGGCATAAGAGATTTATAAAGAACTGGGATAATATAAAAGAGAACTATGATGAGAGATTTAAAAGAATGTGGGAATACTATATTTTAACTTGTGCAGGAGCTTTTAGAGCTAGAGATTTAGCTCTTTGGCAGATTGTTATGACAAAGAAAAGAGTGGATAAAGTGGAGTGTAGATTCTCGTAAAAATTGGAAAAGAAAAAGAGCTCTTTTGAGCTCTTTTTTAATAGCTTAAAATCCCAAATTTAACAAGAATCATAGCTATAGAGTAGATAATAGGGAATGTTATAGCAGTTCTTAAAATAAAGAACTTAGCTACATCAAGTATAGAGAATCCCATTTTTGAATTAACTAATATCATTCCAGTTTCACTTAGGAATATTAGTTGTGCAAAAGATAGAGTTCCAACGATGAACCTTGCAACTTCACTTGTTGTATTCTCGATAAATAGAGCTGGTAGATACATATCAGAGAAACCAACAATCATAGCTGGAGCCATTTGAGATGCAACCTCATGAGTGAATCCAAGTCCTCTTAAAATTGGCATTAAAGGCATAGATAGTATATTGAAGAAACTTGTATTTTCAGCAATAACTAAACCGATAGATCCCACACACATAATAACTGGAATAAAAGTTATATAGATAACTAAAACCTTGAAAAGAGAGTCCACAACAATCTCTTTTTCAGAGGCTTTTCCAGCTGTAGTAGTGGCTAAATGAAGAGCTTCAGCAAAACTTTTAGCCCCATTGTCATCCACTTTATTCCCATCATAATACTCATTTTTAAACTTTTTTAAAGGTAATCTAGCTATTATAAATCCAGCAACAACTGTTGAGAAAGCGATAGTTCCATAGAATACCCAGAATATTTTAGAAAATTTTAATAAATCTGCAACAACTGCGGCAAAAGATATTCCAACAATAGAGAATGATGTCGCAATAATAGCAGCTTCTCTTTGAGTGTAATAACCTTTTTGATACTGTTGATCAGTGACTACAATTCCAATAGTTCCATCTCCAAGAAATGAAGCTAAAGCGTCGATTGCAGCATATCCAGGAACTTTAAAAACCTTTCTCATAACAGGTGCAATCAGTGTTCCTATAAATTCAACTAGTCCAAAAGATGTAAGAAGTGGCATAAGCATAACCCCTATAAAAAAAGTTACCATAAGAGGGGGAATCATATCTCCAGCCATTAAACCACCAGTGTTCTCGTTGCTTAAAAATTCAGGTGCAAGTCCAAGTGAGATCAGGATAAACATTAAAGAACCACCTATTCTTAAGATTGCACTCAATCTATCTGTAACGAATAAGTCGTTTAAATATTGTTCTTTAAAATTCTTTTTGATGAATCCAAGTGTTGTTCCTGCAATTGTAATAACAGAACAAAACATTATTAAAAAATTAACCCAGCTTGAAAAATTATTTAGAACAAAGTTTTTTAGGTGACCCATAATAATAGATGATTCACCACCAATTGTAATGGGAGCTAGAAAAGCTAAAAGCCCCATTAAAGAATAAATACCAAACTTTAGTATTGCCATTATAAAAAACCTCCAGAAATTTAAAAATTTCTGCCAAATAAAAAAACATACTTAATAAAAAGTATGCCTGAATTGAGAACTTATGTTATTAAGCGTATTACTATGGCAGCTTCGTAATACTTAATTCACAGGAATATGTCGTCATCGCCATCGGCCTTAGGCTCAAAACATATAAGTGAACTAACCTCTATTTAAATTGTCAGTTAAGTATACTTTAAATAAAAAAGAATGTAAAGAAAAAAATTTAAAAAAAAAGTATTAATATAGAAAAAAGATTATGTTTATGGAAATTTGTATATTTACTAAACATATTCAAAACAGTATATTAAAGGCGAAAAGAGTTATATAGATATAGAAAAAAGATTATATAAGGAGAGAGACATGGGGGAGATTTTAAAAAAACGTATAGAATATTTAACAGGGAAAAATGCACCAGAAGAGGTTTTAAAAAAACTGGATCAAGAGTGTGAAACTATTTTAAAAGAGTATAATAAAAATAGAGATTTGGTGGATAGTAGTGAAACAAAAGTGCTGGTAGAAAGAGTGAGGGATAGTTATAAAAAGATTTTAACTTTAGGGATTGCCTATAACACTGTTAACTCTATTTATTATAAAGAGGAGAGTTTGTTAACAATAGCAAAAGAGGTATTAAAAAATAACTATGAAAGCTATTATAATATGGGATCTGTAGAACATACGAATTGGTGGCAATGGGAGATAGGGTATCCCCTGCTTTTAAATGATATTTTAATCCTGTTTTATAAGGGGTTAGAGAAGAGTTTCATAAAAAAGATTTTAGATGTAACAAGTTACTTTTTACCAGGTGAAAAGTATTTAGGAAATAATCCAGTGGCTATACATCCTGGGGGATCACCTTTAAGAAGAGCAACTGGTGGAAATCTTATAGATACTTGTAAAATTCTATTTTTAAGAGGAGCTATTTTAAAGGATATGGATATGTGTCAAAAAGCAGTGGAATCTATATCTGAAACTCTGGAGATTATAGATGAAAAAAATGTGGAAACAATTAGCAATAGAGATGGTTTCTATGCAGATGGATCATTTATACAGCATGGATTTATACCCTATGCAGGAACCTATGGAAATGTACTGCTTTTGGGAATTGCAGAGATAATATATCTAGTTAATAGAGAGTTAAGAGAGAAGATAGATACCAAAAAAATATGTGAAAGAGTCTATGCCTCTTTTGAGCCTCTATTTTTTAAGGGAGCTATGACAGATATTGTTAATGGAAGAGCCATAACAAGAGCTGGAAACGATCATCAAATAGGTCATGAAGTTATAAATTCAATCCTACTTTTAGCTGGTGGTGTGGAGGAGAGAGAGGCGGTAAAGCTTTTAGAAATAGCTAAGAGAGAGCTGGTTTTAGATGAATTTTACTCCTATAAGAAAAATGAAAAAAGAGCTATATTTTATAACCTATCCAAGGAAGTTTTAAAAAATTCAAAGATTAAAGTTAAAAACTATTCCAGCGAGGTTAAGTGCTTTAATGAGATGGATAGAGTTTTTTATAGAAATAAAAATTTTGCAATAGGTATTGCTATGCATAGTAAGAATATTGGAACTTTTGAAAGTTTTAATGGAGAGAATACAAGAGGTTGGTTTACAGGGGATGGAGCTGTATATATTTACTCTAGAGGAGATGAGTATATTGACTATTGGAAAGGTGTAGATTTTAACTATATCCCTGGAACAACAGAGATAAAAATGGATATGGACAGTATAAAAAATATGGAGAGCTCTTTGGAAAATATGCCTAAAAATAGTGTAGCTGAGGGATATGGAAATGAAGATTCTGGAGTTGCCTATATGGAGTTTATAAATTGGAATGGAAAATTAACGAGTAGAAAAAATTATATATTTAAAAAAACAGGGATGGTATATTTAGAAAATTATATAACTGGAGAGGGAGAGGTATACTCAACAGTTGCCAATATGAGAATATCAACTTTAAAAAATAGAACTATATGTTTAGATGGAAAACCTATGGAGGGGAACTATGTAACTGGGGAGTTTAAAGAGATTGCACTAGGAAACCTAATATATAAGTTTTATAAAAAAGAAAAAGTTAACTTAGAGATATATGGAGAGGAAAATAATGAGTTTATAAAAATTTGGATAGATCTGGGGAAAAATCCGTTTAATTCTACAGTTGCATGGGAAGTGGTAATTGTAGTATAATTAATAAAAAGGTTTTATAAAAGGGGAATTATGTTAAAAAATGAACGTAAAAATGCAATATTGAATAGAAAAATTGGGGCTTTTTTGATTTTTTCTTCAGTGGTGATATTTTTATTTGGAATAAATGAGTATAAAGAGTATAGAAAAGATGAAAAAATAAGGATTGAAAGGGTCTTAAATAAAATAAATCTAAAAATAGAGTTGGTGATGTCATCAATTTGGGATTTAGAAAATAGTGAACCTATAAGGGAGTACTATAATTTAAAGGATATTTCATACTATAATTTAACCAAAGTTTTGCAAGAGATTCAGAAGAAGAATAATATCTATGGAAAGATTGGATATAGTCTGGGTTTAGGAAAAGATAGTTCACATATTATTGTAACAGGAAATGGAACTAGAGAGAAAAAGGGATATCTAAAAAAGATAGGGGCATCTAAAGAGAGTGAAGCAGATTCCAATATTCTTTTGATACCAAGAAAAAAAGAGATAAGGTTTATACTAAAAAATGAGGTCTTTAATCTGGAAGAGGGGATATTTTGGATAGTTACTTTAGATAGAGAGCTATTTTTTTCAGAACTTATAAATGATGGAGATGGAAAATGGGAGATATTAAAAGATGGAAAAATATACTCTTTAGATAAGGATATTGTAACTAAAAGAAGAGGTAGTGAGGGGTATGTTTTAAGAAGTAATGGATTGAATTTTAAATTTTTATACACACCAAATGACTCTATTTTCTATCAAACACTATTTTTAAAGTCCTTTGTAATATTTGTTGGATTGGCATTTTTAGCTTTTCTTATAGACTATTCAATCAAGCTATATTTAGAGAGGAAAGAGTTGATTGGGGAGATAAATAGCTTAGCAGTTGTAGATAGAAGAAAGAACTTGAGAGATTTCGTTTTAGGAATACGAAAGATAAGTGAAGTTGGAGAGTTAACAAGAAAGGTAAAAACTTTTCAAGGCAGAAAACTAAAAATAGTTTTAGTGGAAATCTATGATAGTGATGATGAGGGGCTGGATTTTAAAAACTTTACTTTAGCTAGGGATTATCTAAAGGAGAGTCTGTCTATAAATAGCATCTATGAGCATATAGATATAGATTATAAAAGTATTGCTTTTATAGTTCCAGAAGAGAGTGATTCAACTATAGAGGATGCATTCCATTTTATGTTAGAAAATATAGGGCAGAAGTACAGTGTGGAATTAATTGCAGCTGTCTCTAATGAGTTTGTTTCTGTGGAGAGTTTCCCTCAGGAATATATCATGTGTAAAAAGATTTTAGATGCTAAGTTTATGGCTAAAGGAAGAAAAGTGCTTTTCCCTGAAAATATAAAAAGCGGAAAGCTAATATTGACATATCCAATAGAAACAGAGGCTAAACTTGTATCTAAACTACTAAATGGAAACCTTCAAGGAGCTAAGAAAATAGTGGATGAGATCTTTGTGGATAGAATAGATCCAAAAGCTATGGATAAAAAGGATATAAAGGAGTTTACAGGCTTACTTTATAATACTCTAAATAGAGTAGTAGTACAATTGAAGGAGTTTGAGAGTACGTTACAGTGCGAAAAAATAGATATTGAGAGCATCACTAAAACAGGAAATTTAGATAAAATTAGAAATATTTTTAATGATCTTATAACTGAGATATGTAAGCAGAAAAAAAGTAGTGAACAGGATGAGAATGAGGTTATAAGAGAGAAAATAAAAAGTTATATAGATAACAACTATCATTTGGATTTCTCTTTGGATAATCTAGCTGATTATTTAGGACTTTCATTTAAGTACACGAGTATTCTGTTTAAAAAAGTTATGGGAGATAACTTTAAGAACTATATTAATGTGTATAGAATAGAGAAAGCAAAAGAGATATTGAGAGAGAAAAAGGATATTAAAATTAAAGACTTGGCAGAGAGTTTAGGGTACAATAGTTCTAATACATTTATAAGAATTTTCAAGAAATATGAGGGTATATCTCCAACACAATTTAATCCAGAGGAGCTTTTAGAGAAATAAAGCTAAAATGGAATATCACATGGAGATAGAAAAAAGATGATGCAAAAAAGATGATTTACAATTGAATAAAATCCCATTATAATCCACTTAAATTTATAACTTGAAAGGGGAGATAAAAAGATGGAGATATTAAATAAGACCAGAGAAAAATATTCAGAAGAGTTTAGATTATCAAAAGAGGATCTGTTTTTTGCCATGCATGAAGCTATGAAAAAAGTGGATGAAAATTCAAAAGTTTTTATAGATACATATCCAAGAGCGGCAAGTGTGAACAACATATACCCAGCTACAAAAAATGCAGAGGACTTTGATGACTGGACAGTGGGGTTCTGGACAGGTATGTTATGGCTGTCTTATGAGGTTACTAAAAATGAAAAATATAGAAAGATAGCTGAATATCAATTGAGAGGATATAGATCAAGAATTGAAAAAAAGCTACACTTAAATCATCATGATATAGGATTCCTATACTCTCTTTCAGCAGTGGCTCAAGAGAGAGTAACTGGAAGTGAACTTGCCAAAGAGGTTGGAATAAAGGCTGCTGAACATCTAATCACAAGATTTCAAGAGAAGGGGCAGTTTATTCAGGCTTGGGGAGATTTAGGAAAACCAGAGGATTATAGATTGATTATAGATTGTAATATGAATGTACCACTACTATTCTGGGCAACAGAGATGACTGGAGATAAAAAGTTTGCAGAGATTGGAGCTAAACATCTAGCTACAGCTTCAAGTGTTGTAGTTAGAGAGGATTCATCAACTCATCACACATATTACTTTAACCATGAAACAGGAGAACCAACAAGAGGAGTTACAGCACAAGGGTACTCTGACAGTTCTGCTTGGGCAAGAGGACAGGCTTGGGGTGTGTATGGATTCCCATTAGCTTATGGCTATACAAAGGATAAGAGATATATAGACCTTTATAAAAGAGTTACAAATTACTTTATAAACAATCTACCAGAGGATGATGTATGTTACTGGGATCTAGTGTTTACTGATGGTTCTGGACAACCTAGAGACACATCAGCAGCAGCTATAGCTGTCTGTGGAATTTTAGAGATGGATAAGTTCTTAGATGAGAGTGATCCAGATAAAGAGATATACTTAAATGCAGCTCATAAAATGATGAAATCTCTTATGAAGAATTACAGTACAAAGGATTTAGACTATTCCAATGGACTGTTGACAGATGCAGTTTATTCAATCCCTCATGGATCTGGAATTAAAGAGTGTAATATCTGGGGAGATTACTACTACTTAGAGGCTTTAACAAGACTATTTAAACCAGAGTGGAAAAAATACTGGTAAAATAAAAAAGCAGAGAGATTTTTCTCTGCTTTTTTAAATTTAAAATTTAGAAACCAATGTTTTCTGGAATTACAATAACAGTATATTTATTTGGGAACTTTCTTCCATGATGAATTATGCTAAAGTTATCATTTGTTTCATTAAAATAGTTTCTTAAAGCTAAAATATTTTTGGATTTTTTATCAACTTCAGAGAGATTTTTAATGATTTTATTAACACCTACAAGGACAAATATTTTATTGGGACCAAAGGTAGTTGCACAACTAGCAAAATCATCTAAAAAAACTAACTCTCCATTTTCGGTAACAAAATCACATTCAACTATAAAGTTATCTGATAGGATAGCTTTTCTCTCCTTTTTATAGTCATATAATCTACACCCTTTTTCAGTTAAAGGTAAAAGAAGATTAAGTGAGTTTAAAAATGGTGTTTGATCTAAAACTAAGGATTCAGAGTGTGGGATTTTAGAGATTAAAAACTCCCTTACTTTTTCTAAATCATTCATTAAAATAGTGTCGTATTCCTTAGAAAGTAGTAATTTTGTGATATTTTCAGCTTTTTTTTCATAAAACCACCGTATATTTTGATCCATTAATATCCCACCTCTTCATTTATAATTATAACTGTTATAGGATTTCCAACTCTTTTACCAGATTTTATTATGGATGTAAAGTTACATATTCTCTGTTTTGTTTGGCAATCTTCGCAAGTTCCTGAGATATTACAAGGAGTTTTATGGTTGATTCTTTTGGAGTTTAAAGGAGCGGCTAACTCTCTTATTCTGGTCATACCATCCTGCCAAGTATCAACTAACTTATTTATTCCGCAAACTACGATAACATTCTCCGGCCCCCAAAGTAGACTGGCAACTCTGTTGCCCCCAGAATCAGTTTGAATAAGTTCTCCATTTTTACTGATGGCATTTGTACTTGTTAAAAAATAGTCTGCAAGAAGTGCCTCTCTCATACATTGAAGAGTTGCGGGCCAATCAGGTTGATTGTATCTATCAAAAAGATTGTATCCTCCATCTCTAAATGTATCTATAATATCTAGCTCATTTATTGTTACAGAACCTCCAAGAGCTACAGAGGAGTGTATGGGGATTAAATTTAGTATTATCTCTCTAGCCTCATGTATATCTTCGGCATAGATAGGAATATAATCTTTTTTAGAAAGAGTATCCATAAGATTTAAGATATCTATCTTTCTAATATTCTGTCTTTTACTGTGCATAAGTTATCCTCCTTAATGGCTGCAAAATAGATGAAAAATCCTCTATTTTCATAGAGTAATAATATTATATAATGG
>NZ_DBGBQB010000300.1:0-4971 GCF_048470075.1 Cetobacterium sp. | reverse complement strand
CTTAATAACAGTACAACTATAATTATCTCTATGTTTTTAGGTATAATTGCTGGAATTTTTTTAAAAGACAAAGCAGCTATTTTTGCCCCTTTAGGAGATATATTTTTAAAATTAATTACAATGCTTATTGTCCCTTTGGTATTTTTCAATATCATTCTTGGAGCTATATCCCTAGGAAAAACTAAATCAGCTGGTAAAGTTGGATTTCTAACTTTAGGTTATTATCTACTTACATCATGCATTGCCGTTATTATTGGAATTGGAGCGGGTTATATTTTCAATCCTGGTATTGGAGTTGTTGTTCCTACCTCTCTATTAGCAAAAGAGGGAGCTTACGCCAGTGCAAATTCTGGTCTTGATTTCTGGGGAACTATTATAAATATAATTCCTGACAACCCTTTTAAATCTTTAATAGAGGGTAATATTTTACAAATTATATTCTTTTCACTATTCTTTGGGCTATGTCTATCTAAAGTATCAGATGAAAAGCAAAAACCAATTATAGATCTTTTAGAGACAGTTAATGAAACTTTAATAAAAATGATTGAAAAAATACTTCTTCTTGCACCATTTGGTGTTTTTGCACTAATGGCTAACTCCATTGCACTCTTTGGTATCAATATACTTCTATTGGTTACTAAACTATTTTTAGTATTTACTTTAGCTCTTGGATTGATACACTTTGTTATGCTACCTGGTTTTGTTAAAATTTTTACTGGAATATCTCCAATTAAATTTATAAAGAAAACTGCTCCTGCTCAGATTTTAGCATTTTCAACTGCTTCTTCTATGGCAACTTTACCAGTTAATACTGAGTGCTGTAAAAAGCTGGGTGTTAAAAATTCAACCGCTTCATTTATTTTACCACTTGGTGCTACTGTTAATATGAATGGAAATGCTATGCTCTATGGACTTGTAACTATGTTTTTTGCACAGATGTTTGGAGTTCACCTTGGACCAAGTGAGTATATAGCTATAGTTCTTACATCTGTTCTTGGAGCTGTTGGAACCGCTGGTGTCCCTGGACCATCTCTACTTGTTGTTGCAGTTTTAGCTGCTGCTGGTGTCCCTGTTATAGCTCTTCCTCTGGTATTTGGAATAGATAGAATAATGGATATGATGAGAACTTCTACCAATATTTTAGGAGATGCTTCATGTGCAGTTATTATGGAGAGTATATTAAATAAAGAAAAAGAGGTTTTATAAACCTCTTTTTTTATCTATATATCCCAATGCTTTTAAGATTTTCTCTCCTAAATTTCTATTTTTTCCTCTATATGGATAGCAATGAATATGTATTGCTGGGTTAAAATTTAGCTCTATTATTGCGTAGTTATTCTCTGGATTCAACTTTTTTATGTCCTCTATCATCATATCCACACCACATATTTTAGCCCCCACTGCTTGAGCTGCCTTTATAGCTATATCTTTATAAATATTTGGAATCTCATCTGTATAGTCTAAACTATCTCCACCTGTACTTATATTTGAGTTTTCTCTCAAGTATATAATCTCATCTTTTTTAGGAATATAATCTATAGTCAGTCCCTGTCCCTTTAAAAATAACTTTTCAGGTTCTTCTAACTTTATCTTTTCCAAAGGAGTTTTATACCCAACTCCTCTCAAAGGGTCCAAGTTTTTCCTCTCTACCAACTCCCTTATACTTCGTTTTCCATCCCCTTTCACATTAGCTGGAACTCTGTGTAGGATACCTGCTACCTCATCACCAATAACAAATATTCTATACTCTTTTCCCCTTACAAATCTCTCTATAAGTACGGAGTTATCCTCATTAAAAGCCATCTCCAATGCTCTATTATAGTCCTCATTTGAAAAACTATCTTTAAATATTGTAATTCCAAGCCCAAAATTTGTGGATTTAGGTTTTATTACAACTCCCGCTCCATATTTTTTATAGTCATCTTTGGCATCCTTAATATTGAAGTAATCCTTTCCTTGGGGAACCACTATACCCTTCATTTCTAAAACTTTTTTAGTTACAACTTTATTCTCCATAATGAGCATTGTCACATAGGAATCCAGCGATGTCTTTGTAGCTTGTTTCACATATTGTATATTTCCATATTTTTCCAAGTATATAAAGTTCTCTTCTCTGTCTAAAATTTCAAAATTAATACCATTTTTTATAGCTCCTTTTAAAAGTATTTGTGTAGATAGTTCTAAATCCTCAAACCCTTTTAAAGTATATGGAGTTCTTTCCATCTCATATAAAAACTCTTTTGCTTTATCAATATGAAATTTTATAAAACCATTTTGCTCCACCTCTTTTAAAACTCTATCTGAGTAAAGTTCGCCATTCTCAATCTTATTTTTTTGATATTGCAATACCTCTCTATCTCTATCTGTAAAAGAGCCTATATCTTTTAAATGTTTTTCCATTTCATCTAAAATAACCATAGAATACTCTCTTGGAGAAACATTCCTATCTTCACAACAGATCAGTTTAAACTTTTTAGAATTTCCTCTATTAGCTAAAATCTCCTGATTTTTAAGATATCTAAAATAATCTTTCTCTTCAAAAGTTTCATCATTTTTTAAAAATAGGAACACTATAAAAAGATGTAAAAACTCTAAATCCATTCTCTCTATCCCTATCTCTGAAAACGGGTTTAAATCTATTGATCTAAACTCTAAATACTCAATACCACTCTTATTTAACTCGTCTAACATATTTTTAGGATTTTTAGTTTTCAATCTAATTGGACTATAGTATTCCTTTACATTTGAGATATTCCCATTTTTCACAAGTTTTTTTAAACTGCTCACATAACTATCCACACTCTCATAATTAACAAAAAAATCTTTTTCATTTCTATATCCACAGCTACCATTTCTAAAGGACACCGTATCCTCTGAATAGTATGTATCCTCAGTAAATCTTTTCATTCTATCTATACATTTTTTAAGATATGTTTCATGAATAACTGGGCTAGCTCCCAATAGATATATAATCATCCATCCATATTTAAAATAATTTCTAGCTATCTTTAAATAGACATTATTTTTAAACTCTTTAAAAGACACCCTCTCTTGTGTTAGGTTATATAGCTCCTTTAAAAAGTCCTCTTCAAAAGAGAAATTAAAATGAACTCCTGACAATAGCTGTTTTTTTCTTCCATATTTTAAACTTAAATTTTCCCTATACTCCTCTAGCTCCTTATTTTCTGGAAATTTTCCAATTGGTATTAACTCTTCAGAGGGCAAAATTGGAGGTACACTTTGAGACCAAAGATACTCATTCTCTAAATTAGTTGCAACTATCTCATGAATATTTTTTAAAAAATTGTACGCTTCCTTCACACTATTTTGTATTGGAGTAATCATCTCAATCTGGCTTTCTGAAAAATCAACTGTTATATATGGATTTTTAGTTTTTTCACCAAAAATTTCAGGATGAGGAGTTGTTGCTAACTCTCCATTTTCTTTAACTCTTAAACTCTCCTTTTCAATACCAAATCTTCCATTTTTCATATCTCTTCCCAAAGAGTTTTCTCTTATAACACTCTCTAAAATACTCATTTTTTACCAACTCCTTTTTTTAAGTATCCCCTAAAAACTAATGGCGATAAAATTCCTTTTATTACACTTGATAACGATATACTTATCCATACTCCATTTAACCCAAAATACTCCTCTCTTGATAAAATCAAAGCAGTTGGTATCCTTAATGAAGTAAATATTATACTTATTATTGATGGGATTTTTGGCTTTCCTATTCCACTAAAAGCTCCATTTGTAACAATCTCATAACACATAAACAGTTGCGATAGACCAATTATTCTCATATAATTTACAGATATCTCTACAGTTTCTGGTTTATTTACAAATATTTTCACTAAATAACTTGGGAAAAATATAAATATTGCAGTGGTCCCAAGTCCAATCGCTGTACATAAAGAGATTGCTGTTTTATATCCATGTTCTATTCTATCCTCCAAACCAGCTCCATAGTTTTGCCCTATAAAACTTGAAACCGCTCCCTGTAGACCCGCAATAGTCATAAAAGTTATCGACTCAATTTGAAGTCCTATCTTTTGAGCTGCTATAGCATCTGGACCCCACTGAGATATAATTTTCGCTATTGCTATACCAAATCCAGTAAAAAGAACTCTTTGAATAGCAATCGGTGTTCCTAAACTCATTATCTCCTTCATTCTATTCCAACTTTTTGAAATATAGCTCTCAACTTTAAAATAATCTTTTGATTTTTTTACAAATAAATATGTATTTATTCCTTCTGCTAAAACCGTAGCTATTGCTGCTCCAGCGACTCCCCAATCAAATACAAAAATAAATATTGGATCTAAAACTATATTTAAAATAACCCCTATACTACTAATTTTAAAGGGGAGCTTACTTTCACCATAACTATTTAAAATTCTTGTGTATAAAAAATTAAAAAATTTAAAAACTAATCCAAAAGTACCTATAACTAAATATATCTGAGCCATATTTTCAACATCATTTTCCAGATTAAAAAATTGTACTAAATTTTTTGAAAAAATCACAACTGGAACTATAAAAGATATGACCATTAAAAAGTTTAAAGTACAGGAAGCTTTTATATACTCCTTTGTGTTCTCTGTATCCTTTGCTCCAATCACATGAGAAATTTTAATTCCAGCTCCCATTACAACCATGGAGTTAATTGCATATCCTAAATTTATAAAAAAACTTGCAGTTCCTACTGCTGCAACAGCGTTACTACCAATTTTACCCACCCAAAACATATCTACCAATCCATATATCATCTGTAAAAATGATGAGCCCATTATGGGAAATGCCAGTGAGAGAAGGATTTTCTTTATATCTCCCCTAGTTAAATCTATCTTTTTCATAAACTCTCCTTAAACTATATTAGAATTTTCTAATATAGTTTTAACACTTTTACTTCTATTTGTCAAACTAAATAAAAAAAGATATGTATAAAACATATCTTTCTTATAACAC
>NZ_DBGBQB010000299.1:0-3482 GCF_048470075.1 Cetobacterium sp. | reverse complement strand
CATCTATACCTGTCATAGCTAATCTAACGCTTAGAAATAGAAGAAGAAGTTTATTTTCCTTTCTCAACTAGTGGATAAGAGTGCCAAAAGATGTTTTTTTCATAAAAAATTTCTCCTTAATATACATTGTTTTTCTAATTTAATAGTAACGTTTTTTTTATGTAAAAGTCAATACTTCTAGATATAAATAATATAAATAATAGATGATAATGTTATAAATTTTAGATAATTTGATTGAAATTTGTACGATAAAGTGTTAATATTAATTTAGATAAAAATATAATGGTTCAATTTGATTAAAAGGGAATTGAGTGCAAATCTCAAGCGGTCCCGCCACTGTATAGGGGACGAAAACAGTAATACCACTGAGGTTGTTAGAATCTTGGGAAGGGCTGTGAGTAGGGCGAATCTAAGTCAGGAGACCTGCCATTATTTAAAATTCTGCGAGGACAGAGAAGGTAATGTTTTTTACGCTTCTCTTTTAGTGTTTCCAAAAGGGAGGTTTTTTTTATTGGTAAAAATTTTTAATTAAGAAAATAGATATATTAAAATTGATATGGGGAGATTAGAGATGAACTTTTATAAAAATATGGAAAAGGGTGCAATTGTAGTGGCACATTTTGGAACTACACATGAGGATACAAAAGAGAAAACAATCGATATAATAAATGAAAAAATAAAAAAAGAGTTTGATAAGTTAGATTTTTTTCAGGTCTATACATCAAGAATTATAAATAGAATTCTTCTAAAAAGAGGAATAGAAAATCTAAATACCACTCAAATTTTGGAAAAATTAGCGGCTAAAGGATATCAGCATGTGATAGTGCAGCCAACTTATATAATCAATGGAACAGAGATGGAAGCCTTAAAAAGAGAGGTGGAGTTATTCTCAGATAAGTTTGAGGATATTAGAATTGGAAGCCCACTATTGACAGGGGTAGAGGATTACTTTAAGCTAGTAAATATTATAGAGGAAGAGTATAAGGATTTAAAAGAGGATGAAGGAATAGTTATGATAGGACATGGAACGGAACATCCAGCTCTGTCATCATATCCAATGTTAGCCTATGTGACTAGAGATTTAGAGAGACCAATATATATTGGAACAGTTCAAGGATACCCTGGATTAGATAATGTTGTGAAGGAGCTAAAGAGAGATAAGAAAAGGAAAGTTACTTTGATGCCACTTATGTTTGTTGCTGGAGACCACGCTAAGAACGATATAGCTGAGGATTGGAAAGAAGCTTTAGAGGAAAATGGTTTTGAGGTAGAGGTAAATTTAAAGGGGTTAGGAGAGATTGAATCTGTTCAAAATATCTTTATAGAAAAGGCAAAAGAGTTAGAAAATACTCAACCAGAAGATATATTAGTAAAAAAAGCAGAGTATGCTAAAGGGAGAAAAGCTTCTCATTAATTTGAAAGAGATAAGCTCTTCCGCTTTTTATTAAAAGGAGAGATTATGAAAAAAATACTATTATTTTTATTGATAACTACTTTAAGTTTTTCTACAGAGAATATAAGAGCAGTTTCAACATCACAGTTTACAACAGAGATTTTATTGGCCATTGGAGCTGAAAATCAACTTTTAGGAACAGCTTATTTAGATGATGAGATACTTCCTGAGTTAAAAGAGAAATATGATAAAATTCCAGTTTTATCTAAAGGAGCTCCAACAAAGGAGCAATTTTATGCATTGAATCCAAACTTTTTAACGGGATGGAAATCTATAGCAACTCCTAAAAATTTAGGAACAAAGGAGGAGCTAGAGGAGAATGGGGTGAATGTATTTTTTCCAAAATCTCAAGATTCCCATAAAATTGAGGATGTATATGAGGATATCTTAACTTTTGGAGATATTTTTAACTTAAAAGAGAATGCTAAAAATGTTATAGAAAATATGAAAAAAGATATAGAAGAGGTTAAAGAGAAAAATAAAAATAGAAAAAGTATTAAGGTATTTGCATATGATAGTCAAGAGTCAGCTCCATTTGTAGTAGGTGGAAATGGTATTGGGAACAGTATAATTGAAATAGCTGGGGGAGACAACATCTTTAAGGATACAAAGTTTGCTTTTGGAGTTGGAACTTGGGAAAAAGTACTAGATGAAAATCCTGAGTTTATTGTGATTGTAGATTATGGAAATACAAGCTATGACAAAAAGGTGAGGTATTTAAAAAATGATTCTCCAATTGCTCAGCTAGAAGCGGTAAAAAAAGATAGATTTATAAGAGTTCCACTGAGTTATATCTCTTCAGGAATAAAGATAAGTAAAGGTATAGAGATCATTTCCAATAGATTAAGTGAGGATAAAAAGTGAAAGTAAAGGATAAAAATATAATTATAAGCTCTCTTATTTTAATCATAATTTTAGGAACAGTGGCAGTTACAATAGGAAGCGTTTCTCTTTCTCCAACTCACGTTTGGAAAATATTAATAAATAAATTTTTTAGTAAAGAGGTTTTTTCTATTGAATGGAAAAAATCTACAGAGATGATTGTTTGGAATTTGAGAGTACCAAGAGTTATTTTAGCCTTATTAGGGGGAGCTGGTCTGTCTTTAGTGGGCATTTTGATGCAAGCATTGACAAAGAACTCCTTAGCGAGTCCATATATTCTGGGGATATCTTCTGGAGCTAGCACAGGGGCAGTTATATCCATTGTACTGGGAAATGTTTTAGGTTGGAGTTTTTCTCCAGGGGTAGGAGCATTTATTTTTGGTACATTTACAGCATTTTTAGTTTTTTATTTAGCTGGAAATGGAGGGTATTCCAGTACAAAATTGGTTTTAATAGGAGTTGCAGTGTCATCTCTATTTTCTGGAATTACAACATTTTTAGTGACAACAGCTAAAAATGAATCTCAGTTGAGAGGAGCTATGTTTTGGATCTCTGGAAGTTTAGCTGGAGCTAGATGGGAGAATTTAATGACACTATTTATGGTTCTAGTGATATCAACTATCTTAGTATCCCTAAAATATAGAGAGTTGAATATCTTAATAGCTGGAGACGAGTTAGCAGAAACATTGGGAGTTGATGTTAAAAGATTAAGATTTTTTATAGTTATTATCTCAACTTTTTTAACTGGCTTTATAGTTTCAGCAACTGGAGTGATAGGCTTTGTGGGACTGGTTATTCCCCATATATGTAGGGGATTAGTTGGAAGTAATCATAAAAGATTGATTCCATGTGCAATCCTTTTAGGTGCTCTATTTTTGTTGGGAACAGACACTTTAACAAGAACGATATTTAAAACACAAGAGATTCCAATAGGAGTCATAACATCTATGTTAGGTGCTCCATTTTTTATGAGTATGTTAAGAAAAAATAGTTATAATTTTGGAGGATAATTGTGATTAAAATAGATAACCTAGATTTTAAAATAGAGAAAAGAGATATTTTAAAAAATATAAAATTAAATATAAAAGAGAAAAAATTTATCGGTATAATCGGTGAAAACGGTTGTGGAAAAAGCACACTTCTAAAG
>NZ_DBGBQB010000298.1:0-4465 GCF_048470075.1 Cetobacterium sp. | reverse complement strand
CTATTTTTACTCGATTTTAAACAAAATCTTTTAAAATTAAGATATATTTTCTTAAAAAACTGCAAGAGATGAATTTCAGTTTTAAATATTACTGAAGCTAATTTTGGTAAATATTGAAAAATAGAGCCAAATGATTTAATTTCGCTAATCTCCTGATTTGTTTCTTCTAGAATGATATTTTTAGCTGTAAAAACTATTGATGATGAGAGTAATAAAGCTATTAACCGTCCATAAAGAAAACATTTAAATCTTTCAATTTTTACTTTTTTCACTTCATTTATTTTAAAAATTGATTTCCAAATTTTAAACATGATTTCTATTTGCCATCTTAAAGTATATAATTCATGAATTTGAATGCAGTGTCATTAACATTAGATATGTAGGCATTTACACTATTAAAATCCATTCTATCTTGCTTAAATACCTGACATTTCTTTCTAATATTTTCTTTATGTGCAATCTCTCTTTTATTTTTATTCTCTTCTGTTAGCTTCGTTACAATTAAACGACTTCTAAATTCTTTTTTAGAGCCTACATAAACATCTTTTAATTCAATAGTTTCTCCTTCTATCAAAGATTTTGAAAGCTCCAAAATATCTAATTTTATATATCTGCTTGATTTTTTTATCCCACCAGTTTTATATCTTTCAGGTTTTTTATTTTTTATATATATACAAAGCTGTATTGCTTTTAACTTTAGAGATAAATGAAGCTCCACTTTTTTGTAATTTTTTTAGATAATCAATTTTAAGATATCCCAAGTCTGCTAGCTTTAAATCATTTTTTTTATTTTCCTTTTCCATAGACTCTAAATATGTAGCATCTGCTTTTGTTCCAGGAAAAATATCAATTTTCATGAATGATCCAGTTAATAGTTCGTATTGAAGTTGTATTTTTATAGCAGAGGACGAACCAGAACCACCAGCTCCTGGAAACTTATCTACATATTCTTTAGGTAAAGCAAATCCAGTAGAATCATTAATGATAACTCTTTCAAAATGTAAATTTAAAGTAGTCTCCAAGTTTTTTAAAATGTTATTTTGAAGATACATAATTTTATTGAAAATGGTCATCATGAAATCTACTGAAAATTTATTAAATCGTTTATCTATAGCTTGTTTAGAAACTTGTTTATCAAATATTGAATCATATCTAGAAGCTAGTTGAGATAGTGGGGTTTTACAAAGATCTTCTCCATGTAAGGTGTTAAAAATTAAAAAATCTTCAGGTTTTATACAGCTTTTTCGCTGCATAAATTTTGATTCTTTAGCAATTTTATTTATTTCATCAATATTGAATACATCTTTTAATCCTTTTATTAGATGTTTAAATTTATCATCTACCAATTTAAGTACCGCCCTTTGTTGTTATGTTAGCTTAATTATATCATACAAGGAACTAAACTTCTTTTCTTAGGTTGACGGGCATGGACGGAACCCCTAAAACATCTATTTTAATGGATGCATGTACATCAGTATCAGAGCCAATTCATTTAATTGCTTTAGCTGCCACTTTAACTTGGGATGTTTCTTTAATTTCATACAAGGATATTTAATTTTCCCATTGGCCATTCACTGAATGGCCAATCATACCACTATCTAATAGTAAAAATAAAATCTCTTTTTTTATGATTTAAAGGTATTCTAATTCATCAAGTTCACAACAAGCCTTTTCATATTCCTCTTGACTTTCTTGGACTTTCTTCTCTTTATATGGAAGTTTTTTATCAAATTCTTCAACTTCTTCTGGGGTAACTTCAAGACACTCACTAAATTCTGCATATCCTGAAACTCCTTCTAATGCACCTTTATAAAGAGGTAATACCAGAAGTCCAGTGTAATAGTTCATATCAGGCATAGATACATCATATTTCTTTCCACCTAAAAACCCATATGGTTTATAGTGATATGGATATCCTAAAGTCGTTATAGCAGAATAACCTAGTTTTTTAGCTTCTTCTATTGAATAAGTTATCAACTCTCTTCCAAGCCCTTTTCTGTGATATTCTGGAGATATAAAAACAGGACCAAAAGATATTGTCTTATATTCTGTTCCATCTTTTTCTACGATTTTTGAATGACTATAAAAAATAGCTCCTTCAACTTTACCATCAACCTCTATTACAAAAGTTAACTCTTTTATAAAATCTTTATGTTTACGCATTTTATGAACAACATAGTGCTCATGAGCCCCTGGAAAATATAAATTCCAAAATGCCTCTCTTGCAACTTCTTCAACTCTTTTATAATCTTTTTCTTCTTCATGTCTAATTACTATATTCATAATATCTCCTATTATTTTCTTTTTTGTTTGTCTTTTATAAATTTTCTAGCATTTTTTAGTCCGCCAACTTCTTTAAACATTTGATTTAATTTTTTATGTTCTAGCTCTTTACTAGTTAGTCCATCGTATGAACTTTCTCTTTTTAACTTAAAGTAGTTTTCAATTCTTCTTTCATCTATAAGTCCATCGAATAATGCTTTTTTCACAGCACAACCTGGCTCATCAGTATGAGAACAATTATTAAATTTACATTGATTTACTAAATCTTCCATCTCTAAAAAATACTTAGATATATCAGTACTTTGAATTCCAATCTCTCTCATTCCTGGAGTATCAATTATAACTCCACCAAAAGGTGAAACAAACATTTCACGTCCTGTTGTAGTGTGCTTGCCCTTATCACCTTTACTAATCTCTTTTGTTTCTAGCCGGGTTTCTCCTAAAATTTCATTAATTAAAGTCGATTTTCCTACTCCTGAAGAGCCAATAAAAGCTGTAGTTATATCTTTTTTTAAATATTTTTTAAATTTATCAATGTTATTTTCTTCAAATGTTGTAACAATAATATCTGAAAAAGCAGATATTTCTTCAACTTCTTGTATATATTTGAATAAATTTTTAGAAAGATCAGATTTTGTTAAAACAATAACAGGAACTGCACCACTATCCCAAGTTATAGAAAGATATCTTTCTAGTCTGTTTAAATTATAATTTTCATTTAAAGACATACAAATAAAAACAATATCAATATTAGTTGCAATAATTTGAACTTGATCACTTGTTCCAACTGCCGTTCGAGAAAACATAGTTTTTCTTGTTAAAATTTTATGTATAATAGATTTGGAATCATTTTCATCAAATGAAACCATTACATAATCTCCTACTGCAGGAAATTCAATTGATTCTGTAGCTTCATATCTAAATTTTCCAGATACTTCAGCTAATTTTTCATCACATTCAGTAATAATTTTATATAAACCTTTATATTGAGCAATAATTCTAGCTAATTTGAAATTGGAATATTTTTTAGCCTCCTCAATATAAATATCTTTTAAACCATAATTTTCTAATATATTCATAATAAATGCCTCCTATTTTTAAGTTTAACTTAAAGGAGGTATTGAAGTAGGTTATTTATTCAATCCCTCCTTCTTCATTACACTCTCTAATACACTTTTATTTTTTTTCATAAAACACACTCCTCATATATATATATTTCAATTTAATAATAAATTATACCAAAATTTTTTCAATTATAAAATTATTTTTCAACTATTTATTATAACTCACTTCTTTTTTTAAGAACCTTTTCCCATCTGTAAATAGTAGCTCTTTCTTGGAACTTCAAACTCTTTTAAAACAATAGTATGTGTTATTAATGCTTTTTTTCCAATTAAATTTTTAATAATAAGTAACTACAGAAACAAAAATACACCGGTATCTAGTCGGTGTATTTTTTATAAGTCATACTTTTTACAGCTTACTTAGATATATCTATAGGCCTCACATCATTTGTCCCTAGGTACCAAATATGGTACTTTATTAGCTAAGTCAATGGTTAAGTGTTTTAAAATCCTTAGCGTTGTTATTCCGCGTTTTCCTGACGGGACCCCTTATTGAGTTAACTAGATATTTTTACTTCCCATTTCATAATTTCTCTTATTATAACAATTATAAAAACTATAAGGATATTTTTTAAATTAGTTTCAATAATTATATTTATAATGTTTGCTATAATTAAAAATTTTAGTCCAATAAGTATATATTTATCAAAATTTTCTTTAATAATACTATTAAATGCTGTTTTAGTTTTGCAAAATAAAGCTCTAATAGTTTTATAAAATGCATAAAATATACTACATAAAAATAGAGTAAAAAAAAGAAATGCGAACCAGTGTAAAAAAGTATTTAAGTATTCTGAAACAGTTAAATGAAAATTTAGCATTTTGCCCCCTTTTATTTAAAATTTTTTAATTGTTATAAAGATAATAATTTATAAACTTCTTTTTTTAACCATAAAAGAGTTAAGTTATCAAGAGGTTCATATTCAAATCTAGTTACAGTTAAATCTCTATCTAAAAATTTCATACAAGTTCTATATGAAATATTAGATTTTTTTAGAAGAGTATTTAAGTAATTGCTATTTAACTGTATCTTTAAAGCTTCTTTTATCTTTGATTCT
>NZ_DBGBQB010000297.1:0-2295 GCF_048470075.1 Cetobacterium sp. | reverse complement strand
TTAGTTTCAAGTTTTATGACAACTAGAGATATTATGAGTGGAAAACTATTTCCATCTGAGATAAATTTTATAAATTATAAAGAACTTTTACAAAATATTCCAATATTTCAATTTTTTATAAATAGTCTAATAACATCACTTGTTGCAATGGTGTTTCAGATTATCATATGTAGTCTTACTGCATATGCTTTAGTTTTTATTGAATTTAAAGAGAGGAAAATTATTTTTCTATTGATAATGTGCTCAATATTTATTCCGTGGGAAGCTATATTTATACCCAATTATTTTATAATACTAAAAATGAGGTTATTGAATACAAAGTTGGGAGTTATATTACCATTTTTAGCTAGTGGATTGGGAATCTTCTTAATGGTTCAACAGTTTAAAACATTGAATAAATCTTTAATTGAAGCGGCTAAAATTGATGGTTGTAGCCATGGCTTTATATATTTAAAAATTGTATTACCCCTTTCTAAAGGTATATTAAGTACATGGGGGATATACTCATTTTTAAATGTGTGGAATATGTATCTATGGCCACTTATGGTTTCTACAAGGCCAGAGTCAAGAACAATTCAGATTGGATTAAAAATGATAAAATCAGAAGAGGGAACAAATTTTGGGGTTTTAATGGCAGCGGTTATTATAGTCATTATTCCATCTTTAATAGTGTTATTTTTAGGACAAAGTCAACTTCAAAAAGGAATGACTTCTGGAGCAGTAAAAGAGTAATATTAAAATTAAAACTATAAAATAGTGGGAGGAAAAATGAATTTAAAGAAAATGGTAGTATTGGGATTAACGGTTTCAACAGTGATGTTCGCAAAGGAAAAAGTTGTATTTTGGCATTCGATGAGCGGTGAACTACAAAATAGTTTAAATAAAATAGTCAATGATTACAATGGTTCACAGAGCAATATTGAGGTTGAAGCAATTTATCAAGGCTCTTATGAGGAAACAATTGCAAAATTTAAGGCTATTTCTGGAACAAAGGAAGCTCCAACTTTAATTCAAATGAATGATATATCAACAGCATTTATGTATAAAAGCGGAGCCATAACTCCAATGGAGAAATTTATAAAAAATGATAATTTTGATGCCAATAGATTGGAGGATGCTCTTTTAAATTACTATAGAATTGGAGGGGAGTTATACTCTATGCCATTCAATTCATCGACAGCGATTCTAATCTATAATAAAGAGGCTTTTAAAGAAGCTGGATTAGATCCAAATACTCCACCAAAAAGTTATTCAGAATATGCAGAGTATTCTAAAAAATTAACAAAGAAAAACAGTAATGGGTCAATTGATAGATATGGGTCAGCCATGATTATGTACGGATGGTTTATAGAGCAGTTTTTAGCTAATGATAATAAATTATATGTAAATAAAGAGAATGGAAGAACTGGAGAAACACCGACAGAGGTTGCATATAAAAAAGATTTACCTGAAATTTTAGAGTGGTTAAGAAAGATGTATAAAGATGGTTCAGCAACATCTTATGGTAGAGAGTGGGATTCAACAAGAACGGCTTTTGCTTCTGGAAAGGTAGCTATGTATTTAGATTCTTCAGCTGGTATAAAGGGTATCATTAAGAATTCAAACTTTGAAGTAGGAACAGGATTTATTCCAAATTCAAGTGGAGAGTTTAATGGAAGTGTTGTAGGTGGAGCCTCTCTATGGATAACAAATTCAGCTGCTGATTCTACACAGAAAGCGGCATGGGATTTTGTAAAATATGCAGTATCAAAAGATGTTCAATCATATTGGTCAATTAACACTGGATATTACCCTGTAAATAAAGAGTCTTATGACACTGTGGAGATGAAAGAGAATATGGAAAAGTATCCTCAGTTTAAAACAGCAGTTGCTGAAATAAAAGAAACTAAACCATCATTCGCAACACAGGGGGCTATTTTAGGAGTATTTCCAGAGGTGAGAGAGAAAGTAGTTGAAGCAATGGAAAATAACTATGAGGGTAAAATAACAGTTGATAAAATAGTTGATAAGGTGGTAAATGATTCAGATAGAATAATTCAAAGATACAATAGAATAAATAAGTAAAATAAGTAAAAAGAGGCCAATAAAATATAGCCTCTTTTTTTTACCCTAAGTTAAATATGAGTTGTCATTAAATATAAAATCTCTTACAAAAATAGACCCTTTTGGATCCTTTAACATCTTTTGAAATATCTGTATATTTAATTTTAATTTTTTTAAAGAGTCTAAACCAAGTTGGTTATTGTATTTAATACCATAATATTTAGCAATTTCTGAAAGTTCAGGGCAATAATC
>NZ_DBGBQB010000296.1:0-1527 GCF_048470075.1 Cetobacterium sp. | reverse complement strand
TTATATTAGAAAATTAATTGAATAGTAAAAAAAGTATTATTACTAGGTTTTAGAAAATTTAAGATATTCTTAAAAATAAAAGTTTAAGAGAAGAAAATACAAATGTGAACTACCACCGTCCTAATAGAGGGCAGGGCTTCGTGGGAAGTATCTGACTCATGTCAGATATATTAATCACGTTCTGTGGGTAGTTCCTACCCTAAATATTTTACGAGACAACAGAATTACTTGTCTCAAATCCATATATTCAGTTGTTAAAGTTCATAGAAACTATGCCTTTATGGCATAGTTTATTCTATCAAAATCCTGTTATAATTTTCAGAAAAATTATAACAATCTTTTGAGATTCGATTCATCCCTTCTTGAGTGAAGTAGGGGTTTTCTCGAACAAAGATGCTAAATATTCGTGAGGTTGGTAGAAGTCTTCTAGCCTATTAAAATATACATCAGGGTAGGAACTACCCGTAGAGCGTGATTGATATATCTGACATGAGTCAGATACTTCCCACGAAGCCCTGCCCTCTATTAGGGCGGTGGTAGTTCACATCCATTAGTCCTTTATATTTAAAGAAACTCCAACCAGCCATTCCTGGAACAGTTTTTTGATCTATGAGTTTTGAAGATTTATATACAATATCTCTATTCTCAGGGGTTTTAATTAAAATAGATCCCGCTAGAGCGATATCCCAAAAACTTATATTTTCAGTGGATGCCCAAATATCAGAAAATCCTTTTCCAACTGCACTATTATCCATTGGATTAGGTCTTAAGATATACTCCCCATTATCCTCCCTATAACCTTTTGTTATTTCAGATGAGTTTATATAATTTTTATTGATCTTAAAAAGTTCATGTACTCCATGTCCCAATGTTAAATCATCTTGTTTTAAATTTTTTAAATCAGATGAAAAAAATGTATTCTTTAAATCTAAATATTCAATTTGATTCTCTTTTATAAACTCTTCATGGGTTTTATTTGTAATACTTTCGATTATTTCAGCCAGAAGTAAAAAATTTGTAGCACTGATTTCAATATCTGTTCCAGGTTTAAATTTCAGTTCATTTTTGATTATAGAATCTAGTAGTTGATTTGTAGAATAACACTTCTGTAAATCAAATGAGTCAACTTTCATATAATCTTCAATACCTGAGCTATGTTGTAACAATTGAAAAATAGTTATATCTTTCCACTTTTTAGAAATATTTTTTAAATACTTTGAAATGGGATCTTCTAAAGTTAGTAAATTTTTTTCCAATAGTTGCATAATGGCAACAGCTGTAAATCCTTGAGATATATGACCTATTGGCCATATAGTTTTACTCGATACAAGTTTTTTAGATTCTAAATCTATTATTCCGTATCCAACTACTCTTGGAATATAAGGAGCTTGAACAATAGCTAATGACAATCCTGGAATACCCTCTTTCTCCATAAAATTATAGATCATTTCATCAATTGATTTTGACATAAACTCAACTTTTGAACTTCCTCTACCATTTTTTAAATAATCAAATTTCATAATAACC
>NZ_DBGBQB010000295.1:0-2342 GCF_048470075.1 Cetobacterium sp. | reverse complement strand
CCATATAACTATAATAGAGTAATTGAAATGTATAAATTCTGTAGAGAAAATAATATAATTCTATATTTTGAAACTGTTTTAAAAAAAGAAAAGGCCTCCAAAAATTCAGATTTGTACTTAGCTAATGACAAAATTAGAAATATTTTTGAAATTTGGAATGAGGAAACATATAAAAACATAAGGCAATCGGCCTTAAATCTAAAAGGATTGTGTAAAATATGTAAACCTCATAATGAAAAAAAATGTTTTTATGGTTGTAGAGCTCATGCTTACATAAATACAGGAGAAATAAATGGAGAATATAGTGAGTGTTGGCATGGAGCAGAATGATAAAATTATGATTTTAAAAAATAGATATAAAGGTATTCTCTCTATTTTAATTTCTACTTTAGGTTTTAGTGTAATTCCAATTTTTGCAAGACTTGGGTTAAAACAGGGATATTCCTCATCTTTACTATTGTTTTATCGTTTTTTATTTGCATTTTTTATTTTTTACTTCTACTTAAAATTAACAAAGTATAGAATCACATCTGATAAAAAAATGATAAAAAAAATTTGTATTGTTGGAATAATCTATTCCTTACAATGCTTATGCTATTTTTCTGCTTTTCAATATATATCAGTATCTTTAGGAGCAATCATTTATAATACTTATCCCATTTTTACAATACTATTTTCTAAATTTTTTTAAGAACTACCATTACTTTTAAAATGATTTTAGGGGTTATTTTAGCTATTTTAGGTTCTACATTTGTTATTTACTCTCCAATGACAGAAAATAAGCTTCTTGGAATACTTTTAGTTATTTTAACAACAATATTTAGTGGTGCATATATGGTTTATACTAAAAAGTTTTTAAATACAGTAAATAGCTTAGAATTAACTACTTATGTTTCTCTAATCTGCAGTATAACTTTATTCGGAATCAGTTTTTTTTCAGGAACATTCGTTATTTTAACTGATTTATCTACCTTACTTTATGTTTTAATTTTAGCTTTTTTTTCAACGGTTATAGGTTTACTGGGCTTTATGAAAGCGATATCTTACCTTGATGTAGGTTTAGTTTCAATTATTAATCTAATAGAACCTTTTTTTACAGTAATTATTTCCTATATTTTATTCAAAGATACTTTAACTCTATTGCAATTAATAGGTGGATTTATCATAGTTTTAGGCGTTTATTTTTATGAAAAATAAATATACTATATAAAAATGGAGATTTTATGATACTAAAAGAGATTAAACATATAAATTATATTGTATTTCCTTTAATTATATCTAGATTTTGCTCATTTTTATTTATTTTTATAGATCAATGGTTAGGAACTATTATTTCACAAGATGGTTATATTGCTATAAGTGTTGCTGGGCAAGTATCATACATAGTTATTGGAACTTTTGGCGCTATTGCTATCCCTTTAAATATATTGGGCAGTAGCTACTTGCAACAAGGTAAAACCAGAGAGTATGAAACTTTATTCAATACCTCTTTTTTTTTAACCAATATTATTGGGTTATCTTTAGTTTTTATTTTTTTTATTTTTTCAGAGCATATATTTAAAATATTTTTTAAAATAGAACCTGAAATTTTAAGATTATCTGTCATCTATTTCAAGGTAATCTCAATAGAGATTTGGATAACTATGTGTCTATTTATCTACTCCTCTTTTTTTAAAGTTCAAGAGAAAACTAAAATAATAATGGTGGGAGTTTTTATAAACAATGTGGTGAATATCTCTATCAGTGCAACACTTGTCTTAGGGTTATTTGGATTCTCAAAATTAGGAGTGCTTGGAGCTGGTATTGGAACTGTAACTGGAGGAGGAGTAAACCTACTTTTATACTATTTATACTTCAAAAGAAAAGCCTTTTTTAAATTAAAAAACTCCTTTAATTATGAGGTTTCAATTAAAATTTTAAAAAAATATATACCTATTTTAACACAAGATTTTATTGAGGATGGGCTTTTAACTCTGATATTAACCTATATTTTAGTATATATAAATCCTTATCTATTGGGAGAGTTTAATCTTCTTGGAACTATTTCAAATTTTTTACTAATTGGAACATACTCATATGCCATAATCTCTACAAACTTAATTATTAAAAACTCCACTTCTATTTATAAAAAACTAATTCCTCTATTAAGTTCACTCTCTATGACAGTGGTTTTTTTAATTTTTACATCTATCCTACTCCTTTCTAAAAACTATATATTTAAACTTTATACAACACAAACATGGGTTATAGATTCAATCTTTCCTGTTTTTTTCATAAATACGATATTTATTTTTCCAAATATTTTTTTAGAAATATATAAATATGCGTTAAATGGTCTAAAC
>NZ_DBGBQB010000294.1:0-6171 GCF_048470075.1 Cetobacterium sp. | reverse complement strand
CTCTTAAAACACTTAAAACACTGGATATAAAAGCATTTTCCACAGCGGTAAAATATGAACTAATAATTATATTTATTCCCATTAAAATATAAGTGAAACTATAGTATATAACAGCCTCTTTTGTTAGAATAAAAAGCTCTCTATTTTCTTTTATAAAAATAGAAACAAGTTCATTAGCAAATATATTGATTATGAAAAAAAATAGAATTCCAAGAGAAAATACTGTAATCATACCTATTTTTAGAATTTTTAAAACTCTTCTATTAGATTGTGCTCCATAATTAAAGCTAATAATTGGTTGTAATCCCTGAGAAAAACCAATCATTGTCATTGTAACAAGAGTAGATATATAACTGATAACACTGAAAGCAGATATTCCATCATTTCCTATTATAGCCATTATATTTATATTAAATGCCATAATAACTACACCCGTTGCCATTTCAGTTAAAAACTCTGAAGAGCCATTGTAAAGAATAGAACCCACAGTTTTTATATTGAATTTAGTAAAGTTATATTTTAATTTTTTAGCTTTAAATACTAAGAAATATCCGAGCATTAAAGCTGTTGTCAATTGAGCAGTTCCAGTAGCAATGGCAGCTCCCTTAATTCCCATACCCAGTATAGCTATTAAAAAATAATCCAAAACAATGTTCATAATAGCTCCACCCAATATACAAAGTAAAGAGTAGTTAGGACATCCTTCTATTCTTACAAAACTTTCAAAACCATAGGATAGCATATAAAAAAGTGTAAAGAAAGATAGATAGAAAAGATAGGTTGTAGCTTCTTCTAAAATAATATCATTAGCTCCTAAAATTCTAACAACTTTTTCAGGAAAAATAACTCCAATTAAACTCAGTAGCGAACTAAAAACCATAAAAAGTTGTAAAGATATACTATATGATTTTAATGCTTTTTTATCCTCTCCAGCTCCAAGTTGTATCGCAATCATAGTTGAGCTCCCCACAGCTACCATTATACCAATTGCAAAAGAAAAGTTAACATATGGCATAACAATATTTACTGCTGCTAAACTTTTAGGACCAAGAAACTTCCCTATGAAAATTCCATCAACTATGGTATATAAGGAGAAGATCCACATGGTCAGAATGGATGGAACTCCATATTTAAAAATAAGTTTAAAAAGATTATCATTTAATAATTTTTTTTGCATAATAATCGCCTCCGTATATATTATAAACTCTTGAACCGTTCTAGAGTCAACTCTTTAATAAAATAAAAAATTATTGTATAATTGAAAAGAGGTGAGTTTATGAAAAAATACTACTCCATAGGAGAGATAAGTAAAATATATAATATAAGTGTCGATACTTTGAGACACTATGAAAAAATTAAACTTTTAGAACCAGCTTTAAAAAAAGAGAGTGGATATAGATATTACTCAAGTGAACAGATTTGGAAATTAAATAATATAAGAAATTTAAGAGGGCTTGGACTTGGTTTGGAGGATATAAAAGGTTTTTTAGAAACTAGAAGCGTGAGTTCAACAGAGAAAATATTAAACTCACAATTACAGATTGTTGAAAAAGAGTTGGAAAAATTTAATAGATTGAAAGAGGAACTTTTAGTAAAGAAATCAAATTTGGAATATTTTAAAAATGATGTATTGTTTGGGGTTCCTCAGTTAAAAAGTATTTCTAAAAGAAGAGTTATTAAATCTAAGGGGCGGATTAAAGAGGATGGGGATATTGATTTTAAAATCAAACTTTTAAGCATAAAAACTCTTTCTGAAAATGATTTTTTATTTACAGAAAATGAATTTGGAGGAACTTTAAGTAGAGAGAATTTTTATAAAAATAAATATGATATATATGAAGAGATTTTTGTAATAAATAATGAAGGAACAGAGATGGGGGAGGAAATTGGAAAAGGGGACTATGTTTCTATTTATTATAGAGGTTATTACTCTGAGAATTATAGATATTATGCAAAAGCTAAAGAGTTTATTAAGGAAAATAATTTAGAGGTTATTGGAGATATATTTGAAATTTTTCATGTGGATATACATACTACTGAAAGCGTCAGTGAGTATATAACAGAGATACAAATCCCTGTAAGAGAGTTATAAAGATTAAATGTTTAGTAATTTGTTTACATATCTTTAACACAAAATAAATTTAAAATTAACAAAGATATGAGAGAATGTAGTGATTAAAATAAAATTTTGGAGGGATTATGAAATTATTAACAGCAGTGGGAGCACTTTTAATTGCTGCAACATCTTATTCGTCACAGATTACTATGGAAAAAGTGGGGCATTTTCAAGGAGCACCAGTAGGAAATGGGGGACCAATAGATATTGTTGATTATTATAATAACACTTTATTTATAGCAAATGGAACAAATACAAAGGATCAAAAACCATCTTTAGATATTGTAAAAATAGATGGATTAAAAAATAGAGTGAAAGATTTCAATTTGACAAAAAGAATTGATATTCAAAAAATTTTAGGAAGTAATGAACAAGTAAGTGATCTAACATGTATAAAAGTTAGTCCAAATGGAAAGTACTTAGCTTTATCAGTCGCTTTAACTCCTATGACAGAAAAGGGATATATAATTATAACAGATCTAGAGGGAGTATATATTTCTCACTATAAAGTGGGCTCTCTTCCAGATAACTTAGCAATAACTCCAGACAGTAAAAAAATTATTGTGGCCAATGAGGGTGAACCTGGAAAAGAGCTAAAGGTCGATCCTGAAGGAAGTATCTCAATAGTTGACTTAACAAATGGATTAAAAGATGGGATAGTTACAGAAGTAAAAATAGATGACTCTCTAATAGATGGAGAGTTAAAAAATAGTTTAGATGAATATATTTTAGCTAGTCCACATAAACCAACGTATAGTCAAGCTTTAGAGCCTGAATACATATCTGTTGACAAAGATGGGAAATTTGCATATATCACTTTTCAAGAGGATAATGCTATTGGAAAATTAGATATTGAAGCTAAAAGATTTGTATGGATTAAATCAATGGGAGTAAAAGATCACTCAAAAGAGGAGAATAGTTTTGTTATTGGAAAGAATAAGGCTGAGTTTGTAACAGCTGATATATTAGGAATGTATCAACCAGATGGAGTAAAAGTTATCAATCAAAATGGAAATACATACTTAATAACAGCTAATGAGGGAGATGCAAGGGATTACGGAAAGCAATTTTTCGTTGAAGATAGTTATAGTATAGGAAAACTACTAGAATCGGGGGAAAAAATAAATGTTCCTGTAACAGAGGATATGAAAAATTTAAAGGTAAGTAGTTTTAGAGGAATAAATGAAAAGGGTGAATATGACCGTCTATACTCCTTTGGAGGAAGATCATTTTCTATATTTAAAGTTGAGGATAATGGGTTAAAATTTGTATTTGATTCAGGTAATCAATTTGAAAAAATAACTCAAAAATATTTACCAGAATATTTTAACTCAAGTAATACTAATACAAAGCCATATTCAAGGAATAACTCTAAAGGACCTGAACCTGAAGATGTTGAAGTAGGGATTATCGACGGAAAAACATATGCTTTTGTAGGGCTTGAAAGAATAGGTGGAGTTGTAACTTATGATATAACAGATATTACAGATCCTCAGTTTGCTGGTTATTTTTCAGGGAGAGATTACTCTGAAGATATAAAAGGTGATGTGGGGATAGAGGGATTAAAATTTGTACCTGCTGAAAAATCACCACTGGGAAAACCTCTTTTAATAACATCCAATGAGATTTCAAACTCTGTAGCAATTTATGAAATAGATTCAAAATAAATTAATAAAAAAAGAGGCTGAATAAAAAGCCTCTTTTTAGAATTGTTCCAATAGTTCTAAAATTTTTACAATTTTTTTATTTTTTAAACTATAATGGACCCAACCACCATTTTTTTCAGCATTTAAAAGACCAGCATCTTTTAATAGTTTTAGATGTTGAGATAGATTAGATTGGCCAATATTAAAAGTTTCTTGAATCTTACATACACATAAATTTTCATTGTCAATTAATAGTTTTATAATATCAAGTCTCAAAGGATGAGCTAAAGCTTTTAAAATTTTCACTTCTTTTTCCATTTTTAAAAACCCCTTTCATAAATTACTATTTCAGTATTTACTAGTATCATGATATAATAGGTAAAAAAAAAAGTCAATAATTAATTAAAGGAGTGATAATCTAATGAAAACAATAGCTTTTGTATGTAAGGGAAATTCTTTTAAAAGTATTATTTGTGAAAGATTTGCAAAAGAACTAACAAATGATTTTATAATTGTTAGTGCGGGAACAGATCCAGCTGATAAAGTAAATGAAGAGGGCGCTCAGATAATGGAAGACAGAAATTTATCTATGAAGGGATATAAGCCTCATTCCTTAGATGAATTACCAAAAGAGATTGACTATTTAGTTAAAATGGGGTGTGGAACACAATGTCCTATTATAGCCGCAAAAGAAACATTAGATTTTGCTATGGATGAATATCCTGCAGAAACTTATGAGGAAAAAAGAGTAGTGGTAGAGATTTTAGAGGAAAAAGTTAGAGAGTTTATCTCAAAAATTTCAAATATGTAGGTAGTTTATAAGGTAAAATTTTATTAAAATACCCCGAAAAACGCTAATATTAAAGAGAGCATTTTTCGGGGTATTATTTTTTTGTAGATGTTATTACCAGTCTCTTATAGGGAACTAAAAAGTTATGGTGATTAGTTAATCCATACTTTTAGCTTTTTGAGCTAATCCCTTAGCAAATTCGGCAATATCTGCCTCAATAGCTTTCATCTGCTTTCTATTTTTTTCAATATCATATGTTTTTAATTTTTTATCTTCCACAATAACTTTTCCATTGACAATTGTTGTATCTACATTGGATGAGTTAGCTTGAAAAACAAGTGTTGCAAATGGGTCATAATTAGGCATCATATTAGATGATTTAGTTTCTACAATAATGATATCAGCTAATTTTCCAGATTCAATAGAACCAATTTTTGAGTCTAAATTTAAAGCTTCTGCTCCTCCAATTGTTGCCATTCTTACCACGATATCTGGAGTCATTATAGTTCTATCATTATACTTTAATCTTTGCATAGATGAGGCATAGCTTAAAGTTCTAAAAAGATCAACTTGATTAGAACTCATAGGACCATCAGTACCAAGTCCCACCTTAATACTCTTTTCTAACATCTCATAAGTTCTAGCTATTCCTGTTGCACCCTTAGCGTTTGCCATAGGATTATAAGCTATAGCTGCGTCTCTCTTTTTAATTATATCTAAATCTTTTTCATTTAGGTGGATACCATGGGCCAATAGAACTCTGCTGTTTAAAACCCCAATAGAATCCATATATTCAATAACTGATCTGTTTTTTAGATTTAACCTTTTATCTTCATCATCGAACTCTCCAACATGTATCATAACTGGAACATTATATTTCTCAGAAAGTCTAGTTATCTCTTGCATTTTTTCTTTAGAAACAGTATAGGGAGCATGAGGACCAAATGCTGGTGTAATCAGCTCATCATTTTTATACTCTTCAATGAAATTAACAGCGTATTCAATTCCACCATAGGGAGTTTTTGCATCAACAACAGGAAACTTTATAACAGTTTCTCCAAGAACTCCTCTAATTCCAATCTCTTTAGTAGCTTTAGCCATTTCATCCATATGATAATACATATCAGCATATGTTGTAACTCCAGAGAGAGCCATATCAATACTTCCGTGAATAGTAGCCTTATATATTAAATCTCTGCTTAACTTTTCCCCTTCCAGTGGGAAAAAATAAGCGAATAACCTATTTTTAATACCCTCCTCTCCAAGACCTCTAAAAGCAATCATAGGAAGATGACTGTGGGTATTTATCATACCAGGCATAATTATACCCTCTTCAGCATCTATTATTTTTGGTGCAGAATAGGTATTTAAAAGATTCTTATTTCCAACAGAGATAATTTTATTATCTTTTATGACAACAACTCCATTGTTTATAACATTATTATTTTTATCCATAGTTAAAATTGTACCATTTTTTATAATGATACTTGCACTTTCTTTTTTTTGAATTAAAGAGCTACATCCCACTAAAAATAGTGTCCCCAATAAAACTGCATTTTTTAAATAATTTTTCACAAAATCCTCCCTAAAAAAAATAAACAGTAAGCAAAAGCCTACTG
>NZ_DBGBQB010000293.1:0-3194 GCF_048470075.1 Cetobacterium sp. | reverse complement strand
GACTTAGGCTATAATCTACTTGAATTAATCAATGGAATAATTTTTACTTTTAGTTTTGGATTTGGAATTCCAGTGATTTTAAGTGGAGTATTAACAATTATAATTTTAATATCTCCAGGAGTTATAGTATATTTTTTATGGGATTATCTAACAGAACTTTTCAGAAAAAAATAACTTTCAAAAATAAAAATACTAGAAAAAACTACACTAATTTTATATAAAAAAATCATTGAAAAAATTTGTTAATTATGTAATAATACTATATATAGTGAATATAAAAGAAGAGCTACACAATATGTTGTGTTTGGGAGGCGTATAATGATAAAGGTATTTGGAAAAGAGAATTGTAGTAAATGTGAAACTTTAAAGAAAATTTTAGATGATAAAGGTATAGATTATGAGTATACACAGGATTTAAAAACCCTTATGATAGTGGCAAGTAAAGCTAGAATCATGAGTGCTCCAGTGGTTGAAAAAGATGGGAAATATTACTCTATGGAAAGTTTTTTAGAGGTTTTATAAGATGAGACAGGTTATAAATAGAGCTGGAATACGAGAGAATCTGGACATAACTAAAATAAGAGAGAAACTTCTAAGAGCCTGTGAAAATTTAGAAGTTAATATGGTTGAGTTAGAGAGTCATATAGAATCAATATATCAAGAGAATATAACAACAAAAAAGATTCAAGAATCTCTAATAAATCAAGCAGTTACTATGACAAGTTTTGAAGAGAGTGATTGGACCTATGTTGCAGGAAGACTTTTAATGATGGAAACGGAAAGGGAGGTTTTTCATAAAAGAGGATTTTCCTATGGTGAGTTTTATAAGAGTTTAAAAACATTGGTGGATATAGGAGTTTATGACAGTAGATTATTAAATTATACTGAAGATGAAGTTAAAGAGTTGGAAAAATCCATAGATATATCTAGAGATATGATGTATGACTACGCTGGAGCAAATATGTTTGTGAATAGATACCTGTTAAAATATGAAGGTAAAATATATGAGCTTCCTCAAGAGGTATTTATGTGCATAGCTATGCTTTTAGCTATAAATGAAAAAGATAAGGTGGCAGTTGCAAAAAGATTTTATGAAGCTCTATCACTGAAAAAAATATCTTTAGCTACTCCTATTTTGGCTAATTTAAGAGTGCCAAATGGAAATTTATCATCTTGTTTTATTACAGCTATGGATGATAATATTGAATCTATTTTTTACAATGTAGATACGGTTGCAAAAATTAGTAAAAATGGTGGAGGAGTAGGATTAAATATCTCAAGAATTAGAGCAAAAAATTCTATGGTTAATGGTTATTATAATGCTAGTGGAGGAGTAGTTCCTTGGGTAAAAATTATAAATGATACGGCAGTTGCAGTAAATCAACAAGGAAGAAGAGCTGGAGCAGTAACTGTAGCACTAGACTCTTGGCACTTAGATATCGAAACATTTTTAGAACTTCAAACAGAGAATGGAGATCAAAGAGGAAAAGCATATGATATCTATCCTCAAGTTGTACTTTCAGATCTTTTTATGGAGAGAGTTGAAAAGGATTTATTATGGACCTTAGTTGACCCCTATGAGATTCGTAAAAAATATAGTGTTGAGCTATGTGAAACTTATGGCGATAAATTTAGAGAGCTGTATTTAACTATTGAAAAGGATGAACACTTAGAGTTAAAAAAAGTGATAAAGGCTAGAGAGCTATTTAAAGAGATTATGAAAGTTCAAATAGAAACAGGAATGCCATATATTTTCTTTAAGGATAGAGCTAACTTGATGAATCATAATAGCCATGTAGGTATGATAGGAAATGGAAATCTATGTATGGAAAGTTTTTCTAATTTTTCTCCAAGTATTAACTTTAAAGAGGAAGCTATGGGAGAGAATGGAGTTAGAACAACTAAGTTAGGTGAAGTTCATACATGTAATCTGGTTTCTATGAATTTAGCAGAGTTAGAAAAAGAGGAGTTAGAGGAGATTGTAGATATCTCTGTTAGAATTCTTGATAATACAATTGATTTAACAAAAACTCCTATAAAGGAATCGGATAAACATAATTTAGCTTATAGAACTATTGGTGTTGGAACTATGGGGCTTGCAGACTATTTAGCTAAGGAGTTCATGATATATGATGAGTCACTGGAAGAGATAGATGAACTTTTCCAAGAGATAGCTATGTACAGTATAAAATCCTCAGCTCTTCTTGCTAAAGAAAGAGGAAGCTACCCTATGTTTAAAGGCTCGCTTTGGGATCAAGGGATATTCTTTCAAAAAAATAGAGATTGGTATGTTAAAAACTCAAAATTTGGAAAAGAGTGGGAAGAGGTATTTAATTTAGTTAAAACATATGGATTGAGAAATGGAGAGTTGACAGCCATTGCTCCAAATACATCAACATCTTTACTTATGGGATCAACAGCATCTGTAAACCCAACATTTTCAAGATTCTTTATAGAGAAAAATCAAAAGGGTGCAGTTCCGAGGGTTGTTAAATATTTAAAGGATAGAGCCTGGTTCTATCCAGAGTTTAAAAATGTAAATCCTCAAACATATGTAAAAATAATGAGTAGAATAGGTAAATGGATAACTCAGGGAGTTTCTATGGAACTTATCTTTGATTTAAATAAAGATATTAAAGCAAAAGATATATACGACACTTTTATGACAGCGTGGAAAGAAGGGTGTAAATCAGTTTATTATATAAGAACAATTCAAAAAAATACCAATATAATAAATGAAAAAGAGGAGTGTGAAAGCTGTAGTGGATAGAAAAAAACTTTTTAATCCTCTAGGAGATGATTCATTATCAGAGAGAAAAGTGATAAAAGGAGATAGTACAAACATATTTAATCTAAATAATGTTAAGTATCAGTGGGCAAATCATCTGTATAGAACAATGATGGGAAACTTTTGGATTCCAGAAAAAATAGATTTAACTCAAGATAAAAATGATTATAAAAATTTAACTGATGAAGAGAGAGAAGCATATGATGGAATTCTATCTTTTTTAATATTTTTAGATAGTATTCAAACAAATAATATTCCAAATGTTTCAGATTATATAACTGCTCCAGAGATAAATTTAGTTCTTTCAATACAAACTTTTCAGGAGGCTATCCATTCTCAATCATATCAGTATATAATTGAATCTATTTTACCTAAAGAGATTAGAAACTCAATATATGATAAATGG
>NZ_DBGBQB010000292.1:0-5232 GCF_048470075.1 Cetobacterium sp. | reverse complement strand
GTAAATAATTTTTCTTTAGTTGAAATTAGAAAAAAATATACAGAAATTATTAATTTCAATTACATTGAAAATTTAATAGCTAATGTTGAAAAAATAATTTTACCAAAATTAAAAAAAGTTACTAATGAATTAGAAAGCGTTATAAAAGGTTTGGAAGGAAAATTTATATCACCTGGAAAATCAGGATGTCCAACAAGAGGTGGAATGGATATTTTACCAACAGGAACTAATTTTTATTCAATAGATCCGAATACTATTCCATCAAGATCAGCTTGGGAGATTGGAAAGATTTTAGCAAAAGATGCTTTGAAAAGATATCTATCAGAAGAAAAAAAATATCCTGATTCTATAACAATGGTTATTTATGGTGGAGAAACTATGAAAACAAATGGAGAAGATATAGCAGAAGCCATGTACCTAATGGGAGTAGAGCCAATTTGGTTAGAAAATAGTGATAAAGTTATTGGAATAAGGGTAATTCCTTTAGATGAATTAAATAGACCAAGAATAGATGTTGTGTTAAGAATAACGGGATTATTTAGAGATACATTTCCAAATATAATAAATTTAATGGAAAATTCAGTTAATTTAATAGCACAATTAAATGAAAATCTAGAAGATAACTATTTGAAAAAGAATATAGAATCTGAAATTATAGAGTTAATAGAGAAAGGTATGACTAAAGAAAAAGCAAAATATTTTTCAAAAATGAGAGTATTTGGATGTCCGCCCGGAACATATGGTGCAGGGGTAGATTTTTTATTAAATAGTCAAGAATGGGAAACTAGAGAAGATTTAGGAAGGGCTTATATAAAATGGAGTGGTTATGCATATGGTGAAGATTATCATGGTGAAGAAGTAGAAGATATTTTTAGTAAAAGACTTTCAAAAACAGACATAACAATAAAAAATGAAGCCTCAGTAGAGATTGATATGTTAGAAAGTGATGACTACTTTACATATCATGGTGGATTAACAGCAGCTGTAAAACAAGCCAAAGGAGAAAATCCTAAATCTTATATCGGAGACTCAAGTGATCCAAGTAGAATAAATACAAGAGATTTAAAGGAAGAATCATCTAGAATAATGAGAGCTAGAGTTTTAAATCCTAAGTGGATTGAAGGGTTAAAAAAACATGGATATAAAGGGGCACAAGAGATGAGTGCAGCAATGGATATCGTTTTTGGATGGGATGCAACTTCTGAAATAATAGAGGATTGGATGTATAATGAGATTACAAAAACATATGTAGAAAATAATGAATTAAGAGAGTGGATAGAAAAAAATAACCCTCATGCACTTTTAAATATAACAGAAAAATTATTAGAAGCAGAAAGTAGAGATATGTGGAAAGCTCCTGAACATCACTTAAAGGAACTAAGAAAAATTTACTTAAGGATTGAAGGAGACATAGAAGAGTATGAAGGAGAATAAAAAATATTTATATCTTGTTTTATGGCTAGCAAATTATTGCAACTTAAATTGTGATTATTGCTATGCAAAGGATAATTTTGATACTGAAAAAATGTCTTGGAACATTGCAAAACAAGGGCTAGAGTTATTGGATGAAAAAGCAACATTAATTTTAGCAGGAGGAGAACCACTACTAAACTTTTTTTTAGTAGAAAAAATTTATACCCACTTGAAAGAAAGAGATTTTAAAGGGAAGATTGCAATTCAAACAAATGGGACTTTAATAACAGATGATATTGCATATAAATTAAGTAAAATGGATATAAAAATTGGGATTAGCTTAGATGGTATGTTTGATGTTAATGAAAGTAGCCGTGGTGAAACTAAAAAGGTTATTGATGGGATAAGAAAGCTGGAAAAATACAGTAAAGATGTAAGCATAAACTGTGTTTTAACAGGAGAGAATATAAACTCACTAGAGTCTTTAGTAGAATTTTTATATCTATTTAAAAATATAAACGGGCTTGGTTTAGATTTAATTAGGTTAACATCTAAAACTAAATTTACTATTCCTAAAACTAATGATTTGTATCTTAACTTAAAAAATGCTTATGAAAAAACAAATTTTTTAGGAGAAATTATAGGAAAATATATTCCTATAAGAGAGCTAGAGGATGCTAAACAAAGACTTCACTTAAATCATCACTCTTGTAATTATTGCTATTCTTCCATAGGGCAAACAGCTGTAATTCTACCAACTGGAGATATTTATCCATGTAGTTCTTTAGTTGGAGAAAAAGATTATTTAATGGGAAATTTAAGAAATAAAGAGTTAGATGATATTAAGCTTTCATCAGGAAAATCTTTATTGTGTGAAAAGTGTAAATATGAAAAAATTTGCAGAGGAAGTTGCCCATCGAGAACAATAATGAATAAAAAATATTATAGTGATAGTAGTGATTGCAATTTAAGAAAAGCTATTTTTAAAATTTTAGAAAATTAAAGGAGAAAGAAATGGAAAGAAAGATATACCCTTTTACAGCGATAGTAGGACAAGAGGAAATGAAAGAGGCCTTATTATTAAATATAATAAATCCATCTTTAGGTGGGGTTTTAATTAGAGGAGAAAAAGGCACTGCAAAATCAACTGCAGTTAGAGCATTAGCTCAGCTATTAAAAAAATATGATACTAAGGTGGTTAATCTTCCTATAAGTGCTACAGAAGATAGAGTTGTTGGTACATTAGACATAGAGCATGCAATAAAGACTGGTGAAAAAAAGTTTGAGAAAGGAATTTTGTATACTGCAGATAAAAATATTTTATATGTTGATGAAATAAATCTATTAGAGGATCATATTGTAGATGTATTATTAGATGCAGCAGCTATGGGAGTAAATACAGTTGAAAGAGAAGGAATATCTTTTTCACACTCTTCTAAATTCATATTAGTTGGAACTATGAATCCAGAAGAGGGAGATTTAAGACCACAATTATTAGATAGATTTGGATTGGTTGTGGATATTTCTGGTGAAAGAGATGTAGATAGAAGGGTTGAAATAGTTACAAGAAGAATAGAATTTGAGAACAATCAAGAAAAATTTATTTATTCGTGGGAAAATGATGAAAACAGTTTACGAAAAAAAATAGAAAAAGCTCGAGAAATTCTCTCGAATGTTGAGTATTCTAATGAAATTTTACAATTAGTAGCTAAAATAGGAATTACTTTAGGTGTAGATGGTCATAGATGTGATTTAAGTATAATAAAAACGGCAATTACATTGGCCGCTTTAGATGGAAGATTATCTGTCCAAAAAGAGGATATTTTAAAAGCTGCAAAACTAGCAATTCCTCATAGGATGAGAAAAACCCCTTTTGAAGATAGCAAATTGTCATTAGAATCACTAGAAAAACTAGTAGAAAATTTATAATAGGTGATTAATATGGAATACATATATCCTTTTGAAGCTATTGTAGGGCAGGAACAAGCTAAAACAGCAATATTATTAAATATAATTAATCCTAAAATTGGAGGAGTTCTTTTATCAGGAGAAAAGGGAACTGGAAAAACTACTTTAATAAGAGGATTAAATCAATTAGATTCTAAAATAGAAGTTATAAATGTTCCCCTAAATACAACAGAAGATCGGTTATTAGGAGGAATTGATTTTGAAAAAACTCTTTCCTCTGGAAAAAGAGTTTCTAGTTCTGGATTATTAAAAAGAGCTAATAAAAATATTTTATATGTTGATGAAATAAATCTTTTAGGTGATTATCTTTTAAACTCTATTTTTGAAGCAAATTCTCAAAAAATAAATTTAGTTGAAAGAGAAGGAGTAAGTTTAGAAGAGGATAGTGATTTTATTCTTATAGGAAGTATGAATCCAGAAGAGGGAAAGTTGAGAAATCAATTTTTAGAAAAGTTTGGATTATATGTAAATTTAAAAGGTAGTGAATATTTAGAAGAAAGAGTAGAAATAGTAAAGCGTAGATTAGATTTTGAAAAGGATAAAGAGAACTTTGTAAAAAAATATGAAAGAGAGAGTAGATTTTTAAAAGAAAAACTGGTTATTTCAAGAGAGTTAATCAAAAATATTGAAATAGGACAAGAATTAATTAACCTAGCTATGAAAATTGTATTAGAGAGCAATGTTGCTGGAAATAATGTAGAGTATATTCTTTTAGAAACCAGTAAAGCTATTGCTGCGTATAATGGAAGAAACTATATAAACATAGAAGATTTGAAAGAAGCATCTAAATTTGTTTTACTACATAGAATTAATAAATCTCAAGATCAAGGACAAGAAAGTAAAAATTCTGAAGGTAAAAATAACTCTCAAAATGGTAATGAAAATTCTAGCTCTTCAAACAATGAAGATAAAAAAGAGAAAAAATCTTCAAAAAATGAGATGAACTCAGACTTAAATAGTGAAAAAAATGAAGTTGAGGATGAAAAAATAAATAGTTTTGAAAATGAGGATAAAAATTACTCTATTGGAGAAATTTTTAAAGTAAAGAAAATAGACTTTGGAGATTTAAAAAAAGAGAAAATATTGGGTTCAGGAAAAAGATGTAAGACTATAAGTGATAGCCTAAAAGGCAGGTATGTAAAGAGTATAATCCCAAAAGGAAAAGTAAAAGATTTAGCCTTCGATGCTACTTTGAGAGCAGCAGCTCCATATCAAAGATTGTTGGAAAAAAATGGGATGGCTATAGTTATAAAAAAAGAGCATATTCGAGAAAAAATAAGAGAAAAAAGGATAGGAACAAGTATTTTATTTACTGTAGATGCTAGTGGTTCTATGGGAGCACATGAAAGAATGAAAGAAGTTAAAGGAGCAATTTTTTCTCTTTTAAAAGATGCTTATGAAAAACGAGATCGAATAGGATTAGTTGCTTTTAGAAAGGATTCAGCAGAAGAACTGCTTCCAATGACTAGAAGTATAGAGTTAGCGAATAAAAAATTAAAAGATCTACCTGTAGGTGGGAAAACACCTCTTCATAAAGGGTTAGAGAAATCATATACAATACTACTGAACGAAAAGAAAAAAAATAAAAATATCGTTCCAGTTTTAGTTTTAGTAACAGATGGAAAAATAAGTACTAAAGAGAATTCAGAAAATATATTCTCTGATTTATTGAAGTTTTGTGAAAAGATTAGAGAAAGTAAAATAAAAGTTATTGTTATTGATTCTGAAAAAGGAAGAATCAAATTAAATATGGCTAAAGATATTAACGAAAAATTAGGAGGTAAATATTATCGATTGGAAGATTTGAAAGTGCAATCTATTAGTCAAGTTGTTAGAGATAATATTTAAAGG
>NZ_DBGBQB010000291.1:0-3329 GCF_048470075.1 Cetobacterium sp. | reverse complement strand
AAAATAAAAAATGGTTAAAAATTGATGGTTAAAAATTTCAAAAATAGGCGAAAAAAAATTTCTAAAAACACTAAGACACAAGTATACTAGCATTATAAAATAAAAATTCACATAGGAGTGATGTTTATGACACTAATAAATACAATAGAAAAAGTAAGATTAGCACAAAAAGAATATTCAAAGTTTACTCAAGAGCAAGTGGATGAGATTTTTAGAGAAGCTTCACTAGCTGCAAATAATGCTAGAATAAAACTAGCTAAAATGGCAGTGGAAGAGACTGGAATGGGAATTGTAGAAGATAAAGTTATAAAAAATCACTTTGCTTCAGAATATATATACAACTCATATAAAGATACAAAAACTTGTGGAACTATAGAGATTGATACAGCTTATGGTGTTGAAAAAATAGCAGAACCAATTGGAGTTATCGCTGGAATTGTTCCAACAACTAACCCAACATCAACAGCTATATTTAAAGCATTATTAGCTTTAAAAACTAGAAACGGAATTATTTTTTCTCCACACCCAAGAGCAAAAAATGCAACAATAGAAGCGGCTAAAATAGTTTTAGAAGCAGCAGTTAAAGCTGGAGCTCCAAAGGATATAATCGGATGGATAGCTGAACCATCAGTTCAAGCATCTAATGATCTTATGAAAATGGCAGACTTAATATTAGCAACTGGAGGACCAGGAATGGTTAAAGCTGCTTACTCATCTGGAACACCTGCAATTGGAGTTGGAGCTGGAAATACACCAGTAATTATAGATGAAACAGCACACATTAAAATGGCAGTAAACTCAATTTTACTATCAAAAACTTTTGATAACGGAGTTATCTGTGCTTCTGAGCAAGCAGTAATAATTCCAGCTTCAATCTATGATAAAGTAAAAGAGGAGTTCATAGCAAGAAACGCTTACATTTTAAAAGGTGAAGAAGTAGATAAAGTAAGAAAGACAATAGTTATAGATGGACACTTAAATGGAGATATCGTAGGACAATCAGCTTATAAAATAGCTCAAATGGCTGGAGTAACTGTTCCTGAAAACACAAAAGTTATCATTGGAGAGGTTGAATCAGTTGAGTTAGAAGAGCCATTCTCACACGAAAAGTTATCACCAGTATTAGCTATGTATAAGGCTAAGAGTTTTGAGGACGCTCTAAAGAAAGCGGATAGATTAATAGAGCTTGGTGGAATGGGACATACATCAGTTTTATATGCAGATGAATTAGTTGCAAAAGATAAGATTGATCTATTTGGAAAAACAATGAAAACAGGAAGAACATTAATCAATATGCCTGCAGCTCAAGGAGCAATAGGAGATGTATTTAACTTCAAATTAGCACCATCATTAACACTTGGATGTGGATCATGGGGAGGAAATGCTGTTTCTGAAAACGTTGGAGTTAAGCATTTAATAAACATAAAAACAGTTGCTAAAAGGAGAGAAAATATGCTATGGTTTAGAATTCCTGAAAGAGTATACTTCAAATTCGGATCTCTTCCAGTGGCTTTAGAAGAGTTAAAAGGAAAGAAGAAAGCTGTAATCGTAACAGACCAACAACTGGCTTCTTTAGGATATACAGATCACATAACAACAGTTTTAGAAAGTATTGGAGTAGATTTTAGAGTATTCTCAGATGTACAAGCAGACCCAACTCTAAGTGTAGTTGAAAAAGGTGCAGAGTTAATGAGAAGTTATAATCCAGATGTAATCATAGCTCTAGGTGGAGGTTCAGCAATGGACGCTGCTAAAATTATGTGGGTTATGTATGAGCATCCAAAAGTAAACTTTAAAGATTTAGCTATGACATTTATGGATATCAGAAAAAGAATAGTTAAATTCCCTAAAATGGGAGAGAAAGCTGAGTTCTGGGCAGTTGCAACTTCAGCAGGAACAGGATCAGAGGTAACTCCATTCGCAGTTATAACTGACGATACAACAGGAGTAAAATATCCATTAGCTGACTATGAGATTACACCAAATGTAGCAGTTGTAGATCCTCAATTAATGTTATCAATGCCAGCTGGATTAACAGCAGCATCAGGTATAGACGTAGTAACTCATGCTATTGAAGCATATGTGTCAATAATGGCATCAGAGTTCACAAATCCATTAGCATTAGAAGCTACTAGATTAACATTTAAATATCTTCCTGAATCAGTAAAAGGAGGAGCATTAGCAGTAAAAGCTAAAGAAAAAATGGCAAATGCATCATGTATGGCTGGAATGGCATTCTCTAACGCATTCTTAGGAATATGTCACTCAATGGCTCATAAATTAGGAGCAGCATTCCACTTACCACATGGAGTAGCTAACGCATTATTACTTGATGAAGTAATTAGATTCAACGCAACAGACAGACCATTTAAAATGGCAGGATTTGCACAATATAAATATCCACATGCAAAAGAGTGTTACGCAAAATTAGCTGATTATTTAGGATTCACAAAAGGAAATGAAACACCTGAAGAGAAAGCTAAGATATTAAGAAAGAAAATTTCTGAATTAAAAACTGAAATTGGAATAAAAGCAACAATAGCTGACTATGGAATTTCTGAGCAGGAGTTTTTATCTAAGTTAGATCAAATGGTAGAGGATGCTTTTGATGATCAATGTACAGGAGCAAACCCAAGATATCCATTAATGAGCGATTTAAGAGAGATGTACTTAAGAGCTTACTATGGACCAGAGAAATACTTAGCTATGCAAAAAAAGAGCGAAGAAAAAACTGAAAAGAAAGCAAAATAAAATTAGCCACCTTAATTAAATTTAGTCGTATAGAAAATAAAACCTCCTAAGTAACTAGGAGGTTTTATTTATAACTATTTAATTTTTGTCCAAATTTGCTTAGAACCAATAAGTCCAGACTTATCTAAACTTCCTTTTACAATAAGGGTATTTGGGTCTTTAAATGAGATGGAACAGTAGTAAGTTTTACCATTTTCTGGGTTGTAGATAAAGCCATTTTCAAACCTATTTTTTTCAGGGTTGTATGTGAAATCACTAACAAAATTTATACCAACAAGAGGTCTTGTTTTTAAATTTTTATCAGGGTTAGCTAAATCTAGTTTTGTTTTTCCCTCTAGTTTATGACCTTTCTCATAAGTAGGGATAGTTAACTGATTAATCTTTCCAAAGTATCTATCATTTGTCTTGTAGAATTCCACTATGATTTGGTTTCCATTTTTTGCTTTCTCAGTTATCCACTTACCTTGAATATCCTCTTCTTTTGCGAAAGTCAGAGTAGTGAAAATTAAAGTAAGCAATAAAAAAATTTTTTTCATACCACATCCTCCAATAAAATTTATTTCAGATATTATAACAGG
>NZ_DBGBQB010000290.1:0-2264 GCF_048470075.1 Cetobacterium sp. | reverse complement strand
ATTTTTATATTAAAATTATAGCAATTATTCCGATACATAGACTAAAAAAATACCCTAAAGAGAATGTAGATTTGATTTTAACTAACTCTTTTTCAAGACTAGAAACTGAATTAAATTATATAAGAATATCCAATATTTTATCTATGAGGGATATAGAAAAAATAAAAAAAATGGGAGTAAAAGAAAGAGAGAAAAAAATATTTCTTTCAGAGATTTTATCAGCTCTTCCATCTGAAACACAGATGGATAGTAGAGAAGAGTTTGTAATAAAGTTAAAAGAGATATTTGGTTCAAGGTTAATTGATGATTTAAACATGAAAAGTGAAAAAATAGATAGATTATCGATAAAAACGGGTAAAGTAGATAGTTGGGAAGAGTTAGTGGAATATCTCTGTAAAATTTTAATTGAGAGAGAAAGTATAGAGCTAAACTATGTAGAAAATATAAAAGATACGGTTATTAAATTTGGGGAATATTTACAAATAAGGGAAAAAATATATTTTATACACTCTAAAAATAGAGATGGTGTAAAAAAAAGTGATTGGATTGAAGTGGAACTAGAAAATGAGATTGAATTTCCAAATGGACATAAAGGTTTAAAAGTGTTTTTAGTAATATCTCTTAATGAACAAGATTATTTAAAAATGGCGGAAAAAATAATAAGTGAAATATAGGAGGATGAAATGTCTACAAAGGATTTGAAGAGGGTTTTAGGAAAAGCCGATTTAATGGGAATTGCGATTGGGCAGATAATTGGTGCTGGAGTTATGTCTTTAACAGGAGTCGCAATTGCAATGAAAGGAAGATCATCAAATTTTGCATTTTTAGTATCTGCTCTATTTGTATTAGCCGCAGCTATACCTTTAGTATTTGTTAATGGTTGCATCAGAATGAGAGGTGGAGCTTATACTCAAACAAGTGTATTTTTAGGGAAAAAATGGTCAGGGTTCTATATTGTTCAATATATAGTGGGAAGTATTTCAATTTCAATGTTTGCAATATCATTAGCTCAATACATTTTAACCTTTATTCCAAATGCTAATGAAAAAATTGTTTCAATGGCTGTTTTAACACTGTTTTTTGGGATTAATTACTTTGGGATCTCTGGAGCAGCTAAGATTCAAAAGGTGATGGTATTTATACTGATCAGTGCTCTAGTAATATTTGCTGGATTTGGAATTTTTAAAATTCAACCAGGATACTTCAATCAACCTGACTTTATGACAAATGGAGTTATGGGAATTTTGCAAACTGCAGCATTACTTGTTTTTGCCACTGGGGGAGCATCTGTTTATTTATTTTGTTGTATGTGGGGCAATATTTGCAACAGCAACTACATTGAATGCAAAGATAGGAACTTGTACAAAACCTGTTCTCCAAGCTTGTTCTGATGGGTGGTTTCCAAGACAGTTAGCAGTACTTCATCCTAAATATAAAACACCAACATATATATTAGGAGTTTTTTATGTTGTTGGAGCATTGCCTATTTTACTTGGTTTTAGTATAGGAACTATAGCTAGTACAGTTATATTATTAGCATATGGATTTAAAATAATATTGGCGTATAAAGTTTTGGATTTGCCTAGATTGTTTCCCAATGAATGGGAAAAATCCCCATATAGAGTGAGTCCTCTAATGTTAAAGGTGCTTATAGCTATATCGGTTACAGGGATTTCATTTCAATGCTACCTGTTAGCTACAAAAGCTGGGGCTAATCAATTGATAGGAACAGGAGTTGTATTTTTAGTAGCACTATTATATGCTAATTTTAGATTTCCACATGCTGAAAACTTTATAGAGGTCAGTTATGAAACAGAATAGTAGAGGTTGGTTATGGAAAAAGAAAATATATACTTATTTGTAGCTACATTTTTTTGGGCCCTAGGACTTATAGTAGGAAAGTTTGTTTCAGCAGAGTTTCCACCAATAACACTTACTTTTTTTAGATATTTAATAGCTGGAACAGGAATGGGGTTAGTTCATTTTTTTAAAGAGAAGGAGTTTTTTATTGAAAAAAAGGACATGTTATATATATTTATCCTCTCTTTTTTAGGAATTGTATTAAATGGGCTACTATTTTTCAAGGGAATATCTTTAACATCTTCAATAAATACATCTATACTATCGAGTAGTACCCCTATTGTTGTGTGTATTTTAGGAGTGGTTTTTTTTAAAGAAAATATCAATATAAAAAATATAATGGCAATAATTTTCTCTATTGGTGGAATTTTATTACTTTTTACAGATGGAAAGATAGATTCTCT
>NZ_DBGBQB010000289.1:0-10996 GCF_048470075.1 Cetobacterium sp. | reverse complement strand
ACTATAAAAAACTTGAAAATAAGAATATCTCTTTAAAAAAACCTACTTTAAATATTTTTAGGGACCACTCCCAAGAGGTTTTATCTATCTTAAATAAAATTAAAAATATCTTAAAAGATAACCCTAAAGATACTATTGGTATCCTTTTTAGAAATCACATATATATGGAAAATTTCATTAAAATATTTAAAAGTTTGAATATGGATTTCTATATATATCCAAACTCTTTTTTAGAGAGTCTCTTTGATGAAAGTATTTTTATAAATACACATGATGCATCTTTAACTCTTTTAACAATTCATGGTTCTAAAGGCTTAGAGTGGGACTATGTTTTTATACCTTTACTGCTAGATGGAGTAATTCCAACCTCTATTGGGGATTATATAGATTTCGAGGAGGAGAAAAGACTTTTTTATGTGGCTTTAACCAGAGCTAAAAAAGAGCTTTTTCTATCATACCCTCTATCTTTTTATAGTGATTATGGTTTTTTCAACACTCCATCTATCTTCATAGAGTCGATAGACTCTATGCTTATAAATATTAAAAGAGGGTAGTTTAAACTACCCTCTTTTAAACTCTATTATAAATTTTTCTACTCCTATTCCTTCCTCTATTCCACCATTTTTTACTGAAAACTCAACTTCCAGAAGATTCTGTATTTTTTTTAGTAAAAACTCCTCACTGAACAAGGGAATATATTTTAACTTTAAAAAAATGGGATACTCTCTCATAAATCCTCTATTATTTTTAAAATATTTTTTTACCTTTTCGTATACATTCCCTTTAAAATCATTGTAGGATATCGTTTCCTTTAAATCTCCAACTCTTTTTAATCCCACCAATTTTAAGGCTAAATTTAACTCCTCTGATACTAAATATAAAAATAGCATATACTCTTTGGTTTTTTTTAAGTGTTCCAATAACTGATTTATATTATCACTGATAAAAAAATCTTCAACAAGTTTTTTTAAATTGTATTCATCACTTATTGACAGGATAGGTAAAACTTTTTCCAATATAAAAGTCTGTCCTCCTAAAAAATTTTTTATTTTTTCCACTTCATTTTTTACTTTAAAAAAGTCATCTCCTAGCACTTCTGCTAACTTTTCTGCCTCATACTCTGAAATTTCTAACTCTTTTTCTATAAAAAACTGTATCCCCTTTTTTTCTAAAGCCTTTCTTGCAACTATAACTTTTCCTAACTTTTCAGCATTTGTTAAAACCTTTTTTCCAACTTCATTCGTTGCTTTACCATAGTCATTTAGCTCCTCTTCATAAACAACGACAACCTCTTTTTGACCTAAATCATACTCTCCAACTATCTTTAGTAGATTATCTAGTTTCTTAGTTTTTTCAGCTCTTTTTAAAACTAGCAACTCCTTTGGTACAAACATTGAATTTATTGAAATCCCCTCTAAAAAGCTCTCCTCTTCATTTTGGGATGCATCATAAATTTTTACTGGAATATTAGGATTTGACTTTTTTATTTTTTCCATTAACTCTTCATATTTCAATGGAAGTGGTGTATCACCATAAATAAAATAAAACATCTCTTCCTCCCTTTTCTTTTTCTATTATTATAACATAAAAAATAAAAGAGAGCATAGCTCTCTTTTAATCTATAGATTTTTTACTTAAAATTTTTGAAGCGTTTAAAACCGCTAATACAGATACTCCCACATCTGCAAAAATAGCTAACCATAGATTAGCAATTCCTAGAACTCCTAAAATCATAACAACTATTTTTACACCTAGAGCAAATCCAACATTTTCTAAAACCACTTGATTATTTCTTTTTCCTAGATTTAAAGCCTCTATTATTTTATAAGGATCATCATTCATTAAAACTATATCTGAACTTTCAATAGCTATATCACTTCCTATTTTTCCCATTGAGATTCCAATATCTGCCATTGCTAGTACAGGAGCATCATTTATTCCATCTCCTACAAATATAGTGCCTTTTTTACTTTTATTCTTTATATCCTCTAATTTACTTACCTTATCTTGTGGTAAAAGATTTGTACAGATTTTATCCTCATCTATTCCCAGTATCTCCCCTATATGCTTTCCTGTTTTTTTATTGTCACCAGTTAACATATAAACTGCAATGCCTTGAGATTTTAACTCATCAATAGTTTTTCTAGAAGCTTCCTTAATCTCATCCTCCACAAAAATTCTACCCATAAGTTTTGAATCAACTGCCACATAAACCACTGTTCCAAACGTTTCTGGCATATCAATAGTGATATCATTACTCTCTAAAAATTTTCTGCTTCCCACTAAGATCTCTTTTCCATTATAAAAAGCATTTATACCATATCCAGCTTTTTCATTATGACCCTGGATATCCCACTCATAGATTTCTATATCTCCATAGTTTAGTATAGCTTTTCCTATTGGGTGGTTTGAATAGAACTCTCCAGCTTTAGCATACTCTAGAACCTCCGATTCACTTCCTTTGAATACCTCTATTTTACTAACTTTAAAACTTCCTTTAGTCAAAGTTCCAGTTTTATCAAATACAACCGTATCAATATTCTTTAATCTCTCTAAATAGTTTCCACCCTTTATCAAAATACCATCTTTAGACCCTTTTCCAATAGAACTGAAAAATGTTAGGGGAACGGATAAAACCAGTGCACATGGACAAGATATAACTAAGAATATCAAAGCTCTACTGAACCATAATTTAAAGTTTCCATCATATAGCATCGGTATTCCAAGACCTATTAAAATAGACATCAATACAACAGCTGGAGTATAATATCTTGCAAATTTTGTTATAAATTTTTCTGCATGGGCTTTTTTGCTCCCTGCACTCTCTACCATCTCTATTATTCTATTAACTGTAGATTGTGAATATTTTTTTGTGGCTTTGAACTCAATAGTTCCATTTATATTGATAGAGCCGCTTAAAATTTCACTTCCAACCTCTCCTATAACAGGAACAGACTCTCCAGTTAATGCTGATTTATCTAAAGTTGTTGTCCCTAAAGTTATAACTCCATCCAAAGGTACTCTTTCTCCAGGTTTGACTACCAATACATCTCCTATCTCTATTTTTGAGGGATTCACTACCTCTATACTTCCATTTTTACTCTTTAAATTAGCAAAGTCTGGCTTTATACTCATTAATTTTTCAATAGATTTTTTAGAGTTATTTACTGCCATATCTTGGAAAAATTCACCGATTTTATAGAAGATCATAACTCCAGCAGCTTCACCAAAGTCTCCTAAAATTAAGGCTCCAACAGTTGCAATACTCATTAAAAAATTTTCATCTAGGAACTTACCTCTTTTTACATTTTTTAAAGCATTTAATAGTATATCATATCCTGATAGTCCATAAGCTATAATTAAAATTACATCTTTTTGTAAACTTTTTGGCAATGTTAATCCCACAACAAAAAGAGTTATTCCAACTGTTAAAATCACTAGATTAATTTTTGAAACTAGCTCTCCTCTATGAGGGTGAGGGTGATTCTCATCACTATCACTCTTCTCTATCTCTTTCTTCTCATCTGTTACAATCTTTTTAAAGTAAGTTCCAGGTTCAACTTTATCAGCAATCTCATTTAATTTATCAATAAGTTCTCTCTCATCAACCTCTTCCAATAAGGTAAACTTTAATTTTTTTGTATAAAAATCTACGTTAACATCCTTTAAATTTTCCATCTTATCTAACTCATACTGGATTTTTGAGGCACATCCACCACAGTGCAAATTTATAATCTCATACTCTTTTTTCATTATCTCATCTCCTTAAAGGTACATACCCATACCCCCTATATCTATAATCCTAAAATATCATAATTTACCATTTTTGTCAAAATTTTTTTGAATATTTTTCTCTTAAAGAGTATAATATAGATTATTAAAGTTAAGGAGTTTAATATGAAATACCTAAAACAAGATATTTTAAATATTTTTAAAGATAGTATTGAGAATCACACTTTTATAAAAGGGGTTTTTTCTAATCCTACAAAAGAGTGCTCTTATAAAAAGATAAATTTAAAGCCCGTTGAGATAAAGGGTGATTTTTTTATACAGTTTGAAAGTTTTAAAGAGAATAAAGCTTTTCATAAAAATAGTTCTGTAGAGGATTCATTTAATTTTTTAGATGAGATTATTGACACTTTTAAACAGATTCTTATAGTTACTTCAGCCCAAGAGATACAAGTTTTACAAAATAAAAAGGGATTCTCTATAAAGAGAAAAAATACTGAAAATAAAACAGTAGAACTTTCTCACAATAAACAGAAAAACTATATTTTACAGGACAATACTCCTATTCCATTTTTAATTAGATTGGGAGTTATGTCTGAAACTGGAAAAGTTAGTAAAGAAAAATTCAATAAATTTAGACAAATAAATAGATATTTAGAGTTTATTGAAGATACATTAAAAGAGTTGCAAGAAAAAAAACTTATTGGAAACTCCATGAAAATAGTTGATTTTGGGTGTGGTAAATCATACTTGACTTTTGCTCTATATCACTATTTAAAAAATATTAAAAATTTGGAAATTGATATTATCGGTTTGGATTTAAAAGAGGATGTTATCAATAATTGTAATAACATTGCTAAAGATTTACACTTTGATAATCTCCAATTTTTAAAAGGGGATATTAAAGATTTTCATCTTTTTAATGATGTCGATATGATATTCTCATTACATGCTTGTAATAATGCTACAGATTACTCTATTCTCAAGGGATTAGAGTTAGGAGCTAAGGCTATTTTAGCTGTTCCTTGCTGTCAATCAGAGATAAACCAAAAAATAGATAGATCTTCAACAACAGAACTAAAAGGTGTTTTATCCCCCTTTGGAAATCATGGAATTTTACAGGAAAGATTTAGTTCATTGGCTACGGACGCTCTAAGAGCTCTTTCGTTAGAGCTTTGTGGTTATAATACAAAAGTTATGGAATTTATAGATATGGAACACACTCCTAAAAATATTCTTATTAAAGCTATTTTAGGTTCACCTTCTAGTGAGAAATTGAAGGAAAAAAGGGCTGAATATGATAGATATATACATTTCTTAGGAGTTAATCCTCTTTTAGATAGTTTACTTAAAGATTATTTTAAAAAATAATATATCAGGAGATGATTCTTATGAACAAATCACTACAGGAAAAAATTTTTAGAGAATTTTTAAAGTTTTACTCACAGGGGGATATTTTTGAAGAGAGGGAGATTATAACTCTTGGATGTATGGCCAATGGAGTAACTAAAGAGTTACAGAAGAAAATTTTAACCACTCTTGACTTACAAAAAATATTTCAAGATTATACTCTGGATGAGATAAATGAAAATACCTCTATCTTAGCTGATAAAGATCTTATTAGAATCAACAGAGTTACAACTACTGCACATAAAAGTTATTTAGAACTTATTAAACCTTTAGTTTCTCTTGAAGATTTTTTAGATGAGATTTAAAAAAACAGATGGTTTTCCCCATCTGTTTTTTAAATTCCCATCAGATATAAAACTCCACCAACTATCAAGGCTGGAATTACATTATACACTGTAACTAATAGAGCCGATCTCTTACTTAACGCCAATAGAGGAAACAGTGCATCTCCATCATTGCATATAGCATTGGCCACTAGGGCTGAAAACGGTATCCCTCCCGATATATATATTGCCGCAAGTAGGATCTGAGGTCCACACCCCGGTATCAATCCAATTAAAACTGCTCCAACTATTACTAAGAATCCACTATTATTTAGAACCACTTCTAAAACTGTCTCTCCACCTATATATTTTAATAAAATCTCATACCCTAAAAAAGCTATAAATACCCAAGTTACTAGAAAAGCTACCTCTTCAGCTGTATGGATTAAAGTCTCAAAAATCGAATTTAATTTACTCTCTGTTTTATCAAAATCACTACCTTTTATCATCTTTTTGCTCAATAGGGTATATAGGATACAAAGAGTAGTCCCTAAAAAACCACTTAAATCATAGATATCTAAGTCCAAGCTGCTCTCATGAGCGTGTTCATGCAAAAGATGTTCTAAAGCAAAGGGTAAAGATACTATAACTAAAATCCAAAAAATTTTATACCATATTCTATGAGTTATTAAATAGATATATTTTGAACTCGTTTTTTTATGTAACACTCTATCAACTATATCTCCCTTTTCATGGGTTATATGATGGTGTACCTTTTGACCACTTTCCTCATTTACCAAATTTTTATCCGATTCTATTACTCTCTCCCTATTTATGGATATGTTCTCGCCAATCTTAAAATAATCTATCATTAAACCTGTAATAACACCCGTAACTCCACTTATAACTAAAACTTTAAAATAGGCATCTATATCTCCTACTATTAAGATAAATGCCGCATCACCCATGGTTGTTATAAAAGAAGCGACTAAACTTCCAAATGTGACTTTTCCCAAAATATACATTGGTACTATGATAATAGCACCACCACACCCAGGTATTAGTCCCAATAGTGCAGAAAAATAAACTTGATTTTTTCTATCTTTTTCTAAAAGTTTTATTATAATACCATTGAATTTATAATCGACTAATCCTATTAGTAACAATGATATTGAAACAAAAACTCCAACTTTGAAAAAAGCTTCCACCGCTACATTATAAAAAAGAGAAAACCATTCCATCAATTCACCTCACATAAATAACTTCATCTAACTCTATTATACCTGCTTTTTTTTCTCTTCTTTTTTATAAATACTTGGTGAACAGTTTCATCTCTACTAATTTAGTTTTCTACTCTTATTTTTTGTTGCTGTCCTATATAACATTATTATTAATAATCCTCCTCCAAAGTATCCATTAATAACATAAACTATATTTACCAATCTATCAAATGGTAATCCAATTCCAACCACTAAGGCAATAACCGATAAAACCATTGTCAAAATTTTAAAATAGTTTGTTTTCTCTTTTGTAAATCTTGAAACTACATTCCATAATAGAGGTACTGCTGTTGAGTAGATTCCTGCCAGAATTATAAAAGTAAAAATCGTTGAAAAAATAGGATATATATCATTTGCTAGATATAACATTGGAATTTGAGTCCCCGCTGTTAAGGATATTGAAGATAATAACCCTAAACATACTACCATTACAGCTAAAGAGAATAAAACTGCTCCTAATACACCACTTAATACAGCTTCTTCCTCGTTTTGTAACTTTGCTCCCAGAGAGGACAAAAATCCAGCTAACCACAACATACAAAATCCCACATAGGAAAAAACTGCTATATACCATGTCGATGAAGCTTTTACTAATCTATTATAACTTTCTAACTCCTGTAATGCAGATGTAAGTATAACTGGATTTAAGTTTGAAAAATTTTTAACTATGGTAATAAACCCCACAGATATAGCTATGACTACTATGACTGGACCTATTTTCCCCACTATTTCAGCTATCTTAGAAAGTCCTCCAATCACAGTTATAAATGCTAATATCACTATCAGTCCACCACCATAAATCTCCCCTATATTGTAGTGTTCCTTTAAAGTTGCTGAAGCTCCTGCCACCATAACTATAAAAGATAAAAAACAAAATAATGTTGAGAAGTAATCAAAGCATATACCTAATTTGTCACCACAATAGTATTTGTAGATATCATTTCCTTTCTCGAACTTCTTTTGATATCCAACAATTAAAAAACTTGAACAAACATACGCTAAAAGAATCAACGTTAATAGACTCCCCAATACACCAAAGTATCCATAGGCAGAGAAATATTGTAAAACTTCCTGCCCAGTAGCAAATCCTGATCCTATTAAAAATGCAATAATAGCTCCTGCATACATTATCACTATTTTAAAATTTATATCTTTTTTCATAACCCCCCTCTCCTTTTGGGAAAATAATTAAAATTCAGTCACATCTGAAACCTGTGTTGATAAAGCTTTTAAAGCTCTTCCAACAAGGTTATATTTCAATCTATTTTCCTCTTCAATTTGGAGAGTTGGATTTCCTACTGGATATGGAATAGCAACTGTTGGTACTATTCTATTAGCTCCCACTGATTTTGATATAGTTGTTATCGTAGACATATGTACTACACCTATACCATATTTTTCTATCTCTTTTAATATCGTTGCTCCACAACGAGTACAAGTTCCTCAAGTGGAAGTTAATATCACTCCATCCACCCCATCATTTTTTAAAAGTTCTCCCATCTCTTTTCCAAATTTAATTGCATTTCCTACTGAAGTCCCTGTTCCAGTTGTTGTCAAAAAGTATTTATAAACATTTCCTAACTTCCCTTCTGACATAAATTTTCTTAATGTTTCTAAAGGCGCTACTCTATCTGGATTCTCATTGGCATAAACAGGATCATAACCTCCATGTATTGTATAAAAATCCCCCTCTTTCAAACTATCATAATCACTTATATCATATTTTCCCCACTTCTGCGCACTAGCAGATTGGATTCTATCTGGATTTCCTCTAGGAACAATTCCACCAGTTGTAACCAGTGCTATTGTAGCCTTAGACATATCCTCTATTGCTGGGGAAGGTTCTACTTTATCAAATACAGGCATTGGTAACTCTGTTTCAAAAGCCTCACCTTTTAGTCTTTTTAAAATCATATCGACCGCTCTCTCTGACCCTAGTTTTTCAGTGAATATTGTTTTTCTTTTTCCTTGGGCTATATATCCATCCTCATGAGGTCTTCCCAACTCCTCATTCAATCCAATTTTTAGGGCTAAATTTGCCATCTTAGATAGTGCTTTTGGCATATCCGCTGCTGATTGTCCCACATCTGCTATTATTATACTATCTCTAAATAGCTCAACTGCTGGATTTTCTATATACATACCACTAATGGCTGGAATATGCATCTGTTTAGTTACCTCTTTTGCAATTGCCCCACAAGCCATTCCATATCTCCCGGCATTAAAAGCTGGTCCTGTAACAACTAAGTTAACATCCAAATTTTTTAGCATAGCTATAATTTTTTCCATTGCTTGTTCTGTATTTTCATTGAAATAGTTATCTCCACAAATCACTGTCCCTATGACTTCAACTTTATCTTTTAATAACCTTTCAAAAGCACTTGAAACTCCCACTCCTCCTTCAACGACTTGTGGCTCTATTCCAGCTTTATCCTCTCCTCCAATTTGACCAAAAAACTGATTTAAATAATATGCAACTCTGATTTTTTCTGCCATTTTAAACACCCTCCATCTATATAACTTCAATATAATTTAGATGTGCAATTATGGAATCCAATCTCCGAAGTAGCTCCTATTATCGCATTTAATTCACATTCAAAACTTCCATCCTCTGAAAGTGCTCCTTCCCAACCACCTGCTAATGTAGCAATTGCCTCTATATTTCCAAGTACAATATCAGCTGGTGAAAGAGTTATTAAGTGACTCACATTTCCTGTTGAAACTACAGCTATCGCTTCCTCTGCAGTATCCGCTAAAGATTGTGAGTCTCCAGCTCTTCCTGAACACTCATCTGTCACTAAAACTGTTTTTATTCCAAGAGCTTCCAATCTTTTACATATTAATAATAGATCTGTATCTGGATTTCCATACCCCTCTTCAGAAACAATTACTCCTTCAGCTCCAAGCATCTTGCACAGTTTTGCTGTGTAATCACAAGTTCTCATCTTACCCTCTAATGTAGTCAGTTCTGGAGTTAATACCACTCCCAAAAAATTAAGCTCTTTTCCATGTTTCTTATATAAATCCTTTATAATCGAGTTATTTTGATGTTGATAAGTAGTTATTTTATCACAAGCCGCCACACAGTTTCCACTTACTACAGCTCCATCTAGTTCCTCATTTGGGTGCATTAAAGTTGGTAAAATCTGCTGAGAATTTACCCCGTATATATAGCTGTCATGTAATAATCCCTGTGAAATTAACATCTCTACATATAAAATTTTTGGTAAAGTTTGATACTTCAAAAGCTCATCTGCCACAGTGCCAGTTTCATAGATTTCAACTGTATCAGCCTCCATATTTTTACCTGCTTTTCCTATGAGTTCAGCTGCTTTAAGTCCTGCTATTCTTACAGTTAACTCGTGTATATGAGGTTCTAATCCCTCAATAGGAGATATATCTACAACAACATTTAAAGTTTTGGAAAACGGTGTCCACTTTGCTCCATCGCCCCACATATCTATTACACCCTCTTGAAAACCAACTATGTCACCAATTGTTACAACTGCCACACCATCTAGGATATTTACAGCCCCATTTCCTGTCTGTCTACTTTTAGATAGTATTCCTGGAAACTCCCTTCTATTTTCATCTATGTTTATACGAGGTTGTATAACATCTTTAACAGGTATTATCCTTATTTTTTCCCTAGGTTTAGCTAAATCAATCTTTACCTCTTTAATTTTTGTATCCTCTTTTAATGTATCAATTATTTCATCTTTATTAATAAAAAGTATTCCCTCTTGGATTTCACTTCTATCCCCAAATTTGATATCTTGGATTTTAATCTTTCTATGCTCCAGTCTCAAATCAACCACCTCTTTTTTAATAAATAGAATAACTTAACAGCTGATTAAAAAATATCTTTATTTTGCAATACATTTTTTAATAATAAATAATCAATTTTGGCATAATCTCCCATATTTTTTACATCTTTCATTCTCACCCCTATCACATTTTTATAACTCTCTATAGCTTTGCCTATTATCTCCGCATGAAGCTCATTCAAAGGAACGATTTTTTCATCTGTAACCACAACCGATCGATAGGGTGAAAACATCATTCTTAAACTCGCTCCCAGTGGATGAGTAACAAGTTCATGTCCCATATATACCATATCTCGTACCTTTAATAGTAAATCTTCAAATCCTCCCTCTACAAAATAGATATTTTTATATTTTTCTCTAACGTCTGGATTATTTGTAATAACTATTATTTTTTCCACCTCCCCCTCTAACCTCTCTATTTTATTTTTAATATACTTTGAACTTTTCACTATGTCAAATTTTTCTTGTTCTAAAACAATATAAAAAG
>NZ_DBGBQB010000288.1:0-2644 GCF_048470075.1 Cetobacterium sp. | reverse complement strand
ACTGTTATATAACAGTTTATTATCACTATTATTGAAAATAAAGTATCGAAATGATATAAAATAATAGTGATATTTTTAATACACACACACGGAGGAAAAAAATGAATAAAAATGAAAAAAATGGTTTTGGAACAATAGCGATTCATGGTGGAAGTGAAAAAAATCCTTTTGGAACTTTAGCTACACCAATCTATCAAACATCAACATTTATATTTGATTCAGCTGAGCAAGGGGGGAAAAGATTTGCTCTAGAGGAGGAGGGATATATCTACTCAAGATTGGGGAATCCGACAGTAACAGTTGTAGAGAAGAAATTAGCTCTTTTAGAAGAGGGAGGAGCAGCAGTGGCTACAGCTTCTGGAATGGGAGCAATAGCTTCAGTTATGTGGACAGTTTTAAAAGCAGGGGACCATGTTTTAGCAGATAAAACACTTTATGGATGTACATTTGCACTACTTAGTCATGGACTTACAAAGTTTGGAATAGACGTAGAGTTTATAGATACATCAGATTTAGAAGCTGTAAAAAAATCATTAAAAGGAAATACAAAGGTTGTTTATTTAGAAACACCAGCAAATCCAAATCTGAAAATTGTTGATATAGAAGCAGTTTCAAAAATAGCTCACACACACAATGAGGATATATTAGTTGTAGTGGACAATACATTTGCAACACCGTATTGCCAAAAACCTTTAACATTGGGAGCAGACATTGTTGTTCACTCAGCTACAAAATATTTAAATGGACATGGAGATGTAATAGCAGGTTTTGTTGTAGGTAAAATGGATTTAGTAACTCAAGTTAGACTTGTAGGAGTTAAAGATATGACTGGAGCGGTTTTAAGTCCAATGGATGCCTACTATATAATTAGAGGTATGAAAACTTTAGAGATTAGAATGGAGAGACACTGTTCTAATGCTAAAAAAGTAGCGGAGTTTTTAAATGCTCACCCTAAGATTGAAAAAGTGTTCTATCCAGGATTAAAAACACACCCTGGACATGAGGTAGCATGTAAGCAGATGAAGGATTTTGGAGGAATTTTTGCCTTTGAATTAAAAGGTGGAATGGATGCAGGAAAAACTCTATTAAATAACTTAAAACTTTGTTCTTTAGCAGTTTCACTAGGGGATACAGAGACACTTATTCAGCACCCAGCTTCAATGACTCACTCACCATATACAAGAGAGGAGAGATTAACAGCTGGAATCACTGATGGACTAGTTAGAATCTCTGTAGGGCTTGAGGATGTAGAGGATATAATTGCAGATTTAAGAAATGGACTGAATACATTATAATAAAAACTGTATTAGAGGAAAGATTATGAATAAAAGCAACGCAAGTTTTAAAGGACTTATTCCATTTATAGTTTTTATCTTAGTATACTTAGGAACAGGACTATATTTTGAAATCAAAGGAACAGAAATGGCTTTTTATCAACTCCCATCTCCAGTAGCTATAATCGCTGGAATTGTTTGTGCATTTATACTTTTTAAAGAAAGCATTGATGAAAAATTTGATACTTTTGTAAAAGGATGTGGAAATTCAGATATAATTATAATGTGTGTTATATATCTATTAGCTGGTGCATTTGCTGGTGTTTCTAAAGCTATGGGTGGAGTGGAATCAACAGCTAATTTAGGGCTTACATACATACCAGTTCATTATATAACAGCAGGAATCTTTGTGATAACAAGTTTTATCTCTACTGCAACAGGTACATCTGTTGGTGCTATCGTGGCAATAGCTCCCATAGCAATAGAACTTTCAACAAAATCACACATACCCCTGCCTATATTATTGGCTGCTGTTATGGGTGGTGCAATGTTTGGAGATGATTTATCGATGATTTCAGATACAACAATTTCAGCAACAAGAACACAAGGTTGTATGATGAAGGATAAATTTTTAGCCAATATTGGAATAGCTCTACCTGCTGCTATAATAACATTTATATTATTCTTATATTTTGGAAAACCATTAGACATTATAGCAACACAAACTTACGATTATGATCTATTAAAGGTTTTACCCTATGTTTTTGTACTTGTATTATCCTTAGCAGGAATTAATATATTTGTTGTCTTGACAGGAGGAATAGTCCTTTCAGGTGCAATAGGTATCTATTATAACTCATTTTCTTTAATCGGATTTACAAAAGAGATTTATATTGGTTTCCTTAATATGAATGAGATATTTTTACTATCACTTTTAACAGGAGGGCTTGCGGCTCTTGTTACTAAAGCTGGTGGAATAGAATGGATTCTTAATAAAATTAATAAACTTATAAAAGGAAGAAAAAGTGCAGAATTTGGAATAGGTTTATTAGTTGCATTGACAGACTTAGCTGTTGCCAACAACACTGTAGCCATTATTATAAATGGACCAATAGCTAAAAAAATATCTCAAGACCATAAACTTGATAAAAGAAGAGTGGCTGGACTTTTAGGAATATTTTCATGTATTGCTCAAGGAGTTATCCCTTATGGAGCACAAATGTTAATACTTATTGGATTTTGCAAAGGTAAAGCGACACCATTTGAAGTAATCCCCCTATTGTGGTATCAACAGATACTATTGATATTTACTTTAATCTCTATCGTAATACCATATTATAAAAGATTTTTAGCAAAACCAACTATAAATC
>NZ_DBGBQB010000287.1:0-6221 GCF_048470075.1 Cetobacterium sp. | reverse complement strand
GAATGAACAGATATACTATTTATATCTCTTATCTCTTTATAGAGAAGGTAAAGTTAAGAGTTCAGATATAGTGGGAGAGATAGAAAAATATTTAATTATTTTAAAGAGTAGAGCTGTAAAAAATAGATGTTTAAATATTTTAGCAGAAATCTATATGCAGGATAGGAGAGAGAAGGGAATTGAGATATATCTATCCAATCTAAAAAATAGTGTTACTTTAGAGGAAAAACTATATATATTGTATAATTTAGGAAAAGTTTTAATAGTAGATGAGAAAAATAGTGATTTAAAATACATCTACATGAAATTAAAAAGAATCTATGAAAAAAAATTAGTGTCAAACAGTGAAGAGAGATTTGAATTACTTTATAATTTAGGAAAAATTGCAGAGTCCCTAAATAAAAAAGTTGAAAGCAGAACTTTTTATATAGAGGCTTTAATAATTGGAAAAGGTATAGATGTACCATTGAATGAAGTGATAGATATAATTGATAGACTATTTGAGATATTTGAAAAAAGTGATTATTACTCTTTATTAAGTATTGAAAAAGAGTATTTAAGAATATTAAAAAACTATGAGGACTATAGACCGGTAATAAAATTGTTTGAATATTATTACAAAAACTATCCTCATAAAATGGATGAAAAGTTTAATTTATTTAGAAACTATTTGGAGTAAAATAGTAAGGAGAAAGGTAAAATGGTAAAAGTAGGAAAAAGACAAACTATGAAAATTAATAATTTCAGTAGTAAAGGGGCGCACTTAGATGCGGGAACTGGAGACACAAAAGATAATATTCTTTTGCCAAACAATGAGTTAGAAGGAAAGGTTTTAGATATCGGAGATGAATTGGATGTAATGATATACAGAGATTCAGAGGACAGATTAACAGCTACACTGAGAAAAACTGCACTAACTGTTGGTACAATTGGAAAACTTTATGTAACAGATACAAATGAAAAATTAGGTGCATTTTTAGATTGGGGATTAAAAAAGGAGTTACTGTTACCATATGCACAGATGGTAGGGGATGTAAAACCGGGAGATGAAGTATTAGTAGGTATATATGAGGATAGTAAGGGAAGATTATCTGCAACAATGAAAATCTATAGCTTTTTAATGCCTAATAAAGATTACAAAAAAAATGATTTTGTAGAGGGAACTGTATATAGAATAAACCCTGAAATTGGAGTTTTTGTTGCTGTAGATAATAGATATTTTGGATTGATACCCAATAGTGAATGCTTTAGAAAGTTCTCTGTAGGAGAGGAAGTTCAAGCTAGAGTAATCAGAGTTAGAGAGGATGGAAAATTGGATTTAGCCCTAAGAGAGTTAGCGTTTGTTCAAATGGATAAAGATGCTGAAGCTATTATAGGAAAAATGAAAATATTAAAATCACACTTTAGATTTAATGATGATAGCTCACCAGAAGCTATAAAAGAGTATTTTGGAATCAGTAAAAAGGCTTTTAAAAGAGCGATAGGTAAACTTTTAAAAGAGGGAAAAATTGAAAAAACAGAAGAGGGATTCTTTAAATTAAAATAAAAGGGGATTTTATGGAAGGGAAAACTATACAATCGATCCAAAGAGCAATAGATATAATGAACTGCTTTAATGAAGAGGTTCATGAACTTTCTTTAAAAGAGATTAGCGAAAAGGTTAATTTGAGTAAAAGTACAGTTCATGGAATAGTATCAACACTTTTAAAAAACTCATATTTAGAACAGAGTGAAAAAAATAGTAACTATTCACTGGGACCAGCGTTTATAGAGAAAAGTTTTATTGTAAATGAAGATGTTTTAATAAAAAATATTGGACATAAATATTTAGTTAAAATATCAGAAGAGTTTTCTGTAACAGTTAATCTTTTTCTTTTTAAAAGAGAGCATTTAAAGCTAATAGATAGAGTTCAGTCAGATTCAATGTATTATACAATAAGTACCTCAGTTACTAAGATACCTCTAAATGCATCAGCATCTGGAAAACTAGCACTAGCATATTCCAAAGATGTAAATATTGATAAAATATTTAGTAAAAATCTATTACATAAGTATACTAATAGTACAATTATAGATAGAGAAACTTTAATAGAGGAGATATATAAGATTAGAAGTGATGGATATTCACTGGAAAGATCAGAGGTTGAGTTAGGAATCTATTGTATATCCGTTCCTATTTTTAAGGTTAACAATATCTTTGTTGGAACTGCGTCTATAATGGCTACTAGGGAGAAGTTGATGAATATTCTTCCAGATTTAGCACCGAAGATGGTAGCTATGAGTAAAAAAATATCGTTCGAATTAGGAGCACGAGAGGAGTAATAACTCCTCTTTTTTATTTTCTTATTGACAAAAAAATAAAAATAGTATATTGTAAATATAACAATTTTTTATTAAAGAATGATGTTCGACAATGTAGAACGAAAAAGGGAGGATTTATGAACAACATGCTGGAAATTTTTGGACAATTTTGCTTTACAGAGGATAAATTAAAGAGCAGAATACCAGAATCGTATTTTAAAGAGTTTAAAAAAGTTCAAAATGGAGAAAAAGAGTTATCAATAGAACTTGCAGACTCAATAGCAAATGCAGTTAAAAATTGGGCCACAGAAAACGGTGCTACTCACTTTACACACTGGTTCCAGCCTTTGACAGAGTTAACTGCTGAAAAGCATGATTCATTTATTTCCATGTCATCAGATGGAAGTTGTGTTTCACAATTTTCAGGAAAAGAGCTTATAAAAGGGGAAGCAGATACTTCATCATTTCCAAATGGAGGAGTTAGATCAACTTTTGAGGCAAGAGGTTATACAGCATGGGATTGTAAATCACCAATGTTTTTAAGAGGAGAGGGATTGTCGAAAACACTATATATACCAACAGCATTTATTGGATATAATCAAATGGCACTGGATAAGAAAGTACCACTATTAAGATCAATAGATTTTATATCTGAGCAAGCGTTGAGACTAAAGAATATATTAGACCCAAATTCTAATGTAACATCAATAACAAATACTCTAGGATTGGAGCAAGAATACTTTTTAATAGAGAAGAAATATTGGGAAAAACGTCAAGATTTAATGCTTTCTGGTAGAACAATATTTGGGTCTTTACCACCTAAAGGTCAAGAACTAAATGACCACTACTATGGAAGTATTAAGGAAAAAGTTGAAAAAGTGATGAGTGAGATAGATGCGGAGTTATGGAAGATTGGAATAATGGCTAAAACAAAGCATAATGAAGTTGCTCCAAATCAGTTTGAAATCGCACTTATGTTCACAACAGCAAATGTTGCTGTAGATCAAAATCAATTGACGATGGATATAATAAAAAAAGTTGCAGATAGACATAAGTTAAGTGCATTATTACATGAAAAACCTTTTAAAGGGGTAAATGGTTCAGGAAAACATTGTAACTGGTCACTATCAACAAACTTAGGTGAGAATCTACTGGATCCATCTTCTTTATCAAAAAATAATCTTCAGTTTTTAGTTTTTCTAACTGCAATATTAGAGGGAATAGATAGATATGCAGACGTACTGAGAGCATCTTGTGCAACACCAGGAAATGATCATAGACTGGGTGGACATGAGGCACCACCAGCAATAATATCTGTTTTTATAGGTGAAGAGTTGGAGGAGATACTAAAAAATATAGGAGAGATAGTTCCAGTTAATGAAACACAAGCAAATATGGAGTTTGGTGTAAAAAACTTTACGAAAATACCAAAAGATATTTCAGATAGAAATAGAACTTCTCCATTTGCATTTACAGGAAATAAGTTTGAGTTTAGAATGCCAGGTTCAAGTGCCTCAGCTTCTACACCAACATTTATAATAAATACAATTATTGGAACAATAATTAAAGAGTATGCAGATTATTTAGAGAATAAAGATTCTAAAACTTTAAAAAAAGAGATTATAGAGTTAATAAAAGATAGATATGAAAAGCATAAAAGAATCCTTTTCAATGGTAATGGATATGATGGAAGCTGGAAAGTTGAAGCTGAAAAAAGAGGATTGAAAAATCTAAAAAATACTTTAGAGGGATTAAAAGTATATAAGCAAGAGAATATAATAGAGCTATTTAAAAATGCTAAGGTTTTATCTCCAGAGGAGTTAGAAGCTAGATACTCTGTCTATTGTGAGCGTTATATAAAACAGATTAACATAGAGGGAAGCTCTATGATTAGAATTGCTAGAAATGAGATATATCCAGCACTGATGGAATACGCGGCTAAAATATCAAATAGTATTATATCTTTAAGAGAGGTATTGGGAAATGATGAGTTTTTAGTTGCAGATAAAGCGCATCTAATAAAGCTTTTAGCTGGAAAAAATCGTTTAAAAGATTACTTGGCTCAATTGGAATCTCAATTAGTTGTGGCTAATGAGATAGATGATCTATATGAGAAAGTTAAATATTTAAATAAAGAGATAATACCACTATTAAATTGTTTAAGAGATATAATTGACCTATTAGAGCATCAAGTTGAGAAAAAAGTTTGGCCAGTACCAACATATGAAGAGATGTTATTTAAGTTATAGATAAAAAAAGTCAGAGTCTAAAAAACTCTGACTTTTTCAATATTTTAACTGTATTGAGCTCTTAAATTATGTTTCTTTAAAACGTGTTTAATAGCTTCAAGAGCAGCTATTGTACCATCTGATGTAGCAGTTGTAACCTGTCTAATATTTTTAGATCTAACATCTCCAGCTGCGTAGATTCCCTCGATAGATGTATGCATAGCTTCATTTGTGATAATATACCCATGCTCATCTAAAGAAGCTACCTCACCGTAAAGTTCTTTTAAAGATTTTGTTCCCAGATAAAGGAATGCGAATTGAGTAGCAAAAGTTTTATGAACTCCATCTACCTTAACAATAACCTCCTCTACAAACTCATCCCCTTTTATTTCAAGTAATTCACTTGAATAGTACATTTTAACTTTTTCATTGGATTTTAGAGTTTCCATAAGAGCTTTATCACAGCTATCATCACAGCTATCTGTGATAAACATATTGATCTCTTTTGAATATTTTGTTAAAAATAGAGCTTCTTCGGCAATCTCCTTACCCTTACCAAAAAGAGAAACACTCATATTTCTTGTGAAAGCACCATCACATGTAGCACAATAAGAAACACCTTTACCTAAATATTTCTCTTCACCTGGAAGTTTTTTAGAACCATTTTTAGCCCATCCACTTGCGATTATAACAGTTTTTCCTGAAAAGTTTTCTATATCTGTTTTAACAACTTTATGTTCACCAAATAGATCAAAAGCCAAGAAGGTTGCCTCAACAAATTCAACATTAAACTTTAAAGCCTGTTCCTTCATCAAAGTATAGATATCTCTACCAGTAGGTGATCCTAAGATACCTGGGTAGTTTTCAATTTTATGCGCCATAATAAGGCTACCTACATTTGGTTTTTCAATAACTAAAACTGAAAGATTTGATCTTCCAGCATAAAGAGCAGAAGTTAAACCAGCAGGGCCAGCCCCAATAATAACAACATCATAAACTTTATTTTCCATATTAAACTCCTCCTAAATCATTCCTTGAGATTTTAATACTCTCTTTTCCTCGCCTAAAATTGTAGGCTCAGTATGGGCACTATACACTATAGTATCTTCTGGATAACTCTCACAAATCTTTTTTAAACTTTTTTGTAGCTGTGATAAATTTCCAGTAGGTAGGTCATATCTACCATAACTTCTTCTAAATAGCGTATCCCCAGAGATCATGAAATTGGACTCTCTGTTATAAAAACATTTTGAACCAACTGTATGACCTGGAGTATCAATAACTTCAAATCCAAAAATAGAATCTCCCTCTTTTAGGGGAGTAAAATCACCTGTATATGAAAAATCATAACCTTGTATTGCATACGATAAACTTAAAGAGGAATCAGTTAAAAACTTCTCATCCTCTTTTCCAATATAGATTTTAATATCTGGAAAAAGACGCTTTATTTCATTTAATCCTCCAATATGATCACCATGACCATGAGTGAGAATAACATTTTTTAAAGTTAAATTATGATCTTTTATAAATGATACAACATTTTGTAATCTTGAATCACTACAATCAAAAAGAGAAGCTTCATTGTTATCATTCCAAACCAAATAACAATTTGTCATATAGCTTCCCAAAGGAAAGGCTTTAATTTTCATTAAAATTACCTCCGATATAGTATTTTTTCTAATTATACATTAT
>NZ_DBGBQB010000286.1:0-3320 GCF_048470075.1 Cetobacterium sp. | reverse complement strand
TAGTATAATTGATCCTAGAATCAGAAAGGGAGGCGATAGATGATGAATATTAAAAAAAATACTAACCTGAAAATAGGCTTACTAATTATTGGAACTCTTCTTTTTTTTATGATTTTAAGTCTTTTTTGGACTCCATATGATCCCTATTTAATTGATGAGGTCAATAGATTAAAACCTCCATCTTTAAAACATATTTTAGGGACTGATCAGTTGGGAAGGGATATTTTTTCCAGAGTTATGATAGCTTCTCAGGGAGCTTTCTATGTTGGACTAATAGCCGTTTTTATTGGAGGGATTATCGGAAGTTTTCTAGGTACAATATCAGGTTATTTCTCAAATTGGATTGATGAGATTATCTCCAAAATTATTGATGCATTTATGTCAATCCCATCGATTTTATTTCTTCTGGTTTTTATAACAATATTTGGAAAAGATCTTAAAAATACTGCAATATCCATTGGGATTTTAAATATTCCAACTTTTTTTAGAGTGAGCAGGGGAAAAGTTATGGAGATAAAAAACCTTCCATATATAACTTGGGCTAAAATTATGGGTATTAAAGAGATTAAAATTATCTTCTCCCATATTTTTCCAAACATGTTATCCACTGTAATTGTTGTAGGAGCTCTATCCTTTTCTACGGCAATTTTAACTGAAGCCAGTTTGAGCTATTTAGGTATGGGAGTGAATCCTCCTCAACCAACTTGGGGAGAGATTATATATAGAGCTCAAGAGTACATTACCACAAATCCATATTACGCTTTTGTTCCTGGAGTTTTAATCAGTCTTGTTGCCATTGGTTTTAATCTCCTTGGAGAAGGTATTAAAGAGTATATTAAAAAATAGGAGCATATATGATAATTTTAAAAGTAAATAATCTATCTATAGAGGAGATTTCTAAAATTAATAGAGTTGTTGTTGATGAGATATCCTTCTCATTAAAAAAAGGGGAATCCCTAGGTATTGTAGGAGAAAGTGGCAGTGGAAAAACTGTTACAGCCATGAGTCTTTTAAATCTTTTATCAGATGATTTAAGAGTTTCAAGAGGAACTGTTGAATTTTTAGGAATGAATATCTGTAAAAGTTCAGAAAAGGAGTTAGAAAAAATCAGAGGCAACCAGTTCTCTATTATTTTCCAAAATCCTATCAGTTCTCTAAATCCTCTGATGAAAGTGGGAAAACAGATTCTAGAAGTTATAAAAAAACATCAAAACCTAAATAAAAAAGAGGAGCTCAATAGAACTTTTGAGGTTTTATCTGATGTTGGATTTAAAGATAATTTTTTAGAGATATTTAATAAATATCCCCATGAACTCAGTGGAGGGCAGGGACAACGAATTGGCATAGCTATGGCCATTGCCAACAATCCTAAGATTATCATTGCTGATGAACCAACTACCGCATTGGATAAGGATATAGAGTGTCAAATTTTAAAGCTATTAAAAGATATACAGAAGAAATATAATACATCTATTATCCTGATTTCTCATGATTTAGAGGTCATTAAAAACTTTACTGATAACTCTCTTATCATGTATTTTGGACAAATTGTTGAAAGCGGTCCTACAAAAGAGATTTTTTCCTCTCCCTATCATCACTACACTAAAGGTCTTTTAGATTCACTCCCTAGAAATTTTAAAAAAGGGGAACCGATTAAAGTTATGAAGGGTGGAATTCCTGATATAAATGACCGTATAGAGGGGTGTTTTTTCTCGCCTAGATGTCCTATGGTCACAGAGTTTTGTAAAAAAAATAGAGTTGATTATACCTTAACTGAGGGAAATAGTAGAGGGATTCGTTGCATAAATCCACTAAAGGAAATTGATTATGAAAAATAAAGTAATTTTAAAAGTGAAAAATCTAAATAAAAAATTTAAAAACTCTACAATTTTAGAGAGTATAAATTTTGATGTATTTCAAGGGGAAACTCTAGGAATAGTTGGTCCCAGTGGATGTGGTAAAAGCACCTTTGGTAAAATACTGCTTTTACTTCTACACCCTGATTCTGGGGAGATTATATATGAGGATAAAAACATCTTTAAATATAGCAAAAAGGAGGTTTTAGAGTTTAGAAAGGATATTCAAATGGTTTTACAAGATCCCTATCTATCCCTTAATCCTAAAAAAACTATCGGTTGGCACCTAAATCAACCACTGGATATATTAAACTATTCCAAAGATGAAAAAATGGAAAAGATAATCTCTATGATGGAACTTGTTGGATTATCTAAGGATTATTTAACAAAATATCCCAATCAATTGAGTGGAGGACAAAAACAAAGAGTTTTGATTTTAACATCTTTACTTATAAATCCTAAAATCATTGTTTTAGATGAGTCTGTATCAGCACTGGATATCTCTGTTCAAGCTCAGATTTTAAATCTTCTAATAGATATACAAAAGAGGTTAAATCTAACCTATATTTTTATTTCACATGATATTGATGTTATAAGATATATGTGTGATAGAGTCATATCTCTAGAAAATGGAAAGGTTACATATCTATAGATATCCATACTTACTATAGTGAACCACCACCTTACTATAATAAAAAAGGCTCTGCCACTTTTGTGACAGAGCTAATTTTTTGATATAATAGTTACACCATGTATACTATTAAACAAATTTTTACTTCTATCAGTTATACTAATATTTTAAATGTTCAAATAGACTATCTTAGATTGAGTACTTTAAAGATACTTTTTTCTAAGATAGTTTTTTATTTCAAATATTTGTCTAAACGTTCCTCGAATTCTATAGATAGCATTCTTAGAATTCCTTCCCAACCTCTTACTTTTTGATTCCATTTTTTTAGAATATTTTTACTAGCAAGATAATGAAAAAGGAACTTGCTTCTATCAAGGAGGAAAATGAAATATGCGGTTGGGAATTTTCAAAAAATATGACCACTGACATTGTAATTAAAGCATTAAAAAAACTAGTATCAAACGTAGAAAAAAGCTATCAGAAGCAATTATTCATACGGATGTACACAAGTAAAGACTATGTAGCTGCAGTCCTAGAATTAGGTTGTAAATTATCATATTCTAGAAAAGGGAATCTAAATCTTGTTGTGGATGTAAGGCAAATTGCCTCCTCTAGTTATTCTAATAACTTTTCATTATGAAAAATAAACTATTATTTCATCTGTCATTTCCCAAACTCAATCCACTTATCTTCTTTTTTTTCAAAAATTACTACTTTACTGTTTAGATTTAATTCTTTTAACAAAATAGATGAATAATTAAAAATATCATCAAACTTCAAAAATTCTTTAGATTCAATTATTTTATCTTGTTCAATTAGTTCAATTTTATACA
>NZ_DBGBQB010000285.1:0-8228 GCF_048470075.1 Cetobacterium sp. | reverse complement strand
GGCATAATATGAATAATACGTTCAAAAATTAAAAGGGAGGTATTAAAATGGAAACAGTGGAACAGAAGTTAGCAGGTGAAAATGTATTGGGAATAGAAGCTGTAGAAAAAGAGAGTGTTGAAAAAGAGGTAGCCTCAGTTTCAAAGGAAACTTTTGTGGTTTTGACAGTTTTTATAAGTCTTTTTGTTTATTTAGGAAGTGTTATGGGTATTGACAAGGTTTTCAGCGTTATGATGAAAACTGGTCATGATGTACTGATGAATACATCATTTTATATTATGGCTGTAGCTATTTTAGCGGGGGCAGTAGCTTCTATTATGTCAGAGTTTGGAATTGTCGCTTTAATCAATAAAATAATATCACCATTAATGAGGCCACTTTTTGGATTACCAGGAGCAGCAGCACTAGGGGCTGTGACGACATATATATCAGACAATCCAGCTATTTTAGGGCTTGCAGAGGACCGTGGATTCAGCAAATACTTTACAAAAGCTGAGAAAGTGACATATACAAATTTAGGAACAACTTTTGGAATGGGACTTATTGTAACAGCATATATGCTAAGTTTGGGAAGTGAATATATAAAGGCAGTGCTTATCGGTAATATAGGTGCTGTTATTGGAGGTATATTTTCAGTTAGAATGGTTCTTAGATATGCTAAAAAATATTACAATGAACCTATGAATGAAAAAATAGATACTAAGGAGGAGGGAGACCTTAGAAAGATTAGAGCTGGAAGTGCATTTGAGAGACTTTTAGCCTCTATGATGGATGGAGCAAAGTCAGGGGTAACTTTAGGTCTTGCTTGTGCCTCAGGAACAGTTTTAATTTGTACATTTGTTATGATTTTAACATTTGGACCACAGGGGGAAAACGGAACATATGTAGGTGCAGCCTATGAGGGAGTAAAACTACTACCTAGATTGGGATCATATTTCACACCAGTAGCAAAGATGCTTTGGGGATTCGGAGAACCTGAACTATTGGCATATCCATTTACAGCATTAGGTGCAGTTGGAAGTGCTATGGGATTAACTAAGGGATTTATAGATAAAGGATTGGCCAATGCAAATACCATTGCAGTGTTTACAGGTATGGGTATCTGTTGGAGCGGATTCTTAAGCACTCATGTGGGGATGCTAGATACATTAAAACATAATCATTTTATAAAAATATGTATACTATGGCAACTTTTAGGAGGTCTTATAGCTGGAGTTGCTGCAAACTATATATTTAAGTTACTATTAATATTTTAAAGGAAGTGAAGAAAATGGCAATACCCTATGTGATAAATATACAGAAATACTCTCTTCATGATGGAGATGGAATTAGAACTACAGTATTTTTTAAAGGGTGTCTTTTAAACTGTTGGTGGTGTCATAATCCAGAGAGTCAAAAATATACACCAGAGTTACTGTTTGATTATGAGAGATGTAAGGGGTGTAAAGAGTGCGAAAAAGTTTGTCCAGAGCATGTTATAAAGATTCAAAACAATGTGGCTAAAACTGAAAGAGAGAGTTGTATATTGTGTGAAACATGTTTGGATTACTGTGCAAATACAGCTCGTGAAATAGTTGGAAAACAATATTCGGTTGAAGATCTATTGAAGGAGATTGACAAAGATAAGATGTTCTATGAGGAGTCTGGAGGGGGAGTAACTCTTTCAGGTGGGGAGATAATGACTCAAGATATTGGATATCTAGTTGAATTATTAAAAAGAGTGAAAAAAAGAGGGTATAATGTAACTATAGATACCTGTGGTTATGCTCCTCAGAAGAACTATGAAGCTTTGATAGATTATGTGGATACATTTTTATATGATATAAAAACAATGGACAATGAAATTCATAAAAAATATATGGGAAAAGGAAATGAGTTGATACTTTCTAATTTAAAGTATTTAAGTGATTGTGGAAAAAACATATATATAAGAATACCCTTAATTGGAGGAGTAAATAGTAGTGAGAAGAGTATAAAAGACATTGTGAGTTTTTTAAAAAATAATATTCAGGTAAAAAAAATAAACCTACTTCCATATCACAAAGCAGGAACTAATAAATATGAAAAATTAGATTTAAACTATTTAGGAGAAAATTTTGTTACACCTTCACAGAAGGAGTTGGAGAAATATTTAGATATCTTTAGAGAAAATGGATTTTTAGATGTTAAAATAGGAGGGTAGATAAGATGAAAAAAAGAGGTATGAATGAAAGGATTCAAAAATTAAGAGAGCAAAGTGTAGGAACAGAAGCACATATTTATATTGAAAGAGCTAAATTAATAACAGAAGCATATAAAAAATATGAGGGAGAAGTTTCTATTCCTGAATTGAGAGCACTTGCTTTTAAACACTTTATGGAGAATAAATCTATATGTATAAATGATGGAGAGTTAATTGTGGGAGAGAAGGGGGATGGACCACAAGCAGCTCCAACATTCCCAGAGCTTTGCTGTCATACCTTAGAGGATATGCACATTATGAACGATAGAGATTTAATATCATTTAAAGTTACAAAAGAGGATCTAAAAATCCAAGAGGAGGAGATTATTCCATATTGGGAAAAAAGATCGATTAGAAATAAAATTATAAACTCTATGGGAAAAGAGTGGAAAGAGTGCTATGAAAGCGGAATTTTTACAGAGTTTATGGAGCAAAGAGGTCCAGGGCATACTGTAGGTTCTGAAAATATATATAAGTATGGATTCTTAGATTACAAGAAAAAAATCCAAAAAGCAATTGAAAATCTAGATTTTTTAAATGATAAGGAAGCTTTAGATAAGAAACAGGAATTAAATGCGATGAAAATATGTTGTGATGCAATCATAACTTTAGGAAAGCGTTATGCTGAATTAGCACATAAATTAGCAAAAGAGGAGAATGATCCTATTAGAAAAGAGGAGCTTTTAGAGATTGCTAAAAATTGTGAAGTAGTACCGGCTCATAAACCAAAAACATATTGGCAAGCTATTCAAATGTACTGGTTTGTTCACTTGGGAGTAACAACAGAGTTAAACCCTTGGGATGCTTTTAGTCCAGGAAGATTGGACCAACATCTAAACAGTTTCTATATGAGAGATTGTGAAGAGGGAGTTTTAAATGAGGAAAAAGGATTGGAGCTTTTAGAAAATTTATGGATTAAGTTCAATAATCAGCCAGCTCCTCCAAAAGTGGGAATCACTTTAAAAGAGAGTAGTACATATACAGATTTTGCGAATATAAATACAGGGGGAATAACTCCAGATGGGCAAGATGGAGTCAATGATGTAAGTTATCTAATTCTAAAGTGTATGGATGAGATGAAGCTTTTACAACCAAGTTCAAATGTTCAAATCAGTAAAAAAACACCTCTTAAGTTTTTAAAGGAGGCTTGTGCAATATCTAGAAAAGGATGGGGGCAACCAGCTTTTTATAACACAGAGGCTATAGTTCAAGAGCTATTAAATGCTGGAAAAACTTTGGCAGATGCAAGAAGAGGTGGAGCAAGTGGATGTGTAGAAACTGGAGCTTTTGGAAATGAGGCCTATATATTAACAGGATATTTTAATCTTCCAAAAATTTTAGAGTTAACTTTAAACAATGGTTATGATAAAATTAGCAATAAGCAGTTGGGATTGAAATTGGGTTATGCGGAGGATTTCAAAAGTTATGAGGAGCTTTTTGAAGCTTATAAAAAGCAGATAAAATATTTTATGGATATTAAAATAGAGGGAAGTAATATAATTGAAACAATATATGCAAAATATATGCCAGTTCCATTTTTATCAGTTATAACGAATGATTGTATCAGTAGAGGTAAAGATTATAATGCTGGTGGAGCTCGTTATAACACAACATATGTTCAAGGTGTGGGAATTGGAACAATAACAGACTCTTTAGCAGCTATAAAATATAATGTTTATGACAAAAAGAACTTCACAATGGAAGAGTTAATGAATGCATTAAACAACAACTTTGAAGGTGCTGGAAGAATATTAAATCTAGTTAGAAATAAAACTCCAAAATATGGAAACGATAATGACTACGCTGATGATATAATGAAAGAGGTATTTGAATACTACAACTCAGTTGTGACAGATAGACCTAATATGAAAGGGGGAAGATATGCAATAAATATGTTACCAACAACATGTCATGTGTATTTCGGTGAGGTTATGATGGCTAGTGCCAATGGTAGATTAGCTCATAAACCAGTTTCAGAGGGTATATCACCAGAAAAAGGGGCCGATATATATGGACCAACAGCAGTTTTAAAATCAGCAGCTAAGATGGATCATCTAAAAACAGGTGGAACACTATTAAATCAAAAATTCCTTCCAAGTGTAGTAAAAGGAGAGGAGGGATTGGAGCATATGGCAGATGTTGTAAGAACATATTTCAATATGGATGGACATCATATACAATTCAATGTAATAGACAAAGAAACACTTCTTAAAGCTCAACAAAATCCTGATGAATACAGAGATTTAATAGTTCGTGTAGCAGGTTATAGCGATCACTTTAGAAATTTAAGTAAAGCTTTACAAGATGAGATAATAGATAGAACAGAACAAAGTTTTAATTAATAAGAGTAAATATAGGAGGATATGTAGTGAAAATAGGATTTATAGGGGCAGGGAATATGTCTCAAGCAATAATTAAAGGTATAGTCTCTTCAGAGATTGTAAAAAAAGAGTTTGTATTTGCTTCTGATAAGTTTTTACCAACTTTAGAGAGAGTAAAAGCTGGTTATGGAATAAATGTAACTGAGAGCAACAGGGAGATTGTAGAGAAGTGTGATGTTATATTTTTAGCGGTAAAACCACAATTTTATAGAGAGGTTATAAAGGAGATAGCACCTTTTGTAAGAGAGAGTACAACTGTGGTAACAATAGCTCCAGGACAAACTCTAAAAAACTTGGAGGAAACTTTTGGAAAAGAGATTAAAATTGTTAGAACAATGCCTAATACTCCAGCAATGGTATGTGAGGGGATGACAGCTGTTTGTGCTAATAATAAAGTAACTAAGGATGAATTAGACTATATATGTACTCTTCTAAACTCTATTGGAAAGGCTGAAGTAGTGGCTGAGTATATGATGGATGCTGTGGTGGGAGTTAGTGGAAGTTCACCAGCATATGTCTATATGTTTATAGAAGCGTTAGCAGATGGAGCAGTAATGGAGGGAATGCCAAGAGATTTAGCATATAAATTTGCAGCACAGGCTGTGTTAGGAAGTGCTAAGATGGTATTGGAGACAGGTATGCATCCAGGGGCTCTAAAAGATATGGTTTGTTCTCCAGGAGGAACGACAATAGAAGCTGTAAGTATTTTAGAAAAAAGAGGTATGAGAAGTAGTGTTATAGAAGCAATTAGAGGTTGTGTAGCTAAAGCTAGAAAGATGTAGGGGGAGAATAATGGAATTTAAGAGTGTAAAAGTTATAAAAAAGGCAAATGTATATTTTGGTGGAAAAGTTGATAGTAGAACAATTATATTTGAAGATGGAAGCAGAAAAACTTTAGGATTTATGCAAAAAGGTGAGTATGAATTTAATACAGGAGCTCCAGAACTAATGGAAGTAATAGGTGGAGAGATGCTGATTAAAAGAGCTGAGGACAAAGACTTTATAAGTATAAAAGAGGGAGAGAGTTTCTCGGTGGAGAAAGATTCATCATTTAAGGTCAAAGTTAATGAATATGCGGACTATTGCTGTTCATATAAATAGAGGTCAATATAAAAAAGAGGGAGCTTTTTAATAGCTCCCTTTTACTATAGATTAAAAATCAGATATTATATAATTTTTGTTCAATCTCTTTTATGATTTTTTTCAAAACAAAAATCCGTGCATAATACTTATCATTGGCTGGAACAATATACCATGGACATGTAAAGCTTGAAGTTCTTGAAATCATCTCTTCAATAGCTTCTTTATACTCCTTCCACTTCTCTCTATTTCTCCAGTCCTCCTCAGTTATTTTCCACTGTTTAGCTGGCGTATTCTCTCTCTCTTTAAATCTCTTTAACTGTTCATCCTTGGATATTTGTAACCAAAACTTAATAATAATAGCCCCATTGTTAACCCACTGAGTTTCCATATCTGTAATCTCCTGGTAGGCTCTTTTCCACTCATATTTAGTGGCAAATTTTTCAACTCTTTCAACAAGAACTCTACCATACCATGTTCTATCAAAAATTGAGATATGTCCATATCTTGGGAAAGATTTCCAGAATCTCCAAAGATAGTGCTTGCTCTTTTCAACATCGTTTGGTGCAGCAATAGGGATAACGTCATAGCCACGGGGATCCATACGCTCTACAACTCTTTTAATATTTCCACCTTTACCAGCTGCATCCCAACCCTCATATGCGATTATAACTGGAATCCTTCGAGTATATATCTCATGATGGAGATTAGAGATTGTATCTTGCAATTTTTTTAACTCTTTTTTATACTCCTTTTTACTGATTGATTTTGATAGATCGACACTGTCTAGGGAGTACGGTTTTTTATAAGGAAGAAGAACATCATCAGGCCTGATATCTTTTTGGTTTAAATGACTTTCTATCTTTTCTACAATTATTCTGAAAACCTCAGATTTAGCCCCATATAAACTATTAGATGATATGATATTCCATCCACAGTCAAAGTTATTTGTACGTTCTATTATATCTTCCCAATTTTCAATAATAGATTTGTAATTAAAGTTTTGCTTCCAAGCATAAGGAGTTACTTTCCAAGACTTAGCAGGATTTTTTTTAGCTTTAAAGTATCTTTTTTTTTGAACTTTTTTAGAAACATGTAGAAAAAACTTTATAATAAGCATACCACTTCTAATAAGGGAGCGTTCTATTTTATTGATCTCTTTACATCTTCTAGTAATATTAATCTCCTCTTCAAAAGCCAAGTCGTACCAAGATTTATCAAAGATATGAAACTCCCCTTGCCCAGGAATATCTTCTAAATACTGTTTCAGAGGTAGAGTGTTTTGCTCTAAAGGGTGATTATGATTCACCACTTTATATCCTCTTGGATCTAAAGTTACAAGAATTTCATTTATAATAGCCCCTTTTCCAGAAGCTTCAAGCCCTTCAAAAATGATTAAAATAGGGATTTTTTTCTCCTTACTAGTTCTTTGAAGTTCTGCAAGTTTTAACTTTAAGGGATCAATGGTCTTATCATACTCTTTTCTCTTCATCTTTAAACAACTTTCATTACTTAAAATACCCATAAAAAACCTCCTTAACTTTGTTAATCTCATTTATAGGATATACAAAAATATGGAGATGAATCCTGTTTTATATTTAACTTTGTTTTTCTCTATAGTCCAAAAGATTTTTAATCATTAAATCATAGCGAGCAGGAAATTTTTTACTACCATTTCCAAAATATTTTTTCATAATTTCTAAATCCTCTATTTTAGAGAAATCCTCCAATGTGCTTATATTATTATCATGTAAAAGTTTTATAATCTTAGGACTAATCCCCTGAGAAAAAGTTATATTGAATTTTTTATTGAGATATTTTCTTAAAGAAGTAGAGTTTATCTCAATCTCATGTAAAGTGTTTCCTTCAATAGTGTTTACAACTTTTTTCTCATATTCAGTAATCTCTTTTGAAATACTTTCAAACTCCCTATCAGCAATCTCTAAAAATCCAGCTAAAAGCTTAAATCTTCTTTTAATATCTGTTGGAAGTTGACCGCTAAATTTATAATTTTTGTCATGTTCAACTTCAGCCCAAGCATGTTGTAAAATTGTTCTAACCTGTATCTCAAACTTTAAACCATCAAATCTTTCAAACTCAGGAAGTTCTAAAAGATTTTTAGGGAGAGTTGCAACCAAGTGTATAGATTTATATCCAACTTTATCTTCACCTAAGGTGTCACTTTTATCAACACTATTAGTTTCATCAATTATGAAGGTATGTCTTAGAAAATTTTCAACAATTTTAGTTTCACTCTCTAAAAATGTGATAACTCTAAGACCACATAAATCTGTAGCTTCTTCAATACATGTATAACCTTTTCGTTCTACTTTCTTTTGAAAGCTTTCTCGAGTTTTGGCTCTACTTGTAATTGAATGATAGATAATCTTTTCTTTTTCAAAGGACTGCTTTAAAAAACGTTCTAATCTTTTTCCCAATTTACGATAAAGCTCTCTATTTTTTTTGTAGTAGTTTAATAGTTGAAATTGATTACAGTTAATTTTTTCCATAGTTACCTCTCTTAAAAAAATAATATCTACATATAG
>NZ_DBGBQB010000284.1:0-6360 GCF_048470075.1 Cetobacterium sp. | reverse complement strand
ATCTTAGGCTATATTTTGTTGTTGTAAATAGTAAAATACAAAATAGCCCTAATACCATATAAAATATAGTATCATAGTCTATTTTTCTTAACTTCTCTTTCATTTTTTCCCCTTTAACGCATATCTTATTTTTCTTGTTTTTAGTTTAAACTTAATTAACTCTCTTTTTATAATATTTTTTATTGTTTTATTTTCCTCTTTAAACCCTTTCCAAGGAGTTTCATTTAGATATTTCCAATACAGATATTTATATGGAGAGTAACTTCTACAATCCCAAGGTTTTACACTTCCTGTAAAGTGAATTACTCCTATTTCGCTTTCTAAATAACTATTCTCCTCACTATTTCCATGAGTATAGTTCCAAATAACCTCATTTGTAGCATAATCATTTTCAAATATTATATTTAATGCATCCTGCTCATTTAGCTGCAGCTCTCTATCTGGATTTAAACAATACTCTATCGTATTTAAAAACTTATTATTATCTCTTAGTTTTTCCAAATCCATTACCATAACACCAGCATTGAAATATGTCCTATTTAAATTCAGATTCAATCTCTTTAAACTAGATTCTTGATCTTTTCTTCCATCTAAAATAACTCCTATTGATTTTCCACTTAAATCCATATTATAAAGTTCTTCTAATGGTTTTAAAACAACAATATCACAATCTAAATATATAGCTTTTGATTCTGTTTTTAAAAGTTCTGGAATAAATAGACGTGCAAATACAATTGAGCTTAGATGTGTTCCCTCTCCAACTTTAAACTTTTCTAAATCTTTCTTATTAATCTCTATATAATCTACATTGCTTTTATAGGAACTAGCTATAGTATTCAATTTATCTTTTGTTTCCTTTGATAAATTTTCATAGATTATACGTATATTCCAATTTTCTTTTGAATTTTTCAAAACAGAAAGCAGAGTTGTTCCTAGGTGCCTTCCATAATTGCCGCTCTCATTAATAATCAACACTAGGTTTTTCATCTATTACTCCTTTTAAATTTTTTATCTGTCACATTTTCCCCGTATTTTAAAATATCTTAATTTCATTTTAAAAGGTATTGTATTTAAAAATAAAACTTTTTTTACCTTCAAACACTTTTCAACTACTGCTCTTTTCTTCATAATTTTTTCCAATAAAATCTTACTATCCTTTTTTAAATAGTCTCTCATTAGGTATACATAATTTGTTAATATATAGCCATAAAAATCTGGTGTTTCTTTTTTATTTTCTTTCACTCTTTTTATCAATTCCTCTAAAACTACAAGATTATTCAGATAGAACTCTTCGCTTTTTTCATTTGATAAACTACTCTCTCTTTGATAATAGTTATATAGGCAACTATCTATTTTTTTTACCTTATTACAACTATTTAGATAATCATAAACGAAAATATAGTCCTCTGCTCCCTTTATCTCTGGAAATACTATATTATTCTCTCTCAGTATTTTCATCTTAAACACTTTATTCCAAACTGATGTATTGATATTATCTTTAAAAATTGTATCAGTTATATTTTCTAAATAATCTCTATTTTCCTTAAATCTTTTATCTAAAATTATTTTATTTTCATAGACCCAATTAAATCCAAAACATAGTAAATCACTATCTCCAATATTTGAAAGTATTGTATCCACTGTATTCTCCTCTATCCAATCATCTCCATCAATCATTAAAAGATACTCTCCCTGTGCCTCTTTTAAAGATACTCTCCCTGTGCCTCTTTTATAGATAGATTTCTAACACTTGTCAGCCCCCCATTTACCTTATTTATAACTTTTGCATTTAACCCATTTTCTATATAATTTTTACAAATCTCTTCAGATCTATCTGTTGAACCATCATTAATAAGAAGAATCTCCACATCTTTTGTTACAGTTTGATTTAATAAACTTTCTAAACATCTTTCTAAATAGTTTTCCAAATTATATATTGCCACTGTAATTGTCAACTTTGGTTTCATGATAATCTATGCACCCTCTTTCATTAAAAGTGCTCTCATATTGTTGATAAACTTGTCTAAATTATGATTCTCTTTGATCTTCTCAATTGATTCTATAATCTCTTTTTCATTATAACTATTTAAGCAAAACTCCAATCCCTTTTGGAACTCCTCTATTCTATCGATTCCCTCTCCTAAAATAGTACCTGTAAAATATCCATTATTCTTTGTTATATCATCAGGATTTTGACAGCTCAAAAGTTTTTGTCCATAGGATATCGCTTCTAAAAATGAAACTGGTATAGCTTCATGGATAGATGTATTTACAAGCACCTTACACTCTCTCAACAATCTATCCTTTTCTTCACCTGAAACATGTCCCATAAACTTCAAATTTTTAACATCTTTATACTTTTCTATTATCTCATCAATCTCATTTCCCTGACCACAAACATAAAAAATGTTCTCTGGAAATTTTTTAGCTAATTCAAAATATATCCAAGGTCTTTTTACAGGAGTTAATCTACCTAAAAATAGAACATTATCTCTTTTATCCTCAATACTGAAGTTATCATTTATAACAACTGGATTTGGGAAATACTCTATCTTGGTATTTTCAGGTAATCTATAAAGATCTTTAGCTTTTCTCTTTAAATACTCACCTTGGGATATTAGTATCAATCTTCCCTCCTCGTTTAACTTTCCTAAAAGATTTTGAATTCTCCTCTCCCACTTACTGTAATAGTTTACATAACTATCATACTCATTGGACATTGGAACACTCTTTATCTCCTCCCAATCATAATCAGGTCTTGGATCTTGTACCCAAAGTATCAATTTCTTATCTTTTTCTCTTTTCATAACTTCATAAGCTATTTTACTCATCTCTATACTCAAATATACATCAAACTTTTGTTCTTTAAAAAAGTTTTGTACTAAATTTAGATATATGAAATCTATATCTATTTTAGAAGACCAATTTTTAGGAAGATAGTGTATTTTTATCCCATCTCTTTCTATAGTTTTTATCTCTTTTTTAGAGTTACTACCAATTATAACCTCCATCTCTATCTCTGAGTTTGGAATATATTTTGCTATATACTCTCTTGCAAGTATCCCATATCCTCCAAATCCACCTAAATCTTTATCATAAAACTCTTCAACTAAAAGTCCAACTTTTATTTTTTTCATATTACCTTCTCCCTAACTTTCTATAATACTCTCATACTCTTTTATAACTATATCACTTCTAAATTCCAGAACTCTCTCTTCAATAGTTTTCTCATACTTTTCTAGTTCTAAAGAGTTATTTAAAAGATTTTGTAATCCTGAAGATAGTGCCTTATAATCTCCCACTGGGAATAGTACTCCGCACTGTCCACCCTTTAGTATCTCATATGGTCCTGTTGGACAATTTGAAGATATTACAACTTTTCCACATATCATAGCTTCTATTAGTACTGTTGGTAAGCCCTCATAATTTGAACTATGGACAAAAAGTTTACTGTTTTTCATCCAAACATAAGGGTTTGTTGTTTTCCCAATCAATATGATTTTGTCCTCTAATCTACTCTCTTTTATAAGACTCTCTATCTCTTTTCTATCTGGACCATCTCCAACTATGTAGAGCTTCTCTTTTACTCCACTCTCCTGAGCTAAGCTGTATCCCTTTATTAAAGTAGCATAGTCTTTTTGCACTGTATCTAGCCTTGAAACAGCTATTATATAATCATCCTCTAATAAAGTTTTTTGATTCTCTGTTAAACCCATTTTATCCTCTGCTAAATCCAGTATTCTTTTAAAATTAAAAGGATTATAAACTCTTTCTACATGCCCTTTCAAATATGGATATATATCTTCTAACTCCTTTTTCATATCATCACATATAGCTACTACAGTATCATATTTAGCTAAATTTTTACCAAATCTAACTATCTTTGATTCCTTCTTTAGAAGTTTTGGAACAGAGTTATGTATCCAAACAATCTTTCTCTTGGCTTTTAACTTTTCAACGTATCTTCTAGCTCCCCAATCATAGTCCAAAAATACCTCTATCTCTCCATATCTCTTTTCAATCTCTTGTAATACCTCTTGTGTTCTTCTTATAACAAAACTATGTTCCTTACTCATTAAAAGGTTATACATAAATTTATGATAAAGATTTTTCTTTCTCTCTCTATGATAGTGAGTTTTTGCTATTAGATCTTCAGGTTTAAGAAAATATATATCTATACCCTTTGGAACTTGATCTAGAAACACATTCTCTTTACCTGAATCATCCTCTATTATTAAAGAGATATTATATCGATTTTTATCTAGATTCTGTAGCATCTCTATTAATACTCTTTCTAGTCCTCCCATACGAAGACTACCGCTTCTAATAACTAAATTCTTTCTCATCTCTCACCTCTTCTAGAGCTTTTTTAAAGTCCTCTACCTCTATACTGTTTATATTTAGTGCTGGATACTCCCTATCTAAAATATCCTCTCTAACTTTTTTAGGCGTTACAATTTTTAACCATGGAACATTATGAATAAAAGCTCCACCACTATCTTTAAATAATATAACCCCTTTTTTTCTAAGTGCAAAGCAAGCGTTATAAAGTCCTGAATCAAACCCTATAAATAGACAACTTTTGGCTACAACTTCAAAAACCTCTTTTAAAGATGTCTTATTTACAAGATTTTCTATATTTTCATTACCCAGAAGTTCTATAAGTCTTTTAGCATATCCCTCTTGAAGGTCTCCATTTCCTACTAAAATAATTTTCCTATCTGGGTATAACTGTTGAACTTCCTTTAGATACTCAGCCATCAAAATTGGAGAGCAAACTTTCTCTCTACCAGTTGATCCCACCGCAACAACTATATCTCTATCTTCAATCTTAAATAATCCACCAATATCAGGTGTTAGCTGTTTTCCTGTTACATCTATATCAAGAATATCTTTAGCCATTTTAGAAACCTGATTCATCACATAATCATTTTCTAAAATATAGCTTTTTGTATAATACTTATTATTTCTTTCAACTTGCCAGCTAAGATCCTCTCTTCCAATTCTCTCTGGAATAAAAAGATTTCCTACAGTTATATCATTAGCAAACTCTATATTTATATATGTAGAAAACCCCATGCTATTCAACTCATACATCTTTTTCAATCTTGAGAAAAAACTTTTTCTCTCTTTTCTAGAGTATTCTATAGTTCTATATCCCAGCATATCTCCAAGCTTTGTATAACCACTTTTCATAAGCACATAGATATTATCTTTTCCATATTTTTTTTCAATTAATTCCATAAGTTTTGTTCTTACTAAAATATCTCCAATTCCATCACAACTTTTTATCAAAACTTTACCTTGAGGTTTAAATCTACTTTTAAAAAAACTAAGTATGAATCTAATTAGGTATAGATTTATTCCCTCTTGTATGTATGATTTTTTTAAATGTCTTTTATCCACTAAATCTTCCACCCCTTATTTCTTAATTTTACCTTTAACCCTCTTATTTTCTCAACTATTGGAAGTCTTTTAAAATTTTTTATTACATAAGCCAATAGATATCCTATATCTCTTTGAACCTTATAATCTTTTTCTACTTCATACTCTCTTTCTAAAACTAAAAGATCATTTTTCATTGTTAAAATATCATATGCTCTTTTAAAATGCCAAAATTTCTCTCTTTTAGCTTGAGTATCAATAATTTTTATTCCAAATTTTGTTTTAATGAAGTTCGATGTATTTAGATCTCCATGATAGATACCTTTTTCATGAATTTTTTTAACCATATCCATAATAGTATCTATATCCTCTACTGTTCTAATTAACTTTCCATCTACATACTCCATAAGTATAAAGCTCTCTTGTAAAAATATCCCTTTTTTAACCATCACTGCTAGTGGCTCTATAAAAAAATCCAATCCTATACTTTTAGCATAGTCTATATTTTTAAAACTTGTTAACCCTTCCCCTTTTTTAAATATTGTTTGAACCTTTCTCTGAGGTATAACAGTTTCAGCCTTTGGAGATTTTAATACATAGAACTTTTTATCTATCTCTATTTTGGCTACATAGTTTCTCTCTGTATTCTTATACTCATCAATTACTATATAGTTTTGATCTAAAACTTTTTGAGCTAATGCCTTATTACATTCATCTTTATAATAGATTTTAAAATCTCTATACCGCATATTTTTTATCATAAACACTCTCTTCTTTTAAAATTTTATTAACACTTTTTATAACTTCATCCAAAGAAGCTCCTTCAATACTATTTATTTTTTTACATCCTCTAATAAGTTCATATCTTTTGCTCTTAGGACTAAATAGATTTGGACTTTCATTTGAAAGAGGATATATACCCACAATTGGAATATTATAAACAGAAGCTATATGAATAACTCCTGTATCCACACT
>NZ_DBGBQB010000283.1:0-17954 GCF_048470075.1 Cetobacterium sp. | reverse complement strand
AATTTAAAATCCACTATAACACCAGTTTTATCCGAATAAAAAACATCAAATGTCCCTGAATTTTTTTCCAACTCATAATCAAATTTAACTTTTATTTTATCTTTTTCAAAATTAATTTTACCATTTACATCTTCAACCTGACTACTTAATCCATCATATGTCACAGTTCCATCTTTTAATTCAGCTATTCCCGTCAATCCACTGGTAGCAATTGTTAAATCCATATTAAACAATCCAGTAACACCACTTATATCTTTATCATCATATCCATATTGAACCAGCTCTGGAGTTACATTTATATTTTTTAAAACTATATTCATGTCCAATGGTTCATTTAGATTATTGAATCGATATTCATAGATCTCCTTCTGATTATTCCCTTTAAACTCCAAATCAATACCTGTTTTTTTATTAAATGCAACATATCCATTGACATTGTCCAACTCTTGTCTTATCTCTCTTGAGTAGGTTGTATCTCTAAAAACTAAAACTCCATTTTTCACAGTTATTATATCTATTGGAACTGCTGTCCCAGCCTTGGAGGAGGAACCTCCCTTATCTCCACTAGAAAAGGCATCGACTATATTGACACTCTCTCCTTTTCTCTCTATATGAACCCATGGATTTTCAACTTTTATCTCATTTAACCTAAAATTTTTAAGCGACTCTTTAGAGTATGTTATGATTACTTTAGGAGCTTTCACAATGGTGTCATCACCTTTTGACAAAACAACATCAGTTATATCAATCTCTCCAAACTTTGGAAATTTAATCTCTTGAGAAGATATTGTTGGACCAACTGCAACTTTTAGTATGAGTTCCACAATCTTTGGTAAATTATATTTTACTAACAATCCTCCACTCAAAAAAATAAAAAGAGAAAGAAGTATGATTATTAATTTTTTGTATTTTTCAAAAATTCTCATATTCCTTCCTCCCTAATTTAGTATATTTATAGTGGCTTTTTTAAAGCTACTCCTGCTCTTCTTGGATATTTTTTATCTGTTGTTTTTTCTTTTAAAATCTCTACTACCAATCTTATATCCCCATAATTTGGCAACTTATAAGTGTGTACTTTTAAAATCTTGGCTCCAAGGGTATCTAAAGCATTTTGAGCTTCACCCTCCTCCTCTGTTCCAGCCATTTTTTGAGCTAAAAAGTGACCTCCAACTTTTATAAATGGTATCATATATTCCAGTATTACATTTAATTTATTAACACCTCTACACAATCCAATATCAAAAGTTTCTCTATTTTCATCATTTATATAATCTTCTGCTCTAGAATTAACCACAGTTACATTTTTTAGATTTAATAACTCCTTTACATTTTGTAAAAATGTAGTTTTCTTTCCCACAGAATCCATCAATACAAACTCCATCTCCGGATTAAAAATAGCTAGTACCATCCCTGGAAATCCAGCTCCAGTTCCTATATCAATAGCTTTTTTTCCCTTTTTTTCATCCAGCAAATTCTGTAGAAGAAGAGAATCTAAAAAATGCTTTTCTATTGCATCTTTAGTATCTCTAATAGCAGTTAAATTAGTATGAGTATTATACTCCACTAAATACTCTAAATACTTAACCAGATTGTCTATTTTCTCATCTGTAAACTCTAAACCTATCTTTTTTATCCCTTCAATTAAATACTCTCTCATCTATTTATTTCCTCTCATCTTTAGATACATCAATAGAACTTGAATATCTGCTGGAGAAACTCCTGAAATTCTTGATGCTTGACCTATATTATATGGTCTCACTTGTTTTAGCTTATCCTTTGCCTCTTTTGGCATATTCTCTAAAGAATCATAATCCATATCCTCTGGAAGTTTTTTATTTTCTAGCCCCTTATGTTTCTCTATCATTTTTAATGATTTTTGAATATATCCAGAATATTTAACCTGCACTTCAACTTGATACTCCGTGTCCTCATCATATGATCCTAAATCAAATTTTTCTATCAGCTCTGAAATATATTTTATATCGGCATAAGTTACCTCTGGTCTTCTCAATAGCTCCAACAGCGTTATTCCAGACTTTACTTCTGGTTCATTGGCTTTAATTAATACCTCATTAACTCTAGGATTGCTGCTTCCCACATGTTGTTTCTCTAACTTTTCAATTATCTCTGCAACATCTCTCTCTTTTTTTAGAACTCTTGCATATTCCTCTTCAGAAACAAGTCCTATATCATAACCTATTTTAGATAATCTTAAATCAGCATTATCCTCTCTTAAAATCAATCTATACTCACTTCTTGCTGTAAACATTCTATAAGGTTCATTTGTTCCTTTAGAAACCAGATCATCAATCAGTGTTCCTATATATGAATCTGCTCTATCCAATATAATTGGTTCTTTTCCAAAAACTTTTCTAGTGGCATTTATTCCTGCCATAAGTCCTTGAGATCCCGCCTCTTCATATCCTGATGTTCCATTTATCTGTCCTGCTAAAAATAGATTTTCTATTTTTTTAGTCTCTAAGCTATACTTTATCTCCTCTGGTATGATGTAGTCATACTCAATAGCATATGCATATCTCATTATTTTTGCATTCTCTAATCCTTCAATACCTTTTAACATCTCATATTGGACATCTGTTGGTAATGATGATGAAAACCCACTGATATAAACTTCATTTGTGTCATAACCCTCTTTTTCTAAGAAAAGATGATGTCTATCTTTATCTGGATATCTAAAAACTTTATCCTCTATAGATGGACAATATCTAGGTCCTGTTCCTTGAATTGTACCATTAAATAGTGGTGATCTATCTTTATTTGATATTATTGTGTCATGAACTTCCTTATTTGTAAATACCATATGACAAGGAATCTGTTTTCTAGTTAAAACTTCCTCCGCTGTCGTTCTACTTGAGAACTTTAAAACTCCCTCATCCCCCGGTTGAACCTCCACTTTAGAGTAGTCAATAGTTCTTGCATCTATTCTTGGTGGTGTTCCAGTTTTAAATCTTCCCAACTTTAATCCCAGTGTTTCCAGTGATACTGGTAACTCCTCTGAAGAAAGTTCTCCCATTCTTCCACCTTGGAACTGCTTTTCTCCTATATGAATAAGTCCTCTCATGAAAGTTCCTGTTGCAATTACAACAGCTTTTGCTCTATATTCTACACCCTCTTTAGTTTTAACCCCAACAACTTTACTATTTTCAACTATAATCTCTGTTACCATACCTTGAATAACATCTAGATTATCTGTATTTTCAAGAGTTTTTTTCATCTCTTTACTGTAGTTTACCTTATCGGCTTGGGCTCTTAAAGATCTAACTGCTGGTCCCTTCTTAGTATTTAAAACTCTTATCTGAATAAAAGTTTTATCTATATTTCTACCCATCTCTCCACCTAGAGCATCTATCTCTTTCACTAAATGTGATTTAGCAGGACCTCCAAGAGATGGATTACAAGACATATATCCTATATTATCCAACAGTATTGTAAAGATAGCTGTTTTAGCACCCATCCTTGCTGCAGCTAAAGCAGCTTCACATCCTGCATGTCCTGCTCCTACAACTATAACATCAAAATTTTGCATTTTTACTCCTCTCTATTACTTTAAATTCTTTAATTCCGCAGCTGTTTTAGCATCTGTTATTACAAGGAGAATATCTCCTTGTTCTATAACTGTGTCTGCTGATAGATTGGGAATAAAATTTCTATTCCCTTTTTTTATTCCTACAATATTTACATTATACCTTTTTCTGATATCTAATTCTATAAGAGTTTTATTCCAAAAAATTTCAGGTGATTTTATCTCTGCCAATAAGAAATCTTTAGAGAATCTAAAGTGTTCTATCATATTTGGATCCATAGCAGCTAAAGCGGCTCTTTTTCCCATATACTCCTCTGGATATACAACTTGATTTGCACCTATCTTTTCTAAAACTTTTCCATGTCTTCTAGAAACAGCCTTTACAATTATCTTTTTTACACCCAACTCTTTTAAATTTAGTGTTACCATTATACTTGGTTCAATTGCACCTATACATACAAAAGCTACGTCAAACCCTTCCAAACCTATATTATTAAGCTCTTTGTCATCAGTTGCGTCTGCCACTACTGCATTTTCAACTATTCCACTATTAACTGCTTCCTGTATTATATCTTCAGATTCATCTATTGCCAATACCTCTTCATTTGCTTTATACAAAGTTTCTGCAACACTTGAACCAAATCTTCCCATTCCTATTACTACATACTGTTTCATAAATTCCCTCCATAATTATCCTACTAAAATATTTTCTTTTGGATATCTTAAGTTTTGTTTAACTTTCTTTTCCCCTAAAGCTAAAGCAAATGTCATAGGCCCTAATCTTCCTATAAACATAGTTATTATTATAAGTATTTTTGACATAGCACTTAAATCTGCTGTTATTCCCATAGATAATCCCACAGTGGCAAATGCTGATATCACTTCAAATGTTACTTTCTCAAAGCTCATATTTTCTATAGTCATCACTGCCATTATTACAATAGATACATATATTATGGATATTATAAGTATCGCTAATGCTCTATTTAAAATATCCCAACTTATTCTTCTATTAAAAACATTTATATTCTCTTTTCCTTGAACAACTCCAACAACATAAAAAATAATTACTCCTATTGTTGTTGTTTTTATTCCTCCACCAGTAGAGCCTGGAGATGCACCAATAAACATTAAAATGCAGAACATAAATATTGTAGCTGGTCTTAATGTTCCTATAGGAACTGTATTAAATCCTGCAGTTCTTGTTGTTACACTTTGGAAAAAAGATGCCAAAACTTTATCAAACCAACTTAAGTTACCAATTGTTGTAGGGTTTTTATACTCTAATAAAAAGAATAAAATCATTCCAACAAATGTTAAGAACATTGAAACTAAAATAGCAACTTTAGATGTCAATGTAAATCTTTTTACATCTCTTCTAACTGCTACCAATACTGAATTTATTACTGAAAATCCTATTCCACCAAGTATAATTAAATATGCCACAGTCATATTCATCAATACACTTCCCGGATAACTTTCTAAATTATTAGAAAACAATGCAAATCCAGCATTACAAAAAGCTGAAATTGAGTGAAATATTCCAAAATATAACGCTTTTGAAAAATCAAAAATTTTCAAAAATTCCAATGTTAAAAAAAATGCTCCTATTCCTTCTATCAATAGTACAATAATTACTATTTTCTTTATAAAATCTACAATTTCACCGCTATTCTCCGCATTTCTCTCCTCTTTTATTAACTCTCTATCCTTATAACCAATTTTTTTACCAATCAGTAGAAAAAATAGTGATGAAAATGTCATTACTCCTAATCCACCCAACTGTATAAAAACCAATAGAATTATCTGTCCTTCAAAAGATAAAACTTTGCTTATGTCTATAACAGATAATCCTGTTACGCATATAGCGGAAGTTATAGTAAATACCGCTGTTAAAAAACTTATCTCCTGACCATCTTGAAGAGAAAATGGCATGTATAGTAGTATCGACCCTAAAATTATTGCTGTAAAGAATCCCAGTATCAATTTTCTAGAAAAAGATAATCTATCTATAGGGCTTAAAAGTTTTCTTATCATTTATTTCCTCCTATGAAAAAATGCTTTTGAAATTATACATTATTTTTACCATTTTTTCAAGTTCACTAAATAGTTAACAAGGATAGAACTAATTAGATTCTATCCTTGCTTTAACTACTATAATTTTTATCTATATGAGGTATAATTAGGATTTACTCCCTTTTTCAATAGAAGAGGAACCAGATCATCATAACCCAGTCTTTTAACTTTTAGGTATACCTCTCCCAATATATTCTCCCCATATATATTTTTTTCTTTAGGATTATATTCGCCATTTAGTAACTCTTTTATAACCTCTTTTGAATTTGCATAATATATTGGATAATTTCCCTTATTATCTTTTAACAAATATTGTGTTTTATCTTTTTTTAGCAGTTGTTTTAGAATCACTTCATTTTCTATGTTTACTGCCCAAAATATAGAGTACCATCCACTGGAGTCCAATACTCGCAAATCAGCTCCACTATCTATCAATGCTATCGATAAATCTTGAGGTCTTGTTTTTATATAAAAATTTAAAAGAAGCTCACCATCACCTGTGAAGACATTTATATCCGCTTTATCATTTAAAAACATCTGTAACGCTTCCATACTATTTACATAAAAAATTGGAGGTCTTGATGACGATATTGTATTAACACCTATATTTTTTCTTGCAGGTAAGTCTTTAGTTATATTTGCACCATTGGATAATAAACTGGCTATAACCTGCAAAGAGTCCTCTTTTAATGCTAAACTTAAAAGAGTATCTCCATTTTTTAGTTGTTGATCTATGTTAAAACCATTTTTTATTGCTCTATTTAAAATATATACATTATCTACTACAACTGCTGCAATTATTTCATCTTCTGTATATTTTTTCTTGTTAAAATTACTACAACTTGTAAAAAGAAGTAGCAATGTAAGTACAAACAATAATTTTTTCATAGATATACCTCTTTATAGATTATTTAGAGTTTTTTCTTCTGTCACTTTCTTTTAAGAATTTCTTTCTTAATCTGATATTTTCAGGAGTTATTTCCACTAATTCATCATCAGCAATATAATCTAATGCTTGCTCTAAAGTGAATCTTCTTGGAGCAGCTAATCTCACTGCATCGTCACTTCCAGCAGCTCTCATATTAGTTAATTTTTTTGTTTTACATACATTTACAACTAGGTCATTATCTCTGTTGTGCTCTCCTACGATCATACCCTCATATACAGCTATACCTGGATCTGTGAATAGTATTCCTCTATCCTGTAATCCTCCTAGTGCATATGCCACTGTTGTTCCTTGCTCTAAAGAGATTAAAACTCCTTTTGCTCTTGTTGGAATTGGTCCTCTATATAATTCAAAATCGTAGAATGAGTGGTTTAAGATTCCAGTTCCTTTTGTATCTGTTAAGAACTCATTTCTAAATCCAATTAATCCTCTAGCAGGTACTTTAAACTCTAATCTTGTATATCCATCAGTTCCAGGAGTCATTGTTATCATCTCTCCCTTTCTGATTCCCATCTTTTCAATTACAACACCAACGAATGCATCATCAACGTCTACCATCGCTAATTCAATTGGCTCATATTTCTCTCCATCGATATCTTTAAATAGAACTCTTGGCTTTGAAACTTGAATTTCAAACCCTTCTCTTCTCATGTTCTCTAAAAGTATTGAAAGTTGAAGTTCTCCTCTTCCTTTTACAACGAAAGCATCAGGACTTTCTGTAGCTTCTACTCTCATACTTACGTTAGTTTGAAGCTCTTTTTGAAGTCTATCCCAAATATTTCTTGAAGTTACAAACTTCCCTTCTTTTCCAGCAAATGGAGAGTCATTTACCATAAATGTCATCGCTAAAGTTGGCTCATCTATATCGATTACTGGTAAAGCAATTGACTCATTTATATCAGCTATTGTCTCTCCTATATCGATATTATCTAAACCTGCTACAGAGATTATATCTCCTGAATAAGCTTCTTGAATCTCTACTCTTTTTAATCCTTCATATCCATAAAGAACTGAAACTTTTCCTTTAACTTGTTTTCCATCTCTTTTTATTAACATAACATCTTGGTTTCTTTTTAATGTACCGTTATAAAGTCTACCAACTGCAAGCTTACCTACATAGTTATCATACTCTATATTTGTTATTAAGAATTGTGTTGGTTTTGCGCTGTCCCCTTCAGGATCTTCAACATGCTCTAATATTGTTTCAAATAAAGGTTGCATGTTATCGCTAGTTTCTTCTAGCTCTTTTTTAGCAAATCCAGCTTTTCCAGAAGCATAAACAACTGGGAACTCTAGCTGTAGCTCATTTGCATTTAACTCTATAAATAGGTCATAAACCATATATAAAACCTCTTCAGGTCTTGCATTTGGTCTATCAACTTTATTCACAACAACTATTGGTCTGTGTCCTTGCTCTAAAGCTTTCTTTAATACGTACTTTGTCTGTGGCATTGGCCCTTCAAAAGCATCTACAAGTAGAACAACACAGTCAACCATTTTCATAATTCTTTGAACTTCTCCTCCGAAGTCCGCGTGTCCTGGAGTGTCTACAATGTTAATTTTATAATCTCCATATCTCACTGATGCATTTTTAGAGAATATTGTTATTCCTCTCTCTTTTTCAATATCATTAGAGTCCATTACTCTCTCTGCAACTTTTTCAAGTTCGTGAGCTCCGAAAACTCCAGATTGTCTTAATAAACAGTCAACCAGAGTTGTTTTTCCATGGTCAACGTGTGCAATAATTGCAATGTTTTTGATCTTCATATCTCTTCCTCTCTATCATTAATAATACTTGTAACCTTTTAATAAGCCCTTTGTAACTTCACCTAATCCTATAAACTTATTCTTAGAATAAACTCTATATTTTCCTTCATTTATTCTTTTTTTACATCTTTGGCCATTTACAAAAAGTTTTAAATCATTTTCATCTTCAATCTCTACTTTAGGAAATTTAAAGTACTCCTCCACAGATATTAAAAAAGAAAAATCATTATTTGATACCATCTCTTCAATCATTTCCAAAGTAAAAGATCTATCTAAACTTTCCTCTCCAACTCTAGTTCGTCTTAAACCAGTCATAGTTGCAAAAGTTCCTAGTTTTTCTCCCAAATCATAAATTAAACTTCTTATGTATGTTCCCTTGGAAACGGTACAATCTATGCTAGCCTTTTGTCCATCAAAAGATAGAACTTCCAGATTTGTTATACTTACATCTCTAGCTTTTCTTTCAATCTCTACGCCCTCTCTAGCCAGTTCATACAATTTTTTTCCATCTACTTTTATAGCAGAATACATAGGAGGAATTTGTTTTATATCCCCTTTAAATGTTTCCAAAGTTTTTCTAAAGTTTTCATTGGAGATTTCAAATTTATCCACTTTATCTAAAACTTTACCCTCTATATCATAGGTATCTGTTTTAAAACCGAGCTCTAAATCTGCAACATACTCTTTTTCATAGCCCTCTATATCTTGTGCTAATTTTGTAGCTTTTCCTACACAAATTACCAAAATACCCGTAGCTAAAGGATCTAAAGTCCCTGTATGACCTATTCTTCTTTCCTTTAAATTTCTTCTTAAAACCCTTATAACATCAAAGGAAGTTATCCCAACAGGTTTATCTATAACTATTATTCCTTCCAATCTCTTCTCCTTTAAATTAGTTCAAATGACATTATATCATACACTATACTTTTTTTAAACATTTATTTTTATTTCCCTGTAACCTTATAGTTATTACTTGGACTCCATAATAAATATTCTGTCACTCCCAAGTCGTTCATAGCTTTTATCTGTTCTCTTATCTCTTTTTCATTATATGGGATATATCCCTTTACCCATTTGGCAGTGAATGCTTGAATCCAAGGTCTTATTGTCGCAGGTGATTCCACATTTTCATTTCTGTTTATAGAGTCTTTTACTGAATGATATATTGTTTTATACGGTTGCGCATCTGGAACAGATATTCCATAAGCTCCATTTCCATAGTGACTTGGATACATCATTGGGGATATATAGTCCACAACTTGAGTTACACTTTCCCAGTATTGTCCCAATCCCATATCATCACCAAATGTTCCAACTTGTCCATATACATCTGCACTTGTATAAACTCCTAAAGCATTCAATCTCTCTCTTGCGTATTTTAAATACTTCTGTATCGTCTCTGGTTTAGATTCATTCTTTGTATTTCTATAGTTTAATTTTGAATCTAATTTCCCACCATTTGAAGCAGGGAATCTAACATAATCGAACTGTATCTCATTAAATCCAGCTTTTGCCGCCTCTTCAGCCACTGCTAAATTATACTCCCAAAGATTTCTGTCATGTGCTGAAACCCATATTATTCCATCACTATTTGTGTACGGTTTTCCTGTATCTCTTGATGTTATTACTTTATCTGGGTTTGCTTTAGCATATGTAGGATCTTTAAAAGATACTATTCTAGCTATTGTATATATATTATTCTCTTTCATTTTTTTCATAAATTCCCCTATATTTTTTATAGGATAATTTTTTGAAACAGGTATTCCAAACTTTTTAGGTGCTTCCATTTCAAAAGATAAAACTCCATTGTCATCTTTTATATCAATTACAAAGGCATTTATCTCTGTAGTATTAGCTAGATTTATAAGTTTTTCCATTTTTTTACTACTTCCAATTGTATATATATTCAAATATACACCTTTTACATCTACTCTAGGATTATTTGGGAAATTATTAGTGACATAACTCGTTTTAAAATCTAAATTTTTCCAATTTGCCGGTAAAACTTCATTTAAACTATTAGCTAAATCCACTTTTGTTATCCAACCTTTTTTAGCTTTTAAATCTTTTCTATATGCTATTTTTAATATCTCTTTTTTCTTTCCATTTACCTCTATCGCTTTGCTTTCTAAAATGTCTACTCTTGTTCCTTTTCTTAAAGTATCAATCTTTTCTTTTTGAGTCTCATCTCTATAGACAAACAAAGTTTGATTTTTTATATATTTAAAGTTTGTATCCGCTGGCACTGTTTCTACTGGGCTCTCTATTTTTTTAACCTCTATGTTTTCAGCTTTTACCTCTTCTTTTAAATTTATTGTTTTTTCCTCCTGTATAGGGGGAATACTCTTTATACTATCTGTTCTACCCTCTTCCATAGACAAATCTTTTTTTTTTAACTCCTTATTTCCCTCAGGTTTATTCAAAGATAAAACATCTACCTTTATCTCATCACTTACCATCTCAGATTTTTTTGGCTCATCATTAAAAACAAACCTTTTCATCCCACAAGAGATTGTAAAAATAAAAATTGTCAATAGTATCACGAATCTAAAAAATTTCTTCTTGTCCTTTACTCTCACGTCATCCTCCATTTTATATTTATTCGTCATATTTTATCAATTTTATTTAAAAAAATCTACTAAATAATCCTTTTAATAAAACTTATAAAGTGTTACTATTAATTATATTTTATATCTATAAAAAGGAGGGATTATTAATGAAAAAAAGAACAATATTTTTTACGCTAATATTTTTTACTCTACATTTTTTTACTTTTACTAGTAATAAAGTAGACCTAAAAGTATCTGAAAATTTAATATCAGGAACTTTTGACAATGGTTTACAATACTACATATTTAAAAATAAAAAACCTGAAAATAGAGCTGCCTTAAATCTTGTTGTAAAAGCTGGCTCTCTCTACGAAGAGGAGGAACAACAAGGGCTAGCTCATTTTTTAGAACACATGGCTTTTAATGGTACTACTAAATATGAGAAAAATGAACTTGTTAAATATCTTCAATCCTTAGGTTTAAGTTTTGGTGGCGACTTAAATGCTTATACCAGTTTTTCTGAAACTGTATATAAACTTCAAGTCCCAACTTCTAAAGCTGATTTAGAAACTGGTTTTGATGTTCTTAAAGAGTGGGCATCAGAGTTAACTTTAGATCAAAAGGATATCGAGAGTGAAAAAAATATAATCATTGAAGAGTGGAGATTAAGACAAGGTATATCTCAAAGAGTTGGAGATTTACAAAGAAAAATACTCTATGGTAACTCTTGGTACTCTAAAAGATTTCCAATAGGATTTCCAGAAACTATAAAGGGAGCAAACTCTAAAAAACTTAGAGATTATTATGAAAAATGGTATCAACCTGAAAATATGGCTGTTGTTGCTGTAGGGGATTTTAATCCTGATGATGTGAAAGATATTATTACTAAAAATTTTGCGCCTTTAAAAAATAGATCAAAAGTTGTGGAAAAAGAGTACCCTATCTCTCTTTCTAAAGAGGACTCTGTCACTATTTTTACAGACCCTGAGTTAACTACTACTAATTTTAATATTATGTGGAAAGAACCAATAGCACCTATCAGTGATGAGTCCACATTTAAAATAGCATTAGAAAAAACATTGCTTAACTCTATTTTAAATACTAGATTCTCTATTTTATCAAAGGATAAAGACTCACCTTTTGTTTATTCATCAATTTATAACTTTCCACTTAATTCCAAAACTGGAATCTATGCTGTTTCATCTCTTATAAAGAGTAATGATACTGAAAAAGCTATAACTAGCATAGTAGATAATCTTAAAGATATCTCCATAAACGGAGTTTCTAAAGAGGAGTTGGAAAATGAAAAAATAAATTTATTAAACAATTTAAAAACGCTTCTTAATAATAAAGAGAGTATTAAAAATGATATCTATATGGATTCCATTATTGATTATATTCTAAATAGCAATGTTTTTATGGAACCTCAGATGGAATATAACTTAACTGAAAAACTTTTAAAAGATATTGATATAGATAGTTTAAAAAATATTTCTAAATCAATTCTTTCATTGAATTATGACGTTTTATTAACATCTAGTGAAAATATGAAAGACTCTCTCCCTGAGAAGAAAGATATTAAAAATCTAATTGATTTACTTTTATCTCAAAATACAACCTCTATAAAGTTAAATGTTTTTAACACTAACTTACCCGATTTAAACTTAACACCTGGTTCATCTAAAGTTATTTCAAAGGAGAAAGATTACACTAAACTACTCCTTTCAAATGGAATAGATGTTCTTTATAAAGAAACTGATTTTGATAGGGATAAGATCACATTTAAACTGACTAAGTTACAAGGTAGCTCAAGTTTAGATTATCCACAATATATAAACTCTCTTTTCCTACCTGAAATTCTTTCTAATTCAGGTGTTGGAGATATAGATTACTCATCTTTAGAGATCTATTTTAAGGGTAAAAATTTTAGTGTTGAACCATTTGTTGACGACTATACTCAAGGTTTTATAATCACTACAAATAGAGATAACCTATCTGAGGCTTTAAAATATTTTAGAACACTTATCTCTAACCCCAAATTTGATGAAAATATTATTGAATCAAATTTAAAAACAAGTAAAGAGTTAATTAAAAATAGAGATTTTTCTCCTAGATCTCTATTAAAAAAGATGTATTTAGAAACCCTTAATAACAATCACCCAAGAAAAACACCTTTAAAAATAGAGGATCTATCATATGTTAATAAAGACTCTCTTATAAATACTTTTAACAGTTTGTTCTCAAACTTTAAAGACTATAAATTAACTGTTACTGGGTCTATAGATGAATCCACTTTAAAATCGGATTTGGATTATTATTTTGCTAATCTACCGACTAAAAATACCTCAGAAAGTTATAAAGAGTTAGGAATTACCTATCCTTTAGATCATATAAAAAAGACAGTCACTAAAGGTATTGATAAAAAAGCAACTGTTATTTTAACTTTTCCTTATCTTGGAGATTTTTCTCTGGAGAATAGAGTTATGTATGGTGCTTTATCCAACCTTTTAGATATACTTTTAATTGAAGATGTAAGAGAAAAAATTGGAGGTGTTTACTCTATATCCTCATCTCCTAATCTTGAAAAATTAAATTTTGGAGAAAACTATCTGCAAATTACATTTAATACAGATACTAAAAGAGTGGATGAAGTTATCTCTAAAGTTATTGCAACTATTAAAAATATACAGGATGGAAATTTTCCAAAGAATAAAATTTTAGATATCCAAAAAAATTATGAGCTTAATTTTGAAACAGCATTAAAAACAAATGGTTTTTGGAATAATTATTTAGAGAAAAAAAATTTAATATCTGACTATGAATTTTACACTCCTATGAGGTATAATAGTATTGTAAACTACAACTCTATTAAAAATTTTTCCAATGGAGTTCTCAATGTAAATAACTGTGTAGAAGTTGTTCTTCTACCTGAAAAGGAGGAATAAAATGCCACATTTAAAATTTAGAGGTATTGATAAAAAGATTTTAATTGAAAATAGCAAAGAGTTAATTGATGGACTTACTTCAATTGTTCAATGTGATAGAACTTGGTTCACTATTGAGCACACTGAAACTGAATATATCTTTGATGGAGCCATTGTTCCAGGGTATACTTTTGTTGATGTAGCTTGGTTTGATAGAGGTCAAGAAACAAAGGATATTGTTGCTGATTTTATTACAAAATTTTGCAAAAAATTAACAAATAATAATGATACTACTGTTATCTTCTATCCCCTTGAAGGTTCTAATTATTATGATAACGGAGAACATTTTTAATCTTTATGAAAGCTAATATTGCTCTTATAGGCTTTATGGGAAGTGGAAAAACTACCATTGGCAGAATTTTAGCTAAAAGCTTAGATATGAAGTTTATAGATATAGATCGTTGCATATCTATAAGGGAAAAAAAAACTATTCCTGAAATATTTGAAGAGCATGGAGAAAAATATTTTAGAGATTTAGAAAGATCTATTATTGAAGAGGAGTCCAGAGATAATAATATCGTTATATCCACTGGCGGTGGAGCTATTATTGACAATGTAAATATAAAAAATCTAAAATCTACATCCTTTGTAGTATATTTAGACTGTGATGTTAATACTATCTATGAGAGAGTTAGAAAAAGTAAGACTAGACCACTTTTAAATAATTCTGAAGATATCCTACAGACTATCCAAGATTTATATGAAAAAAGACAAACACTCTATAAAATCTCTTCTGATTTCTCTATTAAAATAGATTTAAACACAAATATTTATGATAGTGTTGAAAAAATAAAAAATGCTTATATATTAAGCTAAGGGGGTTTTCTATGAACAATTTATACGGTAAAACTGTTTTTATCACGGGAGCAACAAAAGGTATTGGAAGAAGCTGTGCACTGTCATATGCTGAAAAGGGTTCTAACCTTATTTTAACTGCTAGAAGCTCTGATTTACTGGACTCTTTAAAGGAGGAGTTAATTAGAAAATATGGTATAAAAGTTCATACTTTAGTTATTGATGTGCGTAACAGTAAAGATGTTGAAGATAAAATCAACTCTTTACCTGAGTCTTTTAAAAAAATCGATATTTTAATCAATAATGCTGGATTAGCCTTGGGCTTAGATAAAGTTTATCTAGCTTCTGCCACAGATATCGACACTGTTATTGACACAAATGTAAAGGGAATGTTGTATGTAACAAGCTCTATCGTTCCTTTAATGTTAAAAAATAACTCTGGACATATTGTTAATATCGGTTCTATTGCTGGAGATGCTGCCTATGCTGGTGGAGCTGTTTATTGTGCTTCTAAAGCAGCTGTTAAGCTATTTTCTGATGGACTTAGAATTGACTTAGTTGATACAAATCTAAGGGTTACTAATATTAAACCTGGTTTAGTTGAAACTGAGTTCAGTAAAGTTAGATTCAAAGGGGATATTGAAAAGGCTAATAATACTTATAAAGGTATTGATGCTTTAACTCCTGATGATGTGGCAAATGTAGTTATATATGCCACTGGTCTACCTGAAAATATACAATTGACTGAGATTGCCATGACACCTAATCATCAAGCTGACGGAAGAACTGTTCATAGAGACAATTAAAAAAAAGGAGTAGAAATTATTCTACTCCTTTTTTAATTAATCATTCATATATAACTTTTTGTATATTAATGGTAAAAATATTGCTCCTGATAGAAAGTTTCCAATTGTTACAGCTAAAAAGTGAAATGCCATTTCACTAGGTGAATATACTGTTGACATTAAAATTTTTCCTATACTCACATAATACATATTTGCAACAACGTGCTGGAATCCCCCTAATATAAATAACATAATTGGGAACCATATAGCTAAAATTTTTCCTGATAAATCTTTTGATGCTAAAGCAAACCAAACTCCTATAGCAACTAAAACATTACATAAGAAACCACTTGCTACAGCTTCTACAAATGTCAAGTGAACCTTATGTTCAGCTACTCCCACTACATAGTTTGAAAACTCTGGTGATGCATAGCTTCCTCCTAAATAAGACACATATGCTATAAATACTGATCCTAAAAAATTCCCTATCCATACTGCACATAAATTTCTTGTATATGTTGTCTTTTCTACTTTTCCTTTTGTAAAAGCCAATAATCCTAAACAATCACCTGTAAATAATGATCCTCCCACTAGTACAACCAACATCAATCCTGTAGGGAAAACAGCGGCACCTATAAACTTACCTGCACCTCCACCCACTGTGAAATTAGCGATTAAGTTTCCTAAAGCAGAAAGAGCAATGTATACACCTCCCATAAATCCCAGTAAAGTAGTCTTTGTAAATGAGTAATGCCCCTTATTTTCTCCTAAAAGAAGAACTTGCTCTGTTGTCTCTTTGTTTGTTAAATAAACCTTCACTTTTTTCCTCCTGATTTTTTTTCATACAGTTTGAGATTATACACCTTTTAGCCTTTTTTTTCAAGAGAATATTAAAAAAAACTCAACCGATAGCTCGATTGAGTTCTATTTTAATATATCAAGTATATACAAACAAACTTTATAATTTACTCCTCATTACTTTCCCAATTAAAAATGCAATTATTGCTGGAACTATCCATGCAAATCCTAAAGTTGACAGAGGTATAAATGATAGATTAATTTTTAAAACCTCTAAGATACTAATAATTAGAGTTATCGCTGTAACAAGTATAAAACAGTTTTTATTTTCAATCCCAAAAATATTCAAAATTATCAGCACTATCGTTACAGGGTATAGAACTACCAGAACAGGTACAGCTAAATTTATGATATAGTCCAATCCAGCTACAGCAAGTACAGCTGAAAACAAACAAGTTATTATAGCTATCATTTTATATGGAACATTAATTAATTTTGAGAACCAATCACTCACCAATGCTGTCAATCCCACTGAAGTTGTTAAACAAGCTGCAGCAACACAGATTCCAAAAGCTATTTTCCCTGAATTTCCCAATGTCAATTCAGCTACCATCAATGCTGTTTGGGCTGTTGATAAATTTTTCATACTACTGATTTGAGCTCCTAGATATATCAAACTAAAATATATCAATCCTAGACCTATAGCAGCTATAAAACCTGCACCTGTTAAAAATATCTTCTGTTCTTTAGAATCTTTTATACCTTTTCCTTCCAATCCCTTTACTATTATAACACCAAATAGGACAGATGCTAAGGCATCCATTGTCTGATAACCATTTATGAATCCATATGAGAATTGACTTCCTTCTATCACGCTTTCCACTGGACTCCCAATTGGATTTAAAATTCCAAAAAATGTTATCAGTGCTAAAATTATCAAAATTATAGGTGTTAAAAATTTACCTAAGATATCTGTTACTTTTGATTCATTCAATACTAGAAATAGTGTCACTCCAAAAAACACAATTGAAGTTAATATCGCTGTAATTTTAGGGTCTAATCCACCTATCAGTGGTAAAACTCCCATTTCAAAAGTTGTTGACCCCGTTCTGGGAATGGCGAAAAGTGGCCCTATTACTAATATCAATGTCGTTAAATAAATCGTATTAAACTTTTTAGAGACCTTACTTGCAAACTCATCCAAACTTCCACCCTTTGTAAATGCAAGAATTCCAAGTAAAGGAAGACCTACCCCAGTTGTAAAAAAACCAATACCTGCTGAAAACCAACTCTGACCTACCGCAACACCTAAAGATGGCGGAAATAGCAGATTTCCTGCACCAAAAAACATAGAAAATAATGCTAAACCTAAAACTAAAATCTCTTTCCTTTTATTCATCTTTCCTCCCCTTGTAAAATAAATATTAGTAAAAAGGCAATCCTACATAATGATTGCCTTTAATTTGATAATTAATTTTAATTTTTGTAAATAATAACACTTTTTTTTTATTTTTTCAAGTGTTTTAATTTTTTTTATTTTCATAGATTTCATAGGCTTGTAAAAACGATTTTCTTAATTCATCTCTAAGTTTCTCAGGCTCAATTATAGTTACCTCTTTTAAAAAAGATGCAAAATAAAATTTAGCATTTTCCAAGGTCATTTCAAATTGATAGATATTCTCATCTTTTTTTATCAATTTTGGCTTATAG
>NZ_DBGBQB010000282.1:0-1642 GCF_048470075.1 Cetobacterium sp. | reverse complement strand
ATCTTAGGCTCTTTGTTTAAATTGTTTATTGCGTAGTGTAACGTACTCTCCAACCTATTCAAATTTACATTTATATTTTTTAAATTTTCAATCTCTTTCTCAATTATACTCTTTTGAAATGTAATAGATTTTAAAATATTTTCTAAATTATCACCTTCATATAAAATCTGCTTTATCTTTTCCAAAGAAAATCCCAAAGATTTACACCTTTTTATAAAATCTATCTGTAAAAATTGGTCTATTGAATAATATCTATATCTTGTACTCCCATCCACATAAATAGGTTTTAAAAGCCCCTCTTTATCATAATGTCGGAGAGTTTGAACTGAAATTTTTGTTAATTTTGCGGTTTCTCCTATCGAAAACATTTTTAATCCTCCAAAATTTGGTTTGACTCTATACTTACTATAGAGTATACACTACTTTTTGTTAAAGGAGGAAGTAAAATGTTTAAAGAATTTATTAACTATGCTATTCCATCTGTATGTGCTATGTTTGTATCATCACTCTATGTTATTATCGATGGAATTTTTGTCGGGCAAGGCATTGGTAATTTAGCTCTTGCTGCCGTTAATCTAGTAGTACCTGTCTCAATTCTATTCTTTGGAATTGCTACAATGTTTGCTGTAGGAGGTGGTACCCTTATTTCTGAAAATTTTGGAAAAAATAATATAGATAAAGGTATCAATATTTTTAGAGAAGCTTCCATTGTATTATTAATTTTAAGTTTTTTTATTAGCTTTATATTTTTTATATTCTCTAAGGATATTCTTTTAATTTTAGGTGCCAGTGGTGATATCCTAGAGGAAGCAGATATCTATCTGAAATACTATGTTATGTTCTGTATTCCAAATATTTTGGGTATATCTTTGAGTAGTTTTATACGAAATGATGGGAATCCAAAATTGGCTATGGTAGCTACAATTTCAGGAGCTTTTTTAAATATATTTTTGGACTATGTATTTATTTTTATTTTTCAATGGGGAATAAAGGGAGCTGCTATTGCTACTGGTCTTGGACAAATACTAACAGTGCTAATTATTTTATTCCATTTTATCTTAAAAAAAGGTAATCTATCTTTTGGAAAAACTAAGTTGCAGAAAGATAATATTTTTCAATTTATTTTTCTCGGATTTCCCTCTTTTTTTATGGAGATTACATTTTCTATAATAATATTTTGTATGAATACCGTTATTTTAAAAATAGGTAATGAGACTCAGATGGCATCTTTTGGAATAATCAATTATCTAACCACTATAATCTATATGCTTCTACTGGGGCTTTCTTTTGGGATTCAACCGCTATTTAGTTTTTACCACGGTGCCAATAACTTAAAAAAAGTTGCAAAATTTTATAAATTAACAATTATAGGTTCATTTATTATAAATTTTATATATTTTAATATCTCGTATTTCTTTGGATATGATATTATACATCTTTTCACTAAGAATACGATTATATTGAAAGAAGCGTATGTTGGACTATGTCTTTTTAATATCTCATTTTTTATAATAGGAATCAACATCATACAATCAGGATACTATCAAGCTATAAATAATCCTAAGAATTCAAATATAATCTCTTTTTTAAGATCAATTATATTTTTCCCTATAACCATTTTAATTACAAGTTACTTTTGGGG
>NZ_DBGBQB010000281.1:0-6444 GCF_048470075.1 Cetobacterium sp. | reverse complement strand
CTATCAAGAGTATATATTGTTTATTTTTATAGAAATAAAAAGAATAAATAATAGTATCAATGTAATATATAAATAAAGTTTATAGTATTCTTTTTTTATAAAATGGTTGAAAAAAAAACATCTTAGTGATAGTATAACTTTATAATGGTTCTAAAGATTAAAAGGGAATTAAGTGAAAGTCTTAAGCGGTCCCGCCACTGTAAAGAGGACGAAAGTATCAAAACCACTGAATTTTAATTTGGGAAGGGATACAAGTAGGAGGAATCTAAGTCAGGAGACCTGCCATTATGAAAATCTGCGAGGACGGAGAAGAGGTAACTCTTCTTCCAAATTAAATTATATTTGGGAGGATATTTCTATGAAAAAATTATTATTATCACTATTTTGTTTATCTGCTACTTTGGTGCTAGCTCATGGGGAGGAAGCGTTTGAAGATTCTGAATTCTATACAGGAGGAAAAAGTGCAGTTATAATGACACACTTTGGAACAACTCACCCAGATACTAGAGCTAAAACTATTGATGCTATCAATCAAAAAGCTATAAGAGCTTTCAATGGAAAAGCTGATGTCTTTGAGGCTTACACATCTAGAATTGTAACTAAAAGAGTAGCTGCAAATGAGGGAATAAAAAAATATAATCCAAGTGAAGTGTTGGCATCTTTAAAAAAGCAGGGATATAAAAATGTTATTATACAACCAACAAATGTTATTGATGGAGTAGAGATGGAGTCAATAAAAAAAGAGGCTCAACTTCATGCAAAGGATTTTAAAAATTTAAGAGTGGGAGATGCACTTTTAAGTGATCCACATCACTATGAAGATACAATTAATATTATTATGAAAACAGTTGGACCTTTAAATAAGAAAGAGGCTGTAGTTTTAGTAGGGCATGGTACATATAACTCTGCAACATCAGCTTATGCTATGTTTGATTATATGGCTAAGGATATGGAAAAACCCATTTATGTTGGAACTGTTGAAGGGTACCCAACTTTTGAAAATGTGGTAAAACAGCTAAAAAAAGACAATAAAAAAGAGATTGTTTTAATGCCAATGATGTTTGTAGCAGGGGACCATGCAAAAAATGATATCGCAGGAGAGTGGAAAGAGAATTTAGAAAAGGCAGGATTTAAAGTAAAAGTTAAACTTGTTCCTCTTGGAGAGATTCCTGAAATTCAAGATATGTTTGTAGGAAATGCAAAGTTTCTTGAGAAACATAAAAGTGTGGATATCGTAGAAAAAAAAGCTGAGTATGCAAAAAGTAAAGAGTTATAAAATTAGAAAACTACACCTCTATCTTAGAGGTGTAGTTTTATTTTATTTTAAAATGAGATAGAGGTGAGAAAATGGAAAATCTTCAAAAAATATATTTAGCTGGTGGATGTTTTTGGGGTGTAGAAGCTTATATGGAAAAAATATCAGGCATAGTTAATGTTGTTTCAGGATATGCCAATGGGAAAACAGAAAATCCAACATATGAAGATGTTATTTACAGGGGAACAGGGCATGCAGAAACGGTTTGTGTGACATATGATGCCAATAAAATTGAACTACCTACCCTTTTAAAGTATTATTTTAGAATTATTGATCCAACTAGTCTAAATAAGCAGGGAAATGATAGAGGGACTCAATACAGAACAGGGATATATTATGAAAGAGATAAGGATAAAGAGATTATTGAGAGAGAGATTGAACAGCTTCAAAAAAATTATTCTAAAAAGATAGTGGTGGAAGTTTTACCTCTAATTAGATTTGATAGGGCAGAGGATTATCATCAGAACTATTTAAAAAAAAATCCTCACGGATATTGTCATATAGATCTTTCTAAGGCAGATGATATAATTATTAATGAAGGTGATTACAGTAAACTACCTGATGAAAAATTAAAATTGAAGTTGACAGATAAGCAGTATAAAGTGACTCAATTGGGAGATACAGAGAGAGCTTTTGACAATGAATATTGGGATTTTTTTGAACCTGGAATATATGTGGATATAACAACAGGAGAACCACTTTTTTCATCCAAAGATAAGTTTACTTCCCAATGTGGATGGCCAAGTTTTTCAAAACCAATAGCTCCAGAAGTTTTAAACTATCATAGAGATAATAGCTTTAATATGGAGAGGATAGAGGTTATAAGTAGAGTTGGAAAAGCTCATTTAGGACATGTATTTGATGATGGACCAAGAGAGTTAGGAGGTCTACGATACTGTATAAATAGTGCTGCAATCGAATTTATTCCATTGGGCAGTATGGAGGAGAAGGGGTATGGAAGTCTAGTGCCAATCATTGAAAAATAGGATTTTTTAAATAAAAAATTAAAAGACCCATCACTGAAAAATTTTAGTTGTTGTGATGGGTTCTTTTATGATTAGATGTAACTTACTCTGCTCTTAGAGCATCAATAGGATTTAATTGTGAAGCTTTTTTAGCAGGTGCAACTCCAAATATTAGACCAATAAGAGTTGAAACTCCCAGAGCTAAAGCTATTGAAAAAAGAGAGAAAATAGGAGGAATATTTACAAAATAACTGATAGCTAATGCTAAAGTAATACCTATAAAAACCCCACCAATTCCACCAAATCCTGTTAAGATAATAGATTCCATTAAAAATTGAATAAGAATGTCTTTATTTGTTGCTCCAATAGCTTTTCTAATACCAATCTCCTTAGTTCTTTCAATAACACTTACAAGCATTATGTTCATAACTCCAATTCCACCAACAAAAAGGGAGATTCCTGCAACAAAGGTTATAAATATATTAAGAGTAGTTAAAATATTATCAAAGGAGGCAGCAGCATTACTTATAGTTTCCACTTGATAGAGCCCTTTAATGCCAGTCATATTTTCTAAAAGTTGATTAGCATTTTTCATATCGGCAGCTAAATTTTGTGGATTTTTAGATTCAATAATAATAGAACTATACCCACCTTTTGAAAGGTCATACACTTTATCATAAGTATTTAGAGGGGTTCTCATAAATCTTGGAATTCTTCTACCTCCCATAACCTTAATAAGTTCTTCAAGGGGATTTTTAAAAACACCAACAATTTTATATGCAATGGGGCTATTTTTTCTTCCAATAGCAAAAGAGACCTCGCTTCCAATAGCTTTATCAGCATCCCCAAAAAGATCATGAGCTGTTAGATTATCAATAACAATTATCTTTTCACCTTTTTCATATTCAAAAGGTAAAAATTTTCTACCTAAGACATAGTCAGCTTTATCAATTTTTTCATAATCTGGAGTGGTGGCAATAAGTTGGATTGTTTCTCTTTTTTTTCCAAGTTCTAAGAAGACTCTAGTACCTATATTTGGACTAACATTTTTAAAAATATTAGTTTCTTTTAAAGAATCAACAATTTCAGGATCCAGAAGATACTTCCATCTAAACTCCTCATCATCCTTGTCAATGGATACTGTAAACTTACCATATCCCCCCTCTTTTAAATCCCCAATTATATTTTGTTGTCCCCCTCTTCCAATAGCAGACATTGTGATAACAGAGGATATGCCTATAATAATACCTAACATTGTCAAAAATGATCTGATTTTATTACCTTTTAAGTTTTTAATAGCTCCTTTTAAACTTTCTAAAAAATTCATAAGCTATTCACATCCTCTATAATTTCCCCATCTCTAAATCGAATAACTCTTTTACAAGACTTTCCAACTTCGGGTTCATGAGTAACAACAATAATAGTTTTTCCTTGATCATTTAATTTTTTAAAAAGTTCCATAATCTCTTTTTCAGAGGTACTATCAAGGTTTCCAGTGGGTTCATCGGCTAAAATTATAGCGGGTTCATTAACAAGAGCTCTAGCTATGGCCACTCTTTGTTTTTGACCTCCAGAAAGTTCATTGGGTCTATGATTTAATCTGTCACCAAGCCCAACTTTTTCTAAAACATCTTTAGCTTTATGGACTCTTTCTTTATGGTTCATTCCTGCATAGATCAAGGGTAATTCCACATTCTCTAATGCTGTAAGTTTAGATAGTAAATTAAAGGATTGAAAGACAAATCCAATTTTTCTATTTCTAATTTTTGATAACTTCTGATCGCTTAACTTTGAAATATCAATTTTATCAAGAATATAAGTTCCATCAAAAGTATGATCTAAACAACCTAAAATATTCATCATGGTTGATTTTCCACTTCCACTGCTTCCCATAATTGCCACAAACTCCCCTTTTTCTATAGAGAAATTAATATTTTTTAGAGCATGGAGTTTCATCTCACCGTTGATATAGTATTTGTCTAAACTTTTAACTCCTATCATTGTGATTTCCTCCCATTTTTTTGAAAAGAACTATTAGAAACCTCTATTAGAGCTATTTCAATTTTGTCTTTAGAATTTAAGGTATCATCAGGATTTGTTAAAAAAATCTCTCCTTGAACTAGGCCCTTAGTTATAATAATTTTATCTCCTTTTAACTCTTTAAATTCAACAGTTCTCTTTTGGATTTTTCCAACTCCATCAGTTATATAGATAAAATAGTCATTACCATCAAAAAGTAAAGAAGTGACAGGAATAATAATACCTGGTTCATCATTTCCTAAATATATTCTTGCAGAAACTTTAAATCCAGGGACAATATGTGGAATCTCTTCAGTTGGTTTAACTTCAACTTGCAATATATTTTCTGAGGTTGTTTTAGAAACCTGTGAAACTCTAGAGATTTTTGTTATCACTCCTAAATAAGATATTTTTTTTTCAAAAACTTCAGGCTTTATAACTAATTTTTGATTAAGTTTAATACCTTTAACTTCATATTCAGGAACTTCTAAAACAATTTTTATATCTGATAGATCTGTAAGTTCCAAAAGAGGGTCATCTGTATTAACAGAGTAGTTTTCTTGGGCGTACAAAGTTGTGATTGTACCACTAACAGGACTTTCAATTTTTTCTGCGGTCTTTTCCAAATCCTCTTTGTAGTGGTCAATATTTATCTCTGAAATTCGAATCTCTTCGCTCAAATCTTTAACTAAGTTCGCAGAGCTTCCACCAATTTTATATAACTCCTTTTCCACAGCATAATTTCTTTTTAACTTGGAAAGATTTAGCTGCTCTTTTTCAAGGTTTCTTTTTATATTGTTCCTTTCCGTTTCATCAAAAGTCATCAATAGCTCACCCTTTTCAATAAAATCTCCCTCTTGGACAAAAACTTTTTTTACTTTTAATTTTTTATCAACAAATATTTTTTTAGTGTCATTAGCTTCCACACTACCATCCACATCTATAAATCCACTACCTTTGTCCAACTTAGCTTTTTCAGCTATATATTCTATTTTGGGTTGATTGGGTTTACTCTTTTGACCACAAGCCGCTAAAATAAAAAATGCTGATATGAGTATTGGCATTGAAAATTTTTTATTCATTAGATTTCACTCCTTACTATAATCTGATAGATATACGCATTCAAAGAGTTTTTTGCCTTTTCTTTTGAGACTTCAAATTCAAGGTAAGTATCAAAAGCTTCCATAACTTCTGTATAACTAACTTTACCTAAAGTATTTTCCAGTTTTTTAATTTCATATTTAGATTTTTCTAAATCCACTCTATTTTTTAGAACTAGATAATCTTTTTGTAAAGTATAGTAATTATCTTGAATTTTATATCTTTCTGCAATCACTTCATTTGATTTTTGTATATAAGTTACTTCTTTTTCCATAAGAGAACTTTCTTCATTGAAGAGATTAATATCTTTATAAAAAATATCTTTTGAAAATTTAAAAAACACTCTGTTTTCATCATTTAAAGTGTTTCTTTCAATCCCAATAGACATTTCAGGAACTTTATTATCATACCTTAAGTATTTTATATTCTCTTTTGTAAGTTCTTTTTCAAGTTTAAGCTTTTCTAAATCCTTTTCTCCAACAAAGGAGATATATCTATCTAAATTATTTTGAGTGGGAGATATATCAACTAAAGTGGCTCCTTGCAGCTTTAAACCATAATCAAAATAGAATCTTTCAATAATTTTTTCCAATATATTTTCAATTTTATCAATCTCTAACTTTATACTGTTATAACTTATCAGAAGACTATCCAAATCAATTTTAGGTATAGAGCCCATTTGATAAGATTTTTCCAAAACTATTTTTTCTTTTTCCAAAGACTGCAGGGCATTCTGTTTAAGTTTAAGTTCAAATTGATTATCTTTATACTCCTTATATAGATTTATTAAAGAGAGTTTTTGAGTTTCAATTCCCTGCTTTAAATCAATTTTAGTTATATCTCTTGTAACCCTTAGTTTGCTTAATTCACTGTCATCTTTGGAAAAAACTAAATCTTTAAGACTTCTCTTAGCACCATAGGTAACCCTATCATCATCATTTTTAACTTTATTCCCCTGAATATAAAAATCACCAAAGGATATATCACTTTCAAAAGTGTATCTATTTTCTTTATCTTTATAGTTTGTATCTGCATCAACTTTAA
>NZ_DBGBQB010000280.1:0-2211 GCF_048470075.1 Cetobacterium sp. | reverse complement strand
CTTTTTATGAGAAGATGGGATTTGTAATTGTTGGAAAAAGAAAAAACTATTATTCAAATGGAGAAAGTGCAATATTAATGTTGTTGGAAAGAAATTAATATATATTTAGGAGGAAAACTTATAATGAACAAAGAAATTTATTCGAACCCTTTAGCAGAAAGATATAGCTCAAAGGAGATGCTAGAAGTATTTTCACCAAAGTTTAAATTCTCAACTTGGAGAAAATTATGGTACGTTTTAGCTGAAACTGAAAAGGAGTTAGGACTTGATATATCAGATGAGCAATTAGCAGAGATGAAAGCTAATATAGATAATATTGATTATGATTTAGCAAATGAAATGGAGAGAAAGTTTAGACATGATGTAATGGCACATGTTCATACATTTGGAACAGCAGCACCTAAAGCGATGCCTATAATCCACTTAGGAGCGACAAGTGCTTATGTTGGAGATAATACAGATTTAATTCAAATAAAAGAGGCTTTAAATATTTTAAAGAAAAAGTTGATAAATGTAATGGATGGATTAGCTAAGTTTTCTAATGAATATAAAGACTTACCTACACTAGGGTTTACGCACTTCCAAGCTGCACAATTAACAACTGTTGGAAAGAGAGCGACTCTATGGTTACAAAGCCTAGTTCTAGATTTAGAGGAGTTAGAGTTTAGACAGGACACTCTTAGATTTAGAGGAGTAAAGGGGACTACTGGAACTCAAGCTTCATTCCAAGAGTTATTTAATGGAGATTATAAAAAGGTAAAGGAACTGGATGAAAGAGTAGCTGAAAAAATGGGATTCAATAAAAGATTCCTAGTGACAGGACAAACTTATGATAGAAAGATAGATTCAGAGATATCTAACTTACTTGGAAACATAGCTCAATCAGCACATAAATTTACAAATGATTTAAGATTATTACAACATTTAAAAGAGATAGAGGAGCCATTTGAGAAGAGTCAAATAGGATCATCTGCAATGGCATATAAAAGAAATCCAATGAGAAGTGAAAGAATCTCATCATTAGCTAAATTTGTAATAGCTTTACAACAAAGTACAGCAATGACAGCTTCAACACAGTGGTTTGAAAGAACACTTGACGATTCAGCAAATAAAAGATTAGCTTTACCACAGGCATTCTTAGCAATTGATGCAATATTAATCATTTGGAAAAATATATTAGAAGGTTTAGTAGTATATCCTAAAATGATAGAGAAGCATATAATGGCAGAGCTTCCATTTATGGCAACAGAGTATATCATAATGGAAGGAGTAAAAAAAGGTGGAGATAGACAGGAACTTCATGAATTAATAAGAGTTCATTCAATGGAAGCTGGGAAACAGGTAAAGGTTGAAGGACTTGAAAATGACCTGATAGAAAGAATTATAAATGATACGTCTTTTGATATTGATAGAAAAAAATTAATGGAAATTCTAGATCCTAAGAACTTTATTGGATTTGCTCCAGAGCAGGTAGAGGATTTCTTAGAAACAGAAATAAACCCTATTCTTGAGAAAAATAAAGATTTATTAGGAATGGATACAGACTTAAAGGTGTAATATGACAGATAAAAGAAGGAGATATTTAACCGCTTTTGTGTTATTAGCCCTTTACTTATCACTAATAGAAACATTAGTTCCCAAGCCTTTTCCATGGATGAAATTGGGATTAGCAAATATTGCAACGATAATAGCTTTAGAAAAATTTGATGATAAAATGGCGATAGAGATTTTATTACTTAGAATTTTTATTCAGGGTATGATGCTTGGGACACTTTTTTCACCGAGCTTTATAATAAGTTTAACTTCAGGAGGGGCTAGTACCCTCTTAACCATTTTATTATTTAAATATAGAAAAAATCTATCTTTGATAGCTATTTGTATAAGTGGTGCTTTTGTACATAATTTGACACAACTGATAGTTGTTTACTTTTTGCTTTTTAGAAGCATAAGTATAATGAGTAAATCAATCTTTATATTTATTTGGGGATTTCTATTTATGGGATGTGTTTCAGGATTGATAACAGGGTACATATGTGAAAGATTACAACTTAGAAGGGAGAGATAATTAAAATGAGAAAATACTTTGGAACAGATGGAATAAGAGGAGAAGCCAATAGAGAACTAACTGTAGAGTTAGCTCTAAAACTTGGATATGCACTTGGATATACATTGAAAAAGCAATATCCAGATAAAAAAAGAATTAGAGTGATA
>NZ_DBGBQB010000279.1:0-8526 GCF_048470075.1 Cetobacterium sp. | reverse complement strand
TCTTCCTCTCCATTATCCAATAGAGCTAAAGCTAAAACAACTGTTTTAGATATACTTTCTATAGCAAATCTAACCTTTGTATCTCCTGCTGATAACATAGTTCCATCTGGATATGCAATAACTGCACCTAAATAATCTTTATTTACTTTAGCCAACTCTGGAATATAGGTAGCCACAGCACCCTGAGATATTAATCCTTTATTGTTCTCCACTATTTTACTTAATACATCTTGATTCATTTTTTTGCCTCCATGTCTAAAATTTTTATCTTTTCTTTAATTATATTCAAGTTTAATTCAAATCTAACTTTTTCTTTTCTACTTATTTTTGATTGTTAGCTTTTTTAGAATCATCATCCTGTTGCATAACATCATCTGGATGTGGAGTAATATGGAACTCTCCTCTAGCTTTTGGATGTCCAAAAAAATGGTGTTCTGGAGCATTTTCTGTTGTAATTTTTGTAGGCTCTATTCCTGATGCATTTCTTTTATCTCTAAATTCATATATTATAAATGGAAGAACTAACACAACAATAAATCCTACAGTCAATATTGTTTCATACTCTCCAGTATTTCCACCTGGAATATTATCTGGTGGGAAGAATGAGATAATAAAAGCAAATAATGATGTTAAAAATCCTACTGCACCAACAATACATTTAAATATAATCCCACCTGGAATTTGATATCCAGCTTGAGCATCTGTTGTTTTTCTTTTTAAAACTAATGTTAAATATCCTATAAATAATAGGAAGTATGTCATTAAGTAGATAACAACTGTTAAAGACATCGATGTCATGAAGGACATATTGTTTCCTCCTCCACCTAATGTTAGAACAATTGCCCAAATAGTTACGATAACACCTTGAAACATTACCAATGGTACTGGAACATCATGTTTATTAACTTTTTTAAACACTGGAGGTAAAATACCTTTTTGTGCAGCTACATACATAGCTCTTGATGGTCCAACTATCCAAGCACTTATCTCTGCTAAAACTCCAAGTCCAATAAAAGCAGCTATAATTCTAACAATCCAATCTAAATGGTTTCCATAGTGATTAATTAATATAGCAAAAGTTTGGTTAACACCAGCACTTAAGTTTATCTCATTCACTGGGATAACTGTTGCTATTGACAATCCTCCTGCAGAACTTATAATAATTGCTATTATAACTAACATGAATACCGCTACTGGATATTGTTTTTTAGGGTTAGCCATCTCATTGGCATGGGAAGCTGATGCTTCTACCCCCATATAACTTAAAATAAATGACACCAAGATAACCAATGAGTTCACATTAGTTAAATCTGGAAAGAACGAATCCCAGCTAATTTTCATATGCACTGGATTTCCAGCTATAACATAAGTTATCGCAAGCCCAATTAAAATTATTGCAGGTATTACTATACCGAAGATAAATCCAACTCTTGCTATTTTAGCTGTATATTTAGTCCCACCTAACTGTGAAAACGTTAAGATCCAAAATACAATTAAAATAGAAATTAATTTCAAATGTGGATTTATATTTAATTCTGGCCAATCAAATACATATGATAATGAACCGTTAATAAAGTAAAGCATTGGAATATAACCAACTGTTATTTCAAAAAATTGATAGAATATTGCTGAAAATCCCCAACGTTCACCTAAAGATTCAGAAACCCAAGTGAAGACACCTCCTGTTTGCCAACCTGGAATTGTTGCCATTTCGGCTGCACAAAGTGCCACAGGAATAAACCAAAATAATCCACCAAATAGTAAAAAGAAAAGTAATGTAAAACCTGAAGTTGCAAAGCTTGGATATTCATAAACAGCCATTACCATAGATGCTGTTATTGTGAAAAATCCAAACAGTGTCAACTGCTTTTTTGTTGTATTGATACTTGTGTCCATATGAAGCCTCCTTTAAAATAGTAATCAATGATTTGACTGTTCAAGAGAACTGTCAAATTTCCTTTTATTTATTTTTTTAAAGGATATTACCAATTTTCCCAGAACATTGTAATCGTGATTTAAAACTTAGTTAAAATTTTAACAAAAGGTTATACAGTTTAGGAGGCTATTTATGAACATCTATCTAAGTATTTTTTATCGTTTAATACCACTAATTATGGCACTACTATGTTTCTCTTTAGGAGTTTTAGTTTTAAATACTTCTAATATTTCAGAAAGATTTTTAGTTGGGTCTATTCTTATATCACTCAGCGGAATATGTATTGCTCTATTTAGTACTGCAGCTACAATCATTAGACAGATTATTAAAAAATATAGTAAATTTTATGAAATATTTTTACCTACGCTCGGATTTGGAGTAGCATCAATTATCTGTTTTTATGGAATTTTTATAATTATTCATTCAAAATCTAGTACGTATTTTGTAGCTGGGCATGTCATTTTTGGTGTGGGATGTATCACATATTGTGTTTCAACAGTGGCACTTTCTTCAACTAAATTTAGTCTTATACCAAAAAATTCCTCTTCAAAAGACTTTTCAATTCCAATAACTGCATTTTCTAGTACCTTAAAAAATATTCTTATCTCTATTCCCATAATTGTTTCAATTATACTTTGGATTATATCGTTCACACTTTTAAAAAATTTTAGAATTCACGAAAACTTTGTAGCTGGTTTTGTTACTTTTGGATTGGCAGCTATATGTACTTCATTGATTGGGTTGGTTGTGAGTATTGTTAAACAGATTAGAAATGAGTATAACTCTTTTGATAAAAAATGTTGGATTTCCCTTGTAATAATTATGGGAACTATAAATATTATTTTGGGAATATTAATTTTAACATTCAATAAAGAGATTTATGCCATTGCTCCAGGATATGTTTTAATAGGTTTAGGAATGATCTGCTATAGTATTTCCAGCAAAATTATTTTATTAGCTTTAGTTTGGAAAACATCGAATCCACTTGCTGGAAAAGTTACATTGATTCCAGTTTTAACAGCATTATTTTGTTTATTTCTTACAAGTTTTTTAATAGTCATTAACTCTCCAAGTCAACTAACATTTATACCAGAAAGAGTTTTAATAGGACTTGGAGCTATTTGTTTTTCACTGTTTTCAATTGTAAGCATTCTAGAGAGTGCTACATCGAAATAAAAAATGTTATTTTATTAAATTTATAGGAGGTTTAATATGTTACACAGAAGAAAAATTGGAGAAGAGAAAGAAAAGGAGTATGAGTTTACTCCAGATAGTTCTACAACACCATTATTTGGAAGTTATGAATCAGATCATATTTTACCAAGAGAGACTCTTAATGAGAAAGCTATTAATCCAAATATAGCTTATCAGCTAATCTCAGATGAGATGATGCACGATGGAAATCCTAGATATAATTTATGTACTTTTGTTCAAACATATATGGAACCAGAAGCTAAGCAAGTTATGGTAGATGCAATCGCAACTAATGCAATAGATAAAGCTGAATACCCACAGACAACAGAAGTGGAAAAAAGATGTGTAAATATTATTGCAGATTTATGGAATGCTCCAAAGGATGAGGAATATATGGGAACATCTACAGTTGGTTCATCAGAAGCATGTATGCTAGGTGGAATGGCTATGAAATTTAGATGGAGAAAAAGAGCCCGAGCTCTAGGAATAGACATAAATGCTAAGAGACCAAATTTAATAGTTAGTTCTGGATTTCAAGTTGTGTGGGAAAAGTTTTGTGTATATTGGGATGTAGAGTTAAGAGAATTACCTATGACATCTTTAAACGAATTATATCTTGATCCTAAGGCTGCTATAGCAGCATGTGATGAATATACAATTGGTATTGTTCCTATAATGGGTATAACTTATACAGGAACATTTGATGATATAGTAGCTCTTGACAAAGAGTTAGAAGAGTATAATAAAACCGCTAAAATTTCAGTACCTATCCATGTGGATGCAGCTTCAGGAGGATTATATTTACCATTTGTAAATCCAGAATTAGTATGGGATTTCAGATTAAAAAATGTAGTATCTATAAGCACATCAGGACATAAGTTTGGACTAGTATATCCAGGACTTGGATGGGTAATGTGGAGAGATAAGGAGTATCTACCGGAAGAGTTACTATTTAAAGTAGCATACTTAGGAGCATTTGAACCAACATTCCAAATAAACTTCTCAAGACCAGGAAGCCAAATATGGGCACAATACTATAACTTTGTAAGATGGGGTAAAGAGGGATACAAGGCTGTACATAAAAGATCAAGAGATGTTGGATTGTTTTTAACAAAAGGATTGGAAAAATTAGGAATATTTAAAATATTAAACAGCGGAGAAAATATACCAATTGTTTGTTGGATGTTAAATGAAGATGAAAAAAGAGCATGGACAGAGTATGATTTAGCAGATAGACTAAGATATTATGGTTGGCAATTACCAGCTTATCCACTTCCTAAAAATCTAGAAAATGTGACTATAATGAGAGTTGTTGTAAGAGCGGATCAAAGCATGGAGCAGATGTCACTACTACTTAAAGATATGAAAGAATCAATAGATTATTTAGATAAACATGTAACAGTAAAAAAAGAGATGCAAAAAACTGAGGATAGTGTTGTTGGATATTCTCATACTGAAAAAAAACTTAAAAAATAAATGAGACTTCTCAAAAGTTTTAAATAATATAAAATCTAGACAGCTTAAGCCCTTATTTCAAGAGCTTGAGCTGTTTATTTTTTACTATTCTACCTCTATATTCTCCAACTCCTCATCTTTTTCCACTTTTAAAGAATACTTCGATCCCAATCCAAATATAATGGTAAGTATAGATGTTATAACAATATAGACAAAAACAATATAATAGAATATGTTTTGAGCTAAATACATACTTAATGTAACACCTACTCCAAATATAAAATCTATAAAACCATCTAGGATTAACACTCTTTTTAACACTCCTAAAGTTCTATTGTGATTTATCCCCTCTGGTTCATACACTTTTGTTACAATATGGCTTATCCCTCTAAATGTTAAAAAAGTTCCTATATAGAATATAACCAAATATCCTTGTAATTCAACTTTCGCTGCAGTTACCTTCTCTATAGCCAAACTGACCTCTTCTATCAAATTTCTTTCAGCTGTTAAAAGTTTACTAGAAAGAAGTAATCCTCCTGAAAAAACCTCTAAAATTCCCCAAAAGAATATCTCACCCCAGTGAAATTCTCTCTCTCCAATTCCAGAGAAAGAGTAAATTAGATTTCCTATTCCTGTAAGTAGAAATAGGAAACCTAAAACTTTCACAACATCGTCTAAAAATATTCCGTTGCCAATTATAACTATAGCGGCATATATAAGAAATATTAACCCTACCACTATATGATAAAACCATTGCTCTCTTAAAGATTTTCTTATTTTTCTAGTTAACTCTTTATACATGGTCTCACCGCCAAAAATTTATTTATTTTTTTATACATAGAACATGGTATTCACCATTTATTACCGCTGTTCCCTCTGTTTCATGCTCAAATCCTGGGAACTGTTTATCCCAAGTTGCTAAGGCTCTTAAGTATGATATTTGAGCGCTATCTACATTTCCGAAGCTCTCTCCTGACATTAGCATTGGAATCCCAGGTGGATATGGAATAACAGCATTTGCCGCTACTCTACCTTCTAGCTCTTTAGCTGAAACAAGTTCCACTTCATTTTTTACGATTTTATTGTATGCTTCTCTTGGAGTCATTACTTGCTCTGGTAGATTTGAATATGCGTCATTTAAATACTTTCCTAAATTATGCTCTTTTAGATATTGAAATATCTCATCACCTAAATCTTTCATTCCTAACTCTCCATATCTATCCTCTCTACCCTCCACTAATTCAGGGAAGATTTTTTTTAATGGAGTATTATTGTCGTACTCTCTTTTAAATGAAGTTAATAGATCTAGTAGAGTTCCCCACTTTCCTTTACTAATTCCCATTGAGAATAGGAACATTATTTGGAAGTCAGTAGTTCTTGTTGGAACAACTCCATATTTGGAGAAATAATATGATATAAGCTGTGCTGGTACACCTTTCTCTGCTAACTCTCCACTCTCACTCATTCCAGGAGCTAAAATACTTACTTTTATAGGATCTAACATTGCCCAATCCTCTGGTAAATTATGGAATCCATGCCATGTATCATTAGGATTCATCACCCAACAAGATTGTTCTCTCATCAATAACTCTGTTGGAGCGTCTTCAAAATTATAAACTTTACCTGTTTTTGGATCTTTAACTGTTTCAGCATTCCAAGGTTTAAAGAACCACTCTCCCTCTTGGGCATACTCTTTATGATATTTTGCCACCATTTTTCTAAAATCAATAGCTTCCTTTAAAACTTCATCAGTTAAATACTTCCCTGTTTTCCCTTGCATCATCGCCGCTCCAACTTCATTTGAAACCGCAATGGCATAAAGAGGTGAAGTTGTAGCATGCATCATATAAGCTTGATTAAAACGCTCCTCTATTATAGGATTTTTCCCTTTTCTCATATGCACATATGAAGCTTGAGACAGGGCATTTAATAACTTATGTGTCGAATGTGTTGCAAAAATTGTTGCATTTCCTTTATAATCCTTAGCATCTCCTCTCATAGCGTAGTGATCTTTATAAATTTCATTAAATTTTGCATATCCATACCAAGCTTCATCAAAGTGTATTCTCTCCACATATGGCTGAAATAACTCTTCAACTTTCATTGCATTGTAACAAACCCCATCATATGTACAGTTTGTTACCACTGAATAGATAGGATTTTGTGCTTTCATCTTTTCAGGTACCAATGGACTTTCAGATATTTTTTTAGCAACTTCTCCTTCACCCATCTCACTAGGCAGAATAGGTCCAATTATTCCATATCTATTTCTTGTAGGTTTCATATAAACTGGTTTTGCTCCTGTTATAATCAATCCTTGTTCTATAGATTTATGGCAATTTCTATCCACCAATGCAATATCTTCATCTGTTAAAACCCCTTGCATTATCGTTCTATTTGAACCTGAAGTTCCAACAAGTACATTATATGATCTATCTGCACCAAAAACTTTTGCAGCTAGTTTTTCTCCCTCTAAAAAAGCTCCTGTATGATCCAATAATGATCCTATAGAAGTTCTTTCTATTCCAGTATCTGTTCTAAATAGGTTTTCATCATAGAAATCAAAAAACCTTCTTCCTAGAGCAGTCTTAGTGAATCCAACTCCTCCTTGATGTCCCGGTGCTGCCCAAGAGTACTCAGCTACCTTATTATAATTAAATACAGCTTTAGTCAAAGGTGGTAATAACTCATCATTATATCTTTCAACTGCTCTTTGAATTCTCTCTCCTAAAAATACTATTTCCTCTTGTAAAATCCAGATTATCTCTTCAACATTTTCGTATACTTCTCTACTTAATTTTTCCAAAGCATCAGCTTTATGAGTCAATAAAAATACTGGAACTCCCTCTTGGCTTTCGTGTAATTTTTTTATAACCTCAATAGCCTCTTGCTCCTCTCTATTGTTAGGCCATGATAAAAGTAAGCAATCAATCCCTTTATCATAGGCAACTACATCCTCTAAATCTTCATATGAATCCGATGTATAAACACCCATTCCTCTTCTTTTTATCTCCTCTACAAGCTCCTCTATTCTATTTCCAATCTCCGTTCCCTCTTTAATACCCTCTTTAAATAAAACTACTTTACTTCCATCTCCAAACACAACTTTTTTCATAAATTCAACCCTCCTCAGACATTAAAAATGATTACCTTTATTCTTTACACAAAAATAAAAATCTAAAATAAAAAACAGGAAAACCACTCTCTCCCTGTTTTTTCTATTTTTATATTAACTTTCCTACTTTGGACAATATTTTTTTACAAAATAATTTTTACGTCTTCAGTTGCAAAAACTTTAACATTATTTTTTATATCTTCAACTATTTTTATTTTATCATTTAAAGGTAATTTTTTATTGAATATTTTTTCATGATATTCCAACTCACTTTTATCTATCAACTCTATATTTTTCGGTATTGTATAACTATCCTCAATATATTCGCAATTTTCATAATAGATTTTGTTATTAGTTATAAAAAGGTTATATCCGTTGTCTTTTAGAATTTCATTTCCTACATATATATAAAAATCATAACCCTCTCTCTTTTTTTCTCCCTCCTTTACCACACAAACTTTCTTTCCCATCAACTCATAATAGATTTTAATAGTTTCTATAACTGTATCCATTCCTCTTCCAGATTCACAATTTACAACAGTATTTTTCCTATCCTTAAATATTGACTTTAAAACTCTCTTTTGCAAAGTGTTATAATCTAACTTTCCTATTAAAAACTCTTTTATATCTTTAAATATTTTTCCAGGTTCATAGGATAAAGTTTTAAAAGTTCTATCTCTATCTATCCAAATGTGTACATTATAATTTTCCTCTTTTCTCTCTATCCTATCAACTTTAACAGTAAAATTATAATTATAGCTTTCGTGTAATTTTTTTAATATTATTTTAGTTTGATTATCTAAAAATCCAATGCTATTTTTCCCAA
>NZ_DBGBQB010000278.1:0-3009 GCF_048470075.1 Cetobacterium sp. | reverse complement strand
ATATACACCAGCAATATTATGCTACGGAATATTAACAGTTTCCGTTTTTTTTAAGGCGAATGGTGCGCTTCAAACAGGACATATGACATTAAAAAGAATAACAAAAAAAAGTTTTTATAAAACACTATTTGGATTAGTTTTAAATATTATTTTAAATTTAACACTGATTCCAAAATATGGAATTTATGGTGCAGCGATTGCTACTTCAATAACACAAGTATTCACAATATTTATAGTTGATTATTTTATAAAAGAATATAGAGAACAATTTTTTATACAATTAAAATCATTTAATCCCTTAAATATGAAAGGATAAATTATGAAAAATCTAATAGTTTTAGGAGCTGGAGGATTTGCTAAATCAATAATAGATGCTTTAGATAGGAGTCAATATAACCTAATAGGTTTTATTGACTCTTTTAAAAAAGGTGAGCATCAAGGTTATAAGATTTTAGCTAATTCAATAGAAGAGTTAGAAAACAAAGAGGAGTACATATATTTTATAGGAATAGGAGAACCTAAAATTAGAGAGGAGTATTTCTATAAATTAAAAAAGTATAATCTCAAATTAGCAAATATAATAGATAAAACAGCTATTTTATCTAGAAATATAACTTTAGGAGAAGGTGTATTTGTAGGAAAAATGGTTATAGTTAATGCTGATGCAATTTTGGAAGATAATGTAGTTTTAAATACAAGATCGTTAATAGAGCATGGTAATCATATAGGAGCTCATACAAATATTTCAACTAATTCAGTATTAAATGGTGATGTGAAAGTAGGTAAAGCTACATTTATAGGAAGCTGTACAGTAGTTAATGGTCAAATAAAAATAGGAAGTAATTCAATTATAGGATCAGGATCAGTAGTTATAAGAGATATAGATGACAATGTTGTTGTAGCAGGAAGCCCAACGAGATTTATTAGGAGGAATATAAATGAATAAAGTATATATTGTAGCTGAAATAGGATGTAATCATAATGGTGATTTTAAATTAGCTAAGCAAATGGTAGAGGTAGCGAAAAGTTGTGGAGTAGATGCAGTAAAATTCCAGACATTTAAAGCAGATCAATTAATATCAAAGTATGCACCAAAAGCAGAATATCAAATAAAAGTAACTGGAGCAACAGAGAGTCAATTAGAAATGACAAAAAAATTAGAACTTCCATATGATGAATTTATTAAATTGGAGGATTATGCAAAAGAACTAGGATTAGATGTATTTTCTACACCTTTTGATTTTGATTCAATTGATTTTTTAGCTAGTCAAAAGCAAAAAGTTTGGAAGATTCCATCTGGTGAGATATTGAATTTACCATATTTAGAAAAAATAGCAAAACTTCCTATAGAAGATAAAGAGATAGTTATTTCAACAGGAATGGCAACAATAGAAGAAATAAAATTAGCATTATCAGTTTTAGAAAAAAATGGAGTATCAAAAGATAAGATAACAATACTTCACTGTAATACAGAGTATCCTACACCTTATGAAGATGTGAATCTTAATGCAATTAAACATTTACAAAAGGAGTTTTCAGAATATAAAATTGGATTTTCTGATCATTCAGAAGGATATTTTGCAGGAATAGCTTCAGTTCCTTATGGTATAACATTTATAGAGAAGCATTTTACATTGGATAAAAACTTTGAAGGACCTGACCATAAAGCATCTATTACACCTAATGAATTAGAACTGTTATGTAAAGGAATTAGAGCAGTTGAAAAAGCTTTAGGATCTTCAGAAAAAATAGTAACTAATTCTGAAAAGAAAAATAAGATTGTAGCTAGAAAATCAATTGTAGCTAAAAAGAATATTAAAAAAGGTGATATCTATACAATAGAAAATATAACAACAAAAAGACCAGGAAATGGAATAAGTCCAATGTTTTGGCATGAAATATTAGGCAAAGTTGCAGAAAAAGATTTTGAAGAGGATCAATTGATAGAACATTCTGGATTTACTGCACAAGAGGTATAACAATGAATCTAAAAAAAATAGCAATAATTCCTGCGAGAAGTGGGTCTAAAGGATTACCAAATAAAAATATATTAATGTTATTAGATAAACCCTTAATAGCTTATACGATAGAAGCTGCTATAAAAAGTAATGAATTTCAAAGAGTTATAGTAAGCACAGATTCTTTAGAATATAAAGAGATTTCAGAAAAATATGGAGCTGAAGTTATATTAAGAAATGATTATTTATCTAATGATAAAGCAACATCTTTTATGGTAATAGAAGATGTATTAAAAAAAATAAAAATTGAAAATTTAGATTACTTTATGTTATTGCAACCAACATCTCCTTTTAGAGATGAAAAACATATAGTAGATTCAATAAAAGAGTTTGAAAAGGAATATAGTAACTTGGATTTTTTAGTTTCTATGACAGAAAGTTCTAAGTCAGCTGATTTAATAAAAAGAATAGGAAGCGATAAAACTCTAAAAAATTATGATTTAGATTATTCTAATTATAGAAGACAAGATGGCAAAGAGTATTATCCTAATGGAGCAATTTTTATAGGAAAAGCAAATAAATATCTGGAAAAAAAACATTTTTTTGGAGAAAAAACTTTAGCATATTTTATGAATAAAGAGGACTCTATAGATATAGATGATAGATTAGATTTTGAAGTAGCTATAACAATTGCAACTAAGAAAAAGAAAAAAATATTACTTTTAAATATGATAAAAGAAAGAATAAAAGAAAAAAAATTGTATTTTGAACAAGTAAAACCAATAACATTGATTGGACATTCAATATTCGACTATTGGGAGATATCTAAACTGAATGGATATGAAGTAAATAATCTTGGAATAGCAGGTATAAGCACAAAAGAATATATCGATTTAATATTAAAAAAAGATTTAATAAAATTTTTGGGCAAGAAAATAATTCTCTTCTCTGGAACAAATGATATGGTAATAGAGGGATGGAAAAAAGAGGATACTTTAAATTGGATTAATGAAACGGTAGCTATTTTAAAATCTATAAAAAAGGATATAGA
>NZ_DBGBQB010000277.1:0-3769 GCF_048470075.1 Cetobacterium sp. | reverse complement strand
ATTATAAGGAGTTGAAAAATTTTAATGAACTATTTCCAACCAAAACCGATATCAAATTTCAATGTCACAATTGATATTCCTGGTTCTAAATCAATTACTAATAGAGCACTTATTCTTTCAGCTCTCTCTGGAAAAACTGTAACTTTAAAAAACATTCTTTTGAGTGATGATACTAGATATATGATTGAGGCACTGAAAGTTTTAGGTAATAAAATAGAACTTAATGAAGTTGATAAAACACTTAAAATCACAGGTAATAAAAATCTACAATATAAAGATATTGAGCTATATATTGGAAATGCAGGTACTGCTATGAGATTTTTAAGCTCATATTTAGCCACTGGAAAAGGTGTTGCTACACTATACGGGAATGCTCGTATGAATGAAAGACCCATTAAAGATTTAGTCGATTCTTTGACACAACTTGGAGTTAAAGTGGAGTATTTAAATAACTTCGGTTACCCACCCATTAAGATTATATCCAGTGGTATCCATGCTACCTCTGTCAATATTGATGGAAGTAAAAGTAGTCAGTACATCTCCTCTATCCTAATGGCCGCTCCAAACTTTAAAAATCCTATTAAGATTTTTTTTACAGGAAAAGTTGTATCAAAGCCATATATAGATATGACTCTAAAGATGATGAAAGACTTTGGAGCGGATATCGTTTCATATAACGATACAATTGAAGTGAATCCTAGTGAGTACAATTTAAAAGAGTACCTTATTGAGGGTGATATGTCCTCTGCTTCATATTTCTTAGCTATGGCTTTAATTGCTAACTCTACGGTTACTCTAAGAAATTTTTTTAAAAGAAGTATTCAAGGTGATTCAAGATTTTTAGATGTTCTAAAAGAGATGGGTTTAAATATTATAGCTTTTCAAGATTATTCCATTACAGTGGCAGGGATTCCAGATTATAAGGGAGTTCAACTGAGTATGAATGATATTCCAGATGTTGCTCAAACTTTAGCTGCTGTAGCTCTTTTTGCAACTACTCCAACAAAGGTTTGGGATGTAGAGAATATGAGAATAAAGGAAACTGATAGAATTTCAGCTCTAAAAAATGAGATACTAAAAATTAATGGGGATTTTATTGAGTTTAAAGATGGATTTATAATAAATCCAAAACCTTTAAAAGATTATAGAGGTGATTTTTTAGAGACCTATGATGACCATCGAATGGCTATGTCCCTATCTTTAATTGGACTTAAAGTCCCTGGGATTAAGATTCTTGATCCAAACTGTGTTTCAAAAACATTTCCAAATTTTTTTGAAGAATTTAATAAAATATATATGGAGGATTGATGATGAAAAAGCTCTTTTTAATGACTTTTTTGATATTCATCAATATTTTTTCAAGTGGTTTTTCAAAATCTCCTGAAGATATTGAGATTGAACGTTTAAAAAACGAGATTAAAACTCTTCAAAATCAAATAAAAAAACTTGAAGCAAAAAAAATTGAAAAGTTTAAAGAGGAGGAAAAACAACCAAAAATTGGACTTGTTTTAAGTGGTGGTGGTGCAAAAGGTTTTGCACATATCGGAGTTTTAAAAGTTTTAGAAAAAAATAATATTAAGGTTGATTATATAACAGGAACCAGTATGGGAGCTCTTATTGGTGCTTTATATTCAGCGGGATACACCCCTGAACAGATTGAAAAATTAGTTTTAGATATTGATTGGCAAGAGACCTTTAATGATAGTCCTAATCTTACTGATATATCACTTGATCAGAGATCTCTTATGAAAGATTACAATCTTTCATTGAAATATGATAACTCACTTAATTTTGCATTACCAAAGGGGATTAGAAACACTCAAAAAATATATTTAACTTTAAAAAATCTTCTTTGGAATGTTGAACAAACAAAGGATTTTAAAAAACTTCCAATTCCATTGGAGATTATCGCAACTGACCTAAATACTGGAAAAGCAAAAGCATTTAATAGTGGAGACTTAGCTCAAGTTATCACAGCAAGTATATCTATACCCACTATTTTTGATCCTGTAAAAATTGGAAATAATTACTATGTTGATGGACTACTATCTAGAAATTTCCCCGTGGAAGATGCTTTTAATCTAGGTGCTGACATTGTAGTTGGTGTTGATGTAGGAACCTCTCTTCAGAAAAAAGAGGACTATGATATTTTAAGTGTTGCAGATCAAATTGTTGCTATTCAAAGCTCTAGTTCCACAAAAAAACAGAGAGACTTAGCTACAATCTTGATTGAACCAGATATATCTGATTTTAAAACAACTGATTTTAACAATTTTAAAGAGATAGAAGCTTTAGGAGAGGAAGCCGCTCAAAAAGAGTTAAATAAAATACTGGCATTTGGTCCCAAACAAAATAAAAGAAAAAGTTCTCTACAATTTAAAGATAACTTTGTTTTAAAAGAGATAGAGATTACGACTGATACGACAAATCATGATCACAAAGAGATCATCGAATCTATCTTTAAGGAATCTTTAGGTACAAATATAAATCCAGATACACTGGAAAAATTAATGCTTAAAACTTATAGTTTAAATTTCGTTAATAAAATATATTATACATTTAAAGAAAATACTTTAAAACTCCAAGTAGAAGAGAATCCAACCAATATTGTAGGATTGGGTGTCGATTATATGACCGATTATGGAACTACTCTTTCCATTGGAACTGATATCAGTTCTTTTGGTAAAATTGGTAGTTTATCAACTATTGAAGCAACTTTTGGTGATTATCTTGGACTTAATTTAAAAAACTTCTCCTACTATGGTGTTTCAAATAAGGTTGGTATCTTAAGTAGTATCAGCTATAAGGAAAATCCATTTTTTATCTATCATAACAAGAGTAAGATTGGTAGTTATAAAAGTCAGGTTACAAAGTTAGAAGTAGCTTTTGTAACTCAATATTCAAATTTATTTTTACTTTCATATGGAGCTTCCCTAAACTATGCTAATTTAGATCCTGAAATTAAGAATATCTTTGATTCTTCAATTGAATATTCAAAAAGTTATGGAGATATCTTCTTTAATATCAAATGGGATAAGACTAACTCAATAACGTTTCCAACAGAGGGGTTTAAAGGAGTTATTTCTCAAAGATGGGGTGGAAATTTAGGAAAGGATAACCTTAATTTCTTATCTACAAACTATATCTCTTCCAATTATCTGCCTGTTACAGATAGTACTAGCTTAACCGCTAAGCTCTTTGGTGGAAATGTAACTGGTGATGATGTCCTTCCTGACAAATACATTAAACTTGGAGGACTAGCTGATGATCTATCCAATAATACTTTTGCATTTAATGGATATTATTTTCAAGAGAAATATCTTTCTTCACTTTTTGGTATCAGTTTAGGAGTTCAACAAAAACTTATAGAAAATCTATATATTGAAGCTAATTGGGATTTTGCTACTTATAAGTTTGCTAATGAAAGTTTCAATAATAATTCTGACTCAATACTTTGGAAAGACTACTCTCAAGGTGCTGGTATAAGTTTAAATTATAGAAGTTTAATTGGACCTATTAAATTCAATATTTCAAAAGCACAAGAATCACATGACTATCTATTCCAAATTAGTTTTGGGTATAAATTTAATTAACAGAAAGCTCTGTCCTAAAAATGACAGAGCTTTTTTGTTTACGCTTGGAAAATATATATGTTATTAAACACATTTTTATCACTTTCACTTATTCAAAATTTTTTCAACTATAAAAATTCATATTTTAGTTTTTTAAATACAAAAAAGAACTTTATCATTTTGCGGTAGTAATATTC
>NZ_DBGBQB010000276.1:0-6952 GCF_048470075.1 Cetobacterium sp. | reverse complement strand
CATTTAAAATGATACTCTCTCAAAAATCTTAACTATAACATTTTTTCTGCTAATTTAACCTTAGTTAATGCTTGAGTTAATGTCTTTTGAACATTAGCGATATCTATATCCTCAGCTATCTTTTCTAATTTTTCCTTAGCTATTTGAGCTTCTCTTCTAGCAGCTTCTAAATCTATATCTTTAACATCCATAGCTTCATCTGCTAAAATTGTTACAACATTATCAGAGATTTCTACAAATCCACCTGAAACATAGTAAAACTTTTCTTGCCCATTATTTCTTACTTTCATCTCTCCAGTAGCTAATCCTGCAACAAAAGGTGAGTGATTAGGTAAAATACCCATATCCCCTTCAGTTGTTCTTAGCATAACAAAGTTTACCTCTTCAGATAAAATTTTTGCCAATGGAGTTACTAGCTCTAGCTTAAAAGAGTTTGCCATAATTACTCAGCTCCCTTCATAAGGTCTCTTCCCTTAGCTATTGCCTCCTCAATTGTTCCAACATAAAGGAATGCTTGTTCTGGAAGAGCATCGTGCTTACCTTCGATAATCTCTTTGAAAGCTCTTATTGTCTCTTTTACTGGAACATATTTCCCTTCCATTCCTGTAAATTGCTCAGCAACTGAGAATGGTTGTGAGAAGAATCTCTCGATTTTTCTTGCTCTAGAAACTGTTTGTTTATCTTCGTCAGATAACTCGTCCATTCCTAGAATTGCAATGATATCTTGAAGTTCTTTATATCTTTGTAATATCTCTTGAACCTGTCTAGCAACTGTATAGTGCTCATTTCCAACTATAGCTGGATCTAGCGCTTTTGAAGTTGAATCTAGAGGGTCAACTGCTGGATATATTCCTAGAGATGCAATTCTTCTTGAAAGAACTGTTGTAGCATCTAAGTGAGCGAATGTTGTCGCTGGTGCTGGGTCAGTAAGGTCATCCGCTGGTACATAAACAGCTTGAACTGACGTTATTGATCCTGACTTAGTTGATGTAATTCTCTCTTGTAATTTACCCATCTCTGAAGCTAGTGTTGGCTGGTATCCAACTGCTGAAGGTATTCTTCCTAATAGGGCAGAAACTTCTGCTCCAGCTTGAGTAAATCTGAATATGTTATCTATGAATAGAAGAACGTCTTGTCCCTCTTTATCTCTGAAGTTTTCCGCTACTGTTAGTCCAGTAAGAGCAACTCTTAGTCTTGCTCCAGGCGGCTCATTCATCTGTCCATATACTAGAGATGTTTTATCAATAACTCCTGATTCTCTCATCTCATCATATAAGTCTCTTCCTTCTCTTGTTCTTTCTCCAACACCTGCGAATACAGATAATCCTCCGTGTCCTTTTGCAATGTTGTTGATAAGCTCCATTATAAGAACTGTTTTTCCTACTCCAGCTCCTCCAAATAGACCTATTTTTCCACCTTTGATATATGGTGCAAGAAGGTCTATTACCTTAATTCCAGTTTCGAATATCTCTACTTCTGTTCCTTGCTCATCAAAGTTTGGAGCTTCTCTATGTATAGGTAAATGCTCCTCTGTTGTTACTGGTCCAGCTTCATCAACTGGCTCTCCTAAAACATTTAGAATTCTTCCTAAAACAGCTTTTCCAACTGGAACTGTTATAGCTGATCCTGTATCTATTACTTCCATTCCTCTTTGTAGACCCTCAGTAGCGTCCATTGCTACTGTTCTTACAACGTTATTTCCTAGGTGTTGTTGAACCTCAAGAACTAACTCTTTTCCATCTTCACCTTTTACTTTTAAAGCGTTGTAAATTTCAGGCAATCTATCATTGAACATAACGTCTACAACAGGACCTATTATTTGGGTAAGGGTACCTTTGTTTTCCACTATTGCCTCCTCATTATTCTTAATTTAACGCTGCTGCTCCACCAACAATCTCTGATATCTCTTGAGTTATTGATGCTTGTCTTCTTCTGTTATACTCTAAAGTTAATCCCTTTATCATATCTTCAGCGTTATCCGTTGCACTTTTCATTGCATTTTTTCTTGCAGAATGCTCACTTGCAGTATTGTCTAGTAAAGCTTTATATAACTCTATATTCAGATACTTAGGTAATAGAGATGATAATATCTCTTCTGGAGAAGGCTCAAATATATAAGCTTTGTTCTCACTTCCTTCAGCTCTTTCTATTGGAATTAATTTACTTACTGTTAAGTCACTAACTAAAGCTGATACAAATTTATTGTATATTACATAAACTTCATCAAAAATGTGGTTATAGTAATATTCAACAATGTTTTCACTGATCTCTTTTGCTTTATCAAACATAGTTTCAGGAATTAATTGTATATACTCAGCTTTTACATCATAGTTTCTTTTTGCACAGTATTCTTTCGCTTTCTTTCCAACTGCAATTACAGAGACCTCTTTTCCACTATTTTCAGCTATCAATCTCTCTAGCGCTTTAAGTGTATTACTGTTGAAACTTCCTGCTAGTCCTCTATCAGAACACATAACAATAACTCCAACTTTTTTTACACTCTCTCTACCATCAAAAAGGGGATGTTTTTCACTTTTTACCCCTGCTGCAATATTTTGTAATATTTTAGCAATACTTTCTGAATATGGTTTTGATTGAGCCACTATTGTTGAAAACTTTTTAAATTTCGTAGTGGAAACTATTTCCATGGCCTTTGTAATTTGGTGAGTAGACTGAACACTTTTTATTCTGTTTTTTATCTCTCTAGTTCCAGCCATTTTCCCACCTCTCTTAATTAAAATTCTTTTTAAATGCTACTATAGCTTCTACTATTTTAGCTTCAAGCTCTTTATCTAAGCTCTTCTTCTCTACGATTTCATCTAAAATAGTTGTTGTATTTCTCATTTCAGTAATTAACTCTTTTTCGAATCTTCTTACATCTGCAATAGCAATATCATCTAAGAATCCATTGATTACAGTATAGAATGATACAACTTGCTCTTCAACTGGGTAAGGACTGTATTGTGGCTGTTTTAAAACTTCCATAATTCTATGTCCTCTTTCTAATTGAGCTTTTGTAGCTTTATCTAAGTCTGATCCAAATTGTGCGAATGTTAATAACTCAGTATACTGAGCTAACTCTAACTTAACTTTAGCAGCAACCTGTTTCATAGCTTTGATTTGTGCAGATCCTCCAACTCTCGATACAGATATTCCGGCATTTATAGCTGGTCTGAATCCTGAGTTAAATAGTTGAGCATCAAGGAATATCTGTCCATCTGTTATCGAGATAACGTTTGTTGGGATATATGCTGATACGTCTCCTGCTTGAGTTTCAATTATTGGTAGAGCAGTTATTGATCCTCCACCTAACTCATCTGATAATTTTGCAGCTCTCTCAAGTAATCTTGAGTGAAGATAGAATACGTCTCCTGGGTAAGCTTCTCTTCCAGGTGGTCTCTTAAGTAATAGAGACATCTCTCTATATGCTACCGCATGTTTTGAAAGGTCATCGTATACTATTAAAACTGCTTCACCTTTATCCATGAAGTATTCTCCCATTGCTACTCCTGAATATGGTGCTAAGTATTGTAAAGGAGCTGATTCAGAAGCTGTTGCAGCAACAACTATAGTGTATTCCATAGCTCCTGCATCCTCTAATCTCTTAACGATCTGTGCAACTGTTGATCTTTTTTGACCAATTGCAACATAGATACATTTTACTCCTGTATTTTTTTGATTTAATATTGCGTCAATAGCAACTGCTGTTTTACCAGTTTGTCTATCTCCGATAATAAGCTCTCTTTGTCCTCTACCAATAGGTACCATACCATCTATTGATTTGATTCCTGTTTGTAAAGGCTCAGATACTGGTTTTCTTGAGATAATACCAGAAGCTTTTCTTTCTATCTCCATGTATTTCTCAAACTTTATTTCACCTTTTCCATCAATTGGCTCTCCTAAAGCGTTAACTACTCTTCCTAATAAAGATTCTCCAGCTGGAACTGAGGCAATTCTTCCTGTAGCCTTAACCTCGTCTCCCTCTTTAATCTTTGTATAGTCCCCTAGTATAACCGCTCCAACGTTATCCTCTTCTAGGTTTAGAACCATTCCTGTTATTCCGTTAGGAAACTCTAAAAGCTCTCCCGCTTTTGCGCTGCTTAATCCGTAGATTCTAGCAATACCGTCTCCTACTTCTAATACAGAACCTGAAGTTTTGACATCAAGACTCTTTTTGTAATTCTCGATCTCAGTTTTGATTATATTACTTACTTCTTCTGGTCTGATTTTCAACTGATTACACCTCCTAATTTTACAAGTAGTTTTTATTTCTGTGTTAGAGTTTCTAATTGTCTACGGATACTTCCGTCTGTTACCTCATCACCTATTTTGATAATTCCTCCACCTATTAGAGATTTATCTACATTAACTACTAGCTTTATCTTTTTACCTGTTTTCTTTTCAAGATTTTTAGAAAGTTTCTCTTTTTGCTCATCACTTAACGCAACAGCAAATGTAGCTTCCACATCTAAAATTTGATTTTTTGCATAATCTAATTTAACATACTCTGCTACAATCTCTCTAATCTGTGCAATTCTTCCTTTTTCTAAAATATAGAAAAGAATTTCTACTCCATCATTAGAATCTGAGAAAATTTTCTTTAAAGTTTCCTTCTTCTCACTCTCTTTAATTAGAGGATGAGTTATGAAGTTTCTAAAATCAACATCTGTTTTATAAAGCTCCATTGCAGAGTTTAAAACATCATAGATTGACTTAACTTCATCTCTTTGCACAGCAACTTCATATATTGCTTCTGCATATCTCTTACCAATCTGGTTTCCTATCATTTTACTCCCCCTACCTCATCTATAAATTTGTCAGCTAGGGCAGCTTCTAAATCAGAGTTTAAATTCTCTTTTATTATTTTCTCAGCTAATGTTACAGCTAATTGGTTCATTTCAACCTCTAGCTCTTTCTTAGCCGCATGCTTCATCTTTTGAATTTCTAGCTCTGCTGATTTAAGCATTTTGTCTCTTTGAACTGTTGCTTCAGAAATGATAATCTCTTTTCTTTCATCAGCTTTTTTCTCTGCTAATTGAACTATTTTAGTAGCTTCATCTTTAGCATCTTTTAATATTTTTTGAGCTTCTTTATTTTTTAGTGCAGCTTCCTCATTATTCTTTTGAGCTTCTGAGAACTCCGCTGCAATCTTCTCTTTTCTTGTGTCCATTAATCTCATTAACGGAGCTTTAAAGTATTTATTAAATATAAATACTAAAATGAAGAAGTTTATTATTTGCCAAAACATGTTAATATCTATCGATACTGCAGGCATATTTGTTGGTGCCAAGTCTTCTACCTCCTTCCTAAAAGTATTTGATGTATTTTATAAAGAATTATCCTAACATTCCTACGAATGGGTTAGCATATAATAAGATTAGTGCAATTACTAATGAATAGATACCTGTTGATTCTGATACCGCTTGTCCTAATACCATTGTAGAGATGATATCTCCTTTAGCTTCTGGTTGTCTAGCTACTGCCTCAACTGCTTTACCAGCTGCGTATCCTTGTCCAACTCCTGGTCCTATACCTGCGATCATTCCACATCCTGCTCCTACTGCTGATGCTGCTAATACTATAGTTTTTGCTAACATTAAATCCATAATCATTTACCTCCTAGTTATTTTAAAATTTAATCTTGTTAGTTTTTATTTATCATCGGGACACTCTGCATCCCCTAATGAACCTTGAATATATACCATACTTAGCATTAAGAATACAAAACTTTGTACTACTCCACTAAATATGTCAAAATAAAGATGTAACGGTGCTGGGATAACCATAGGTGCTGCTTTATAAATAAGCCCCATTATTACCATTCCGGCAAACATATTTCCAAACAAACGTATAGAAATATTTGTTGGTTTTGCTAACTCTCCAACTATATTAATAGGTAGCATAAATGGCATAGGTTCTAACAACCCTTTAAAATATCCTAGTATACCATTTAATTTTATGCTTGTTCCTAAGAACGTAGCTGTAGTTAATAAAGCTAATCCTACTGTTGTATTAAGATCTGCTGTTGGAGCTCTAAATGCAGGTGCTATTGCAAACACTCCATCTTCGAAGCCTCCCCAAGGAATCGGTGCAAACATAAGTAAGTTACATCCTAGTATAAATAAAAATAGTGTAGCTAGGTATGAGAAATACTTTGCTGTCCATCCTCCTAACATTTGATGAATAATACCATGTAGAAAATCATAAACTGATTCAGCTGCAACTTGTGCTCTTCCTGGAATCATCTCTAATTTTTTTGTTCCCATTCTAAATAGAAGTGTTAACACTAATATTACAAACCATGTACTTATTACAGTTATTGTAACTGGTAATCCAAATTTACCATCAGCATACTCCATAGAAAATGGAATTTGATGTAAAAAATGTGGTAATGGTACGTAAAACATTACTGCAGGTCCTTCTACCAACGGTGGGGTAATAAACTCTATTGGTCCTATTCTCATAAGTTTCGCCTCCTTTCAATAGTTTATTTTAAATGCTTAGATTTAAACTTTTTTATATTGTTAAATAAAGTTATAGCCAAAATATTAATTTTTATATTTAATAATCCTATAACTCCACTAACTAACATTGGAAAACCATAAAATTTTGTAGCCAGTGCTAAAAATATACCGTATAAAAAATATCTTTTTAAATATCCTATTACTCCAACTTTAAATGGAGAGTTCGAGGCCAAACTTGCCTTTGCATCTAGACAGATCATATAAAACCCAACCACAGATAAAATTGCCCCTGAAAACATTCCTATATAGACATACTCATTTCCTGATAATACTCCGTATATTAAAACTATTATTGCGGTTATAATCCCACGTTTTATTATTTTTTTTAACTCATCCATATATCACTCAATCCTATTTTTTCATTATTAATTTATAAGCGTTATAAAATGCACTAAATACACCTACTACAACGAAAAAAATAAATAATG
>NZ_DBGBQB010000275.1:0-3669 GCF_048470075.1 Cetobacterium sp. | reverse complement strand
GTATAACAGTTAAAAGAAGAAAAGTAAATTAAAAACATCTTGGAAAAAGGATAGCTATTTGCTATTATGGTATATATAAATATAAAAAATAAAAATTTAGGAGGGGGAACATGAATGTAATATTAGGAATAGCATTCTTTGTATTAGGAAGTTTAGCAGTTTATATTTTTCAAAAGAAAAAATATAAGAAAATGACAGAGGAGGATCTCGTTTGTGAAGTGGTACAAAAAGCATTCATAAGGGAGAAATTTTCAGATCATAATGAACATAAATTAGTGAGAGAGCTATTAAAAAGTGATGCTTTTATAAAAGATTTATCTTTGACAGCAAAGTTTAAAGGGATGATAGTAGGGTATATCCTTTTTACAAAAATAAAAGTTGGAAACGAAACTCTATTGGCTCTAGCTCCACTGGCAGTATTACCAAGATTTCAAAAAAAAGGTATTGGAAAAAGTTTGGTAGAGAAGGGACATAAAATAGCAAAAGATATGGGATATAAGGGTGTTGTAGTTCTGGGGCATGCGGACTATTACAAAAGATTTGGATATGAACCAGCATCAAGATGGGGTATTAAATGTCCAATTGAAGTTCCAGATGAGAATTTTATGGCTATTGAGCTTTATCCAGGAGCTTTAACTAATGTAAAAGGAGTAGTGGAGTATCCTAAAGAGTTTGGTATAAATTAGAAAAGGGGAAGTGAAGGGTATGAGTTTTAGTAACTATGTTGAAAGAAAAGGGACAGATTCAAGGAAATGGGATTTAAATGGGATGTTAGAGATGGCCTCTTATGCAGATGATGAAAGTATTCCAATGTGGGTGGCGGATATGGATTTTAAAGCTCCAGAATTTGTGCAAGATGCGCTATTAAAGAGAGTTGAGCATGGAGTTTTTGGCTACAATACAGCAGATAAAAAATACTATGAAGGGATTAAATTTTGGTTAAAAAATAGAAACGATTGGGACATAGAGGAGTATTGGATAGTGCCAACAAGTGGAGTAGTTCCAGCATTATGTTATGCGATAAAGGCTTTTACAGAGCATGGGGATGGAGTAGTTGTTCAAAATCCTGTATATCCGCCATTTAGAAATTCAGTGGAGATAAATGGAAGAGAGGTAGTCAGTAATCCTTTAAAATTAGCTGGAGATAGATATGAAATGGATTTTGACGACTTAGAGAAAAAATTAGCAAATCCTAAAAATAAGATGTTAATTCTATGTAGTCCACATAACCCAATTGGTAGAGTTTGGACAAAAAATGAGCTAGAGAAAGTTGTTTCACTATGCTTAAAGTATAAAAAAATAATAGTTTCAGATGAAATTCACAGTGATTTAATACTTTTTAAAAATAAGTTTGTATCTGTTGGAACATTGAATAGAGAGATAAAAAAATATCTAATTGTTTGTACTTCAATAAGTAAAACCTTTAATTTGGCAGGTTTGAAAGCATCTAATATAATAATTCCAGATAGCGATTTAAGAGAGAGATTTATTAATGAGATGTCTAAAGTTGCAGCTAAGCCAGTACCAAATATATTTGGAGCAATTGCAATGGAGCAATGTTACTCTAAAGAGGGTGAGAGATGGTTAGAGGATTTAATCGTGTACTTAGAGGATAACTATCTATTTTTGAAAGATTATCTAGAAAAGAGATTACCTAAAATAAAGTGTTTCCCTTTAGAGGGTACATATCTGGCTTGGATAGATTTTAGAGAGTTAAATCTGACTGAAGAGGAGTTAAGATTTAAATTGGAAGAGGAAGCTAAGATTGTTACTGATGGAGGAGGAATATTTGGAGCTGAGGGAGTTGGATTTATAAGATTAAATTTTGCTTGTCACAGATCTGTCTTAGAAAAAGCTTTGGAAAGACTTGAAAAATCATTTGAAAATATTTAGTTAAAAAGAGCAAGGGAAGTTTATTCCCTTGCTTTTTATTTCTCTATACAACTGTACAAATTTCATTGAAATTTAGTCTTCGTTCTCTTGGATTAAGTGTTTTACTTTCATCAAAGTATCCGATAGAAAGAAGCATTACCACAGTTTTGTCCTCATCTATATCAAATAGCTCCTTAACTTTATCCTCATTAAATCCAATCATAGGGTGAGTGTCAACACCATGATCTTTTGCACAAAGCATTATGGTCATAGCCAATAGAGAAACATCTCTAACAGCCATAGCATTTCTTTTAACCTCAGTTGGATATAGAACAGTTTCACACATATTAATAAGTTGAGTAACTTTATCCTCTTTTAAACCTAAATCAATTTTAATATTCCACATTGGGTTATCTCTGCCATACCCAAAAGTGTCTCCTACCAATATAAGTGTCATAGAAGCTTCCTTTATTTTTGGCTGATTACAAGCTGTAAATAGTTTTTCCTTAGCTTCAGGAGAACGAACTGCAATGATTTCCCAAGGCTGTAGGTTAAATGCAGAAGGAGCTAAAACAGCTTCATTTATAATCTCTTCAAAAATTTTTAGATCAAGCTCTCTATTTGGATCAAAAAAATTAACGCTTCTTCTTTTAGAAACAACATCTTTAAAATTCATATTAACACCTCCAGAAAGATACTTATTTTAATATACCACTATCAATGCAAACTTCTTTTTATTTAAGAACAATTCTAGGAATTCTAGAGTTTAAAAGCGTGGTATATTCGTAATGGTCCATTTTTAAAAAAGCATTGCACTTTTCAAAATTCTGATAGATTTCAACAATATCACCAACTTCAGCACTGTTATCAACTAAAACAAAGGATGTATCCATACTGATATGTACTATCGGATACTCTTTGTTATTTATATGGCATAAAATATTGGTATTTCTCTTGGAAAAACCATCTCCATATCCAATTTTTATTTTGGCAACTCTATGAAAGTTTTCAGTGGGAATACTTTCAATTCGCTCATAACCAATGAAATCTAATTTTGAAAAATCTTTTATATCACATATAGGACCACAAAGAGACCAAGAACGCTTGATATTATCATTGGTGATGCCTGGATCAAGCATTCCAAGCAAACTAATACCACATCTAACATGTGTGGAACCCTCCCCTAATCCTAAAAGAGTAGCGGCACTATTTTGAGAGTGAATAATATTAAAACGCTCCCTACCAATATACTCTATGGATTCAATGAATTTTCTTTGAATCTCTATAGTTTCCTCCTCATTAGAGCTAAAAAAATGGGTCATAGCACCCTGAAAATAAAGATTGTTCTCTATGATTAAAGTTTTAATAGCCTCAATTTCATCCTGAGAAAATCCATTTCTAGCAAAACCAAAATCAAATTTTAAATGAAGTTGAGAAAAATCTATCCCGCTGTTAATTAACTCTTTAAGTTCTTCAAGACTATTGACAACCATCTCTAAATTTTTAAAGTTTTTTAAAAGTGAAAAATCCTCAATAGTCTCAAAAATTAAGATTTTAACTTGAGGTATATTTAATGAAAGTATTTCAAGAGCTTCACACTCTCTAGCTACGGCGAAATATAAACAGCCACTATCAGCTAAAATAGGGACAACCTCCCTCAATCCATGACCATAGGCATTGACTTTAACAACGGCAATAATATCTTTTTTTGTACTCCCTTTAATATAATTGAAATTATGGACTATATTTTTTTTGATGAGTTTTATTTGAAAACTGTCTCTCCCCATTTAATTCCTC
>NZ_DBGBQB010000274.1:0-2596 GCF_048470075.1 Cetobacterium sp. | reverse complement strand
AAGTAGTATTAATATAATTGAGAATTGGTTCGTAAATATGTTTTTTTAAAAAAATAACAGGAGGAAACATGAGTAAAATATACATTGTTGATGCTAAAAGAACGGCAATTGGTTCATTTTTAGGTAGTCTTAGAAAAATATCCCCCAGTGAATTAGGGGCAATTGTAGTTAAAGAGTTGCTAAAAAATAACAATTTACAAGGTCATGAACTTGATGAAGTTATAATAGGAAATATATTATCAGCAGGTCAAGGACAAGGCATAGGTAGACAGGTAGCTATAAAAGCTAATATCCCTTATGAAGTTCCAGCATACTCATTAAATATTTTATGTGGAAGTGGAATGAAATCCGTTATGACAGGTTATTCAAATATAAAGAGTGGTTTAGCCAATTTAGTGATTTGTGGAGGAGTGGAAGTTATGTCCCAAGCTCCATTTGTAAGTCCAAGAGATATGAGAGAAGGGATCAAAATGGGTGAGGTTATATTTCAAGATAGTATGTTAACAGATGCCTTAACTGACGCTTTTAATAAGATACATATGGGTGTAACTGCAGAAAATATAGCTGAAAAATACTCTATAACAAGAAGTGAACAGGATAGATATGCAATGAGTTCTCAAGAAAAAGCTATAAGAGCAATAGATGAGAAGAGATTTAAAGATGAAATTGTTCCAGTAGAGATTAGTGATAGAAAGCAAACTATAATTTTTGATACTGATGAATATCCAAATAGAAAGACATCTTTAGAAAAATTGGGGACATTAAGAACTGTTTTTAAAAAAGATGGAACTGTAACTGCAGGAAATGCATCAGGTATCAATGATGGAGCTAGTGCAGTTCTTTTGGCCAGTGAAGAAGCTATTAAAAAATATAATCTAAAACCTCTTGCTGAACTAATTGGGATTGGACAGGGAGGTGTAGATCCTAAAATTATGGGTATGGGACCTGTTCCAGCGATAAAGGAAGCTTTAAAAATGGCTAAATTAGATTTAAAAGATATGGACTTAATTGAGTTAAATGAAGCTTTTGCAGCACAAGCATTGGGGGTTATGTTTGAACTAAAAAATGAGTATGGAGTTACAGAAGAGTTTTTTAGCGAAAAGTGTAATGTAAATGGTGGTGCTATAGCACTAGGACACCCAGTTGGGGCTAGTGGAAACAGAATCATAACAACTTTAATTCATGAGATGTTAAAAAGAAAAAGTCAATATGGCTTAGCAAGTCTTTGTATAGGTGGAGGAATGGGAACTGCTGTGGTGATTAAATCGTTATAAAATGATAAAAAAGGAGAAAATATATGAAATTAGATGGAAAAATAGCCGTAGTAACAGGAGGAGCAAGAGGAATAGGTGCTGTAATTTGTGAAAAATTAGCAGAAAAAGGTGCCATAGTTTACTCTTGTGATTTAGGAGCAGGTGAATTTACAGATTCAAAGGTTAAAGTTGTAAATCTAAATGTAACAGATAGAGAGGGAATAGCAAATTTTGTTGAAAATGTAAAAAATGAGTATGGAAAAATTGATATTTTAGTTAATAATGCTGGAATAACAAAAGATTCACTTATTCAAAATATGACAGAAGAAGCATGGGATGCTGTAATTGATGTTAATCTGAAAGGTGTATTTAATATGACTCAAGCTATTGTACCATTGATGCTTAAAAATAAAAGTGGTAGCATAATCAATTTATCCTCTGTAGTTGGTGTATATGGGAATATTGGACAAACAAATTATGTCGCCACAAAATCTGGAGTTATTGGATTAACTAAAACTTGGGCAAAAGAGTTCGCTAGAAAAGGTGAACAAATCAGGACAAATGCTATTGCTCCTGGGTTTATAAAAACACCTATGACAAAGGATCTACCAGAAAAAGTAATAAACGTTATGATAGATAAAACTCCACTGAGAAAAATGGGAGAACCTGAAGATATAGCAAATACAGTTGTATTTTTAGCTAGTGATTTATCTAAGTTTATAACAGGTCAAATTATAGGAGTAGATGGAGGGCTTGTAATTTAACATAATATAGATTGAAGGGGGTCGACTATGCAATTTTCAGATTTAAAGATAGGTATGAAAGAGAGTATTAGCAAAACAATAACAGAGACAGATATTATTCTATTCGCTGGAATAACAACTGATGTAAACCCTGCTCATATAAATGAGGAGTATGCCAAAACAACGATGTTTAAACATCGTATAGCACATGGGATGTTGGGTGCTGGTTTAATATCAGCTGTTTTAGGAACGAGATTACCTGGGGAAGGAAGTATCTATTTAGGTCAGGAGCTAAAATTTTTAGCTCCTGTATATGCTGAAGATACAGTAACAGCCACAGTGCAGATAATAGAACTAATTCCAGAAAAAAATAGGGTTATTTTAAAAACTGTATGTACAAATCAAGATGGTATTGAAGTGATTACTGGAAAAGCTACATTAATGAAAAAATAAGACAATTTAGGAGGAAATAAATGGATTTTACATTAACTAAATCGCAAGAACTTTTTAAGCAAATGATTACAGCTTTTGCTGAAAATGAAGTTAAACCTCTTGCTGCTGAAATTGATGAGGAGGAGAGATTCCCTATTGAAACTGTAG
>NZ_DBGBQB010000273.1:0-4440 GCF_048470075.1 Cetobacterium sp. | reverse complement strand
AACTTATGTATATGCCAATAGCTAGAAAAAAAGAGGATATCTTTAAATTTATTCATCCTGAAATAAATATGGTTGCAGTGGAAATTTTATTTACAGATAAAGGAGATGAAATAATAGAGGATGAATTTCTAAAGAGTTTAGCAGAGAAAAATATAAAAATATGGGCTAATGCTATAACTTTAGGGGGATATGAAAAACATAACTTGAGCGCTTTTCAAGATGACAATGATTCATTACTGAATGATGGAGCTGGTTGGTCTTGGCTAATTAATAAAAATATAGATATAATTCAAACTGATTGGCCTTATCTTTTAAAAATGTATCTAAATAAAAAACAAAAGGGGGAGTAGTTAAATGAAAAAGAAATTTTTTTTAGTATTATTGTTAACGTTAACATTAGCTTGTGGAAAAAAAGGTGATAATTCAATTGTTGTTTATACAAACTCTGGGTCTGATGGAAGAGCGGAATATTTAACAGAGTTGGCTAAAGAAAATGGCTTCAAAATTAATGTTGTAGCTGCTGGTGGAACAGATATTTCTAACAGATTGATAGCAGAAAAAAATAAGCCTATAGCAGATGTTGTTTTTGGATTGAATTCGATAGAGTATGAAAAACTAAAAAAAAATAATGTGATATCAAAATATACTCCAAAATGGGCAGGGGAAATTCCAGAAGGGCTGTCAGATAAAGATGGGTACTATAATGCAGTGACAGTAACTCCACTACTTGCAATTTATAATCCGAATGTAATAACTCAAGAGAATGCACCTAAAGATTGGATAGATTTAGGAACAAATCCTAGTTATAAAGATCGATATCATATTTTTGGGTTGGATGGGGGAACTTCAAAAGTAGTTTTAGCCAGTATAGCTTCAAGATATAAGGATTCTGGAGGGACTTTAAATATATCAAATAAAGGCTGGGAAGTTGTAAGACAATATGTTCAAAATGCCCATATCCAAAAGTCTGAAGAGGATTGGTTTGGAAATTTAATGAGTGGGAAATGTCCAATAACTATGATTTGGGGAAGTGGAGCTTTAGAGAGATCAAAAGCAAATAATTTTGAAATAGGAATAATGAGACCTGAAATAGGAGTTCCTTTTGTAGTAGAACAATTGGCATTGGTTAAAGGAAATGATAATAATGAAATCAATAAAAAGTTTATTGATTGGTTGGGATCACCAGAGGTTCAAGAAAAGTGGGCAGAAAAGTTTGGAACAGCACCAGCTCATCCAAAAGCTTTGGAAAATGCACCTAAAGAAACTCGAGAGTTAGTAGAAAGTTTGAAAATTCAAAACTTAGATTGGACATTTATAACAGATAATATAGATTCATGGGTAGAGAAAGTACAATTAGAATACGTAAATTAATAGGAGTAAAAAATATGATAAAATTTGAAAATATTGAGATAAAGTATGGAGATTATATAGCTATTGAAAACTTAAATCTAACTATAAATGAGGGAGAGTTTTTCACAATGTTAGGGCCATCAGGGTGTGGAAAAACAACAACTTTAAGATCTTTAGTAGGATTTAATAACCCTACTAAAGGAAGTATATTTATAGGAGGTAAAAATGTTACAAATTTATCCACAGAAAAAAGAGGAGTAAGTATAGTATTTCAAAGTTATGCCCTTTTCCCAACTATGAATGTCTATGAAAATATAGCTTTTGGCTTAAAAGTTCAAAATTTACCACAAGATTATATTGATAAAAAAGTGAAAGCAATGGTGGATAAAGTACAAATCCATCCTGATAAACTATACAATAATGTTTCAGAATTGTCAGGTGGGCAACAGCAAAGAGTTGCTCTAGCTAGAGCATTAATTTTAGATCCAAAGATACTTTGCTTGGATGAACCTCTATCTAACTTAGATGCAAAATTAAGAGATGAGTTAAGAATGGAATTAAAAAGATTGCAGAAAGAGTTGAAAATAACAACGATATATGTGACACATGATCAAGAGGAGGCACTTAGCTTATCAGATAGAATTGCAGTATTTAATAAAGGAAAAATTGAACAAGTTGGAACTCCCTTTGAAATTTATAATGAATCTAAATCTAAATTTGTTTGTGAATTTATAGGTGAAATTAATAAAATTGAAGGTAAATTGATACAGGAAATAAATAGTAGAATTACAAAAATCTTTAAAGCAACAAATCCTATCTATTTTAGATTAGAGGCACTGTCAAATACTTCTACTCATTTAGACGACTTAGAGTTAACAGGAAAAGTTTTAGACACAGAATATACAGGTTCTTTTACAAAACTAACTTATGATATAGATGGGACAATAGTAAAAAATTTGGAAAAAAATACAAGAAAGAGACTGCCAAAGATAGGTGAAGAGGTTAAATTATACTTGCATCCTGAAGATATTATGCAATTTGGTGATGCGTATGAAAATTAAAAATGGAAAAGGAGTGTTAAATCTCTTTCTTATTTGGTTTATAGTGGCTTTTATAATATATCCTAACTTAAATCTTTTAAAAACTACTTTTTTTATAAATGGAGAACTATCATTAAACTCTGCAAATAAACTACTGTCTTCAAAAATAGCTTTAAAAAGCTTAATGAATAGTTTTATTCTAGCCGTATCCCTTTCCTTAACGGTTAATATAGTTGGTATTTTTGTTGTTTTAGTCACTGAATTTTATAAAGTAAAAGGAACTAAAATATTAAAACTAGGATATTTTACAACACTTATCTATGGTGGAATAATGGTTGCATCTGGATATAAATTTATCTATGGAGAAAATAGTTTTATAACACACGGATTACAAAGTATTTTTCCAAATATATCATCAAATTGGTTTGAAGGTTATGGAGCAGTTTTGTTTACAATGACATTTGCATGTACGACAAATCACCTAATATTTTTAACGAACTCTATAAGAAATGTTGATTATCAAATAATAGAAGCTGCTAAAAATATGGGTGCCAATGAAAAAACGGTCTTATTTAAGATACTATTACCTACATTAAAACCAGTTCTATACGCATTGACAATACTTACATTTTTAACAGGATTAAGTGCAGTTTCAGCACCACTTATTTTAGGTGGAAAAGGTTTTCAAACTATAAACCCAATGATTATTATGTTTTCAAAAACACATTATTCAAGGGATATAGCAACACTATTATCTTTAATACTTGGTGGAGCTACAATTCTCTTAGTGGTTTTTATGAATAGGATAGAGAATGGTAAAAACTATATATCTATTTCTAAAACAAAGACAAAGTTAAAGAAACAAAGTATAGAAAATAAAATTGTAAATATATCTGTACATGTAATATCATACTTATTATTTTTAATATATATGTTTCCAATAGTTATGGTAATTTTATTTTCATTAACAGAGGGACATGCTGTTGTTTCAGGAAAAATATCTTTAGCTACTTTCACTTTGGATAATTACACAAAACTATTTACACAGATGACATCTTTTAAACCTTATTTAGTGAGTTCAACCTATTCAGGATTAGCAGCTATTGGAGTTGTAATATACTCATTAACAATAGCTAAATTGATTCATAAAAAAAATGATAAATTAGCAAAGTTTTATGAGTATTCCAGTTTGATACCTTGGTTATTACCTGCAACATTAATAGCTTTAGGAATGATGATAACTTACGATAGTCCTAGACCTATTTTGTTAGGACAAGTTTTAATAGGAAGCCCAATTATAATGGTATTAGCATATATTATTGTTAAGATTCCATTTTCGTTTAGAATGTTAAGGGCAGCATTTTTTTCAATAGATGATTCTCTGGAAGAAGCTGCAAAAACTATGGGAGCATCAACATTTTATACATTTAGAAAAGTAATATTTCCAATTTTATTACCTTCTACAATGGCAATAGGAGCAATCGTTTTTAATTCGCTTCTTACAGATTATGATCTATCAGTATTTTTATATCATCCTTTACTAGAACCACTAGGAGTTGTAATTATGAAAAGTACAGATATAGAAGCTGACTTAAATGCAAAGGCAATGGTTTATGTTTATTCGGTAACTTTAATGATTATATCTGGAATTATAGTATATTATACATATGGAAGAGAAAGAAAAGCTCCCAAATAGGGAGTTTTTTTGATAAAGGAGGGAAGAAATTTGACAGAAAGTTTTTTAAAAATAGTACTTTCAATTATTTTAGGTGGAATAATAGGTTTTGAAAGAGAGCTCAAAGGAAAACCAGCTGGATTAATAACATTGACATTAGTTTGCTTAGGGGCCACAATGATTGCTATTTTACAGGGATTTATCCGACCAGTAGGAGATGTTACAAGATTGAGTGCCCAAGTAATTTCAGGTGTTGGATTTATTGGAGGGGGAACGATTATTCATAATAAAGGAAGTGTACAAGGGTTAACAACAGCAGCGTTATTATGGATTAATGCTTGTTTAGGACTGATTATAGGATATGGAATGTTTAAG
>NZ_DBGBQB010000272.1:0-8560 GCF_048470075.1 Cetobacterium sp. | reverse complement strand
TAATATTGTTGTATTGAAAGTACAACAAAAATCAAGGAGGGGTAAAATGAGAAATATTTTAAAAAAGCCAATATTAATATTAGCGGCAGGAACTTTATTTTCAACAATCGCTCTAGCTAAATCAACTGAAATAACATTGTGGGAGCAGATGGAACCAGCAGTGAGACCTACTTATATAAAAATTGTAGATGAGTTTATGAAAAAAAATCCAGATGTAAAAGTAAATGTAGTTCATTACTCAAATGAAGATTTGAGAACTCAGTTTCAAAATGCATCATTAGCTGGTCAAGGACCAGATATAGTTTATGGACCAAATGATAATATAGGGATATTTATGGTTTCAGATTTAATCAAACCTATTGATAAAGTTGTGTCAGGGGATTTAATTAAAAAATTTAATGAAGGAGCTTTAAAAAGTGGAATGTATGACAATCAGTTATATCTGTTGCCAGAGTTCTTAGGAAATCAAATAGCTCTTTTATACAATAAGAGTATGGTTCCAAATGCCCCTAAGACTTGGGATGAGTTTTTAAAGGTAGCAAAATCAAATAGAGCGGTTGATCCAAAAGATAAAGCTAATTCAAAATATGGATTTTTATACAATGAGAAAGAGCCATTTTGGTTTGTAGGATTTTATAATGGATTTGGAGGAGAAATTTTTGATAGCAAAAACAATCCAACTTTAGATAATAAAGCGATGGTAGAAGCTTTAACTTTTGTAAGAGATATTAGAACAAAGCATGATTTAGGAGAGGCTGGAATGGATTATGATATAGCTTCTCAACTGTTTAAACAGGGAAAGGCAGCAATGATATTAAACGGTGCTTGGTCATGGAAAGAGTATGAGGATGCAGGAATCAATTTAGGGGTGGCTCCAATGCCAATTCCATCTAAAAATGGATATGCACTGTTTACAAATGCTTCTAAAGGATACTCTTTATCAGAGAACACATCAGATGATAAAAAAGAGGCTTTAAATAAGTTCTTTGACTATATTTTCTCACCAGAGATAAATGCAGAGATATCATTAAATCAATCTCAAGCTCCAGGAATAGAGGCAGCAAGAGAGTTACCACAAGTTAAAAATGATAAATTAATGCAGGATTCAATAGAAACAATAAAATATACAGTTCCAATGCCAGTTGTACCAGAGATGAGAGCTATTTGGGATGCTGTAAGACCTAATTTAGAAGCTGTATTAAATGGTAAAATGACTCCAGAAGAAGCGGCTAAAAAGATGCAAAAAGATGCAGTTGATGGAATAAAAATTATAAAAGGAGAATAAGAATTGAGAGGTTGGACTAAGTCCAACCTCTGAAATCAAAAGGAGACGATTATGAGTGGAAAAGGAAGACTAGTAGGTAAAAATACACCATATTTATTTATAGCGCCAGCTTTTATAGTTATGGCAATAATGGTTTTTTACCCCTTAGGTTATGGATTTTGGCTATCTTTAACAAATATGAGTTTAAGAACATTTAAAAATCCAGGATTTGTAGGATTACAAAACTACATTAGAGTATTTCAAGATCCAGAAGTGTTAGCAACTTTTATTAGAACTATAATTTGGACTTTTGTAAACGTATTTTTTCATGTGACAATTGGATTATTTTTAGCAATATTACTAAATAGAAAACTTCCTGGGAAATCTATTTTGAGAGTTTTTCTTATAATTCCTTGGGCAATGCCACAGTATATAGCAGCCCTTACTTGGAAAGGTATGTTTAATCAAAATTTTGGAGCTATAAATTTAATGCTTGGTTGGTTTGGAATAGAGAATTTGCCATGGTTAAGTGATCCAAAACTAACTTTTTATGCGGCAATAATAACAAATATATGGTTGGGATTCCCTTTTATGATGATGATTACTTTGGGAGGATTGCAGTCTATCCCTTCAGAGTTATATGAGGCAGCAGATATAGATGGAGCTAGTCCTTGGAGTAAGTTTAAAGATATCACACTTCCTCTTTTAAAACCAACTTTAACTCCAGCAATAATTTTGGGAACAATATGGACATTTAATATGTTGAACATAATAATTATCTTAGCTGGTGGTTATGGAAATAAAGAGACTCAGATATTGGTAACAGATGTTTATAGATTGGCATTTAATTTCTATAGATATGGATTTGCAGCTGCATACTCGGTGCTAATATTTATCTTTTTACTTGTATTCTCTGTGATATATGTAAGAAAAAGCAATATTTTCAAGGAGGAATCTAGATGATTGAAAAAAACATTCATTTTGAAAAAAATGATAGTTGGAAAAAAATAATAGGAATATATACTATACTTATAGTTTTCTGTTTAATAACTTTATATCCATTGTTGAATGTCTTATCTGTGGCACTTAGACCGGGGGATCAGCTATTTTCCACAAGTTTAAGAATAATACCTGAGGATGCGACTTTAGATAATTTTAGAAGAGCAATATTTGAAACAGACCTATTGATATGGTTAAAAAACTCTCTTATTATATCTACTTTAACAGCAGTGATAGGAGTATTTATATCAATAACAGCTGGATATGCTTTTTCTAGATTTTCTTTCTGGGGAAGAAAAGTGGGGATGATGACTTTTTTAGTGACTCAGATGTTTCCAGCTCCAATGTTATTACTACCTATGTTTATAATACTTGTAAGATTAAAGTTAATGAATAGCTTTTTAGGGTTATTGATTCCCTATGTAGCCGTATCAGTTCCATTCTCTGTTTGGATGCTAAAGGGATACTTTGATACGATTCCAAAATCTTTGGAGGAAAGTGCCTATATTGATGGTTGCAAAGTGTGGCAAGTTATGTATAAAATAGTATTACCTATTTCAACACCAGCCCTTGCAATAACAGCGTTATTTTCTTTTATGACAGCATGGTCTGAGTTTGTAATAGCAAGAATAATTTTAACATCAGCAGAAAAATTAACTCTACCAGTTGGATTAGTTAATCTTCAAGGTTCTTTTAGTGCCGAGTGGGGGACATATTCAGCAGCTGCATTAATAACAAGTATACCTGTTGTAATACTATTTATTAGTTTATCAAGATATCTTGTAGGTGGATTAACTGTTGGAGGAGTTAAAGAGTAGGAGGATATTTTGATAGAGAATGAAAAGATTTTAGAGAATTTAGAAAAAATTGGTTTTGGGAGAAAAGAGGCAGAAGTATTCTTAGAATTGGTTAAAAACCCTGGTTCAAATGGTTCACAAATAGCAAAAGCTTTGGGATACCCAAGAACAACAGTTTACCAGAATTTAGATATTTTACAAAAGAAAGGGTATATAAACTCATACTTAGATAAAGAGATAACTTTATATGAAGCTATTGACTTAAATGAACTTTTTGAAAACTATAAAAAAGAGGTAAGTAGTGCTACAAAATTTTTAAAAGATGAATTAAATAAAGTGGAAGTAAATGGAAAACAAAAACAGTTTTATAATTTAAACTCTTTTGAAGATGTAAAGGATAGAATTAGAAGTATATTAAAAAGAGCAGAAAAAATTGTATATATAAACACAAACCTAGATCTATTTGAATTCGAAAAAGATTTTAAAAGATTAAAAGAGAAAGGTGTTAGGGTGATTCTATTTAGTTTTAATAAAATAGACTACACAAACCTTGGTGTTGAAACATATATAAGAGATAGTTTTAATTTTAATATAACTGATTCAGAGAAGAGAGTGATGGTTGCCGTTGATTTATTTGCAGCAATAATAGCAAGTAATTACGAGGGTGAGTTCTGCGGAACATATTCAGAAAATAAGCTTTTAATAAATATTGTAACAGAGCATATAAAAAATGATATCCATTTAATGAAATTGGAGAATAGATTTGGAAAGGATATCAATAAAATAATAACTTTAGATTTTTAGAGAGAGAGGGGAGTTAGATGAAAAATCTATTTTTTTTAGGAGCATTACTATCAACACTTTTGGTAACAGGATGTACTTCAACAGTGTCAAATAAAGTGGAAAATTCTGTACAAAAGGAGAGCGTTGTTAGAGTTTATGGAGTTAAAGATACAACAATGAGAGATTATCCTTTGAGTTTAAAGGGGGATCAAATAGTATCGGATAAATTTGTAATGGGTGTGGGTTTAAATCAGAAAGAGATAAAAGTTACTATAAAAAATATCTCAAAAGATGTTATTTTTATAAACTGGTCAGATGCTAAATACATAGGATTCAATGGAAAAGAGCAGAGATTATTTAATATGAATGAAAAAGATAAAGGCTTTTATACAAAAGCATTGGATTTTGGATTAAGACCTGGAGAGAGTACAGAGGCTAATCTAGTTCCAGTGGATAATTTAAAGGTATTATTTGGAAATTCAACAACGTCTCAAGATATTTTTATAAACTCAAATTTATTTAAAAATGAAAAAATGATAAAAGATTATGCTCAAATAGTTATTCCAATAAATTTAGATTCAAAGAAGGGTCCAATAATAACTCCACATATCTATATTGGAGAGGGAATGGAACCAAAAGAGGTAAAACAACTTTTACAAGAGAAACCTATAAAAAAAATAGTGAAGTCTAACTCTGAAAATACAACACAGTTAAAAGATATAAAAGATGAAAATGAAAAGTTAAGTAGTGAGATTAATAGAAAAAATGAGATAATTAAACAGCTAAAAGAGCAGGCTAGATTAAAGGCTGAATTAGAAAAGAAGGAGTTAGAGATTCAAGAACTTATGAAAAAATAGACAAAAACTAATAAGGAGAATGAGGAAATGTTAATCGAAAAAAATCTTTTAAAAAGTAGAATAGAAAAACAGGTAGAAGTTTTATTTAATAAAAGTATCGACGAAGCTAACTCTTTTGAGGTTTACCAAGGATTAAGTAAAGCCCTAATTGAGAGTATATCTAAAAATTGGTTAGAGACAAGAAAGAGATATGAAAGTGGTAAACAAGCATTTTATTTTTCAGCAGAGTTTTTAATGGGAAGGGCTTTAGGAAATAATCTGATAAATTTAGGAGTGGAAGAAGAGGTAAAAGATATTCTAAAGGAGATTGGGTTTGATATCAATGTGGTTGAAAATGCAGAGGAAGACGCAGGGCTTGGGAATGGTGGTCTTGGAAGATTAGCAGCTTGTTTTATGGACTCCTTAGTTACTTTAGACTTACCTGGACAGGGTTATGGAATAAAGTATAAAAATGGAATTTTTAAACAAAAAATAGTTGATGGATTTCAGGTAGAAACTCCAGAGACATGGTTAAGATATGGGGATGTATGGACTATATGTAGACCTTTTGATGAAGTTATAGTTGAATTTGGAGATAGCAAAGTTAGAGCAGTTCCATATGATATGCCAATAGTTGGTTATGGCACTGAGAATGTAAATACTCTTAGACTATGGGAAGCCAAGGCTATAGATGAGCTGGATTTAAAAGCCTTTAATGAGCAAGATTATGAGAAAGCCTTAGAGGGAGTCAATGAAGCTGAAAATATATCTAGAATACTATACCCAAATGATTCTACAAATGAGGGTAAAAAATTAAGATTAAAACAACAATATTTTTTCACTTCAGCTTCATTACAGGATATAGTTAGAAAGTTTAAAAAATTACATGGAAGAGATTTTGAAAAATTGCCAGAGTATGTATCTATTCAACTAAATGATACTCACCCTGTTATAGCAATACCAGAACTAATGAGAATTTTATGTGATGTAGAGGGACTTATATGGAAAGACGCTTGGAAAATAGTGGAGAAGACTTTTGCATATACAAATCATACAATACTCTCAGAGGCTTTAGAAAAATGGTGGATTGGACTCTATGAAGAGGTAGTACCAAGAATATTTCAAATAACTGAAAGAATACATTTCCAATTCTTAAGTCTATTGGAGGATAGATACCCTGAGGATAGGGCTAGAAGAGAGAGAATGTCTATAATTCAAGGAGATCTTATACATATGGCATGGTTAGCTATATATGGATCTTTTGCTACAAATGGGGTGGCGGCATTACATACAGATATTTTAAAACATATAGAGTTAAAAGAGTGGTACGAGTTATTTCCAGAGAGATTTTTAAATAAAACAAATGGAATAACACAAAGAAGATGGTTACTGCAATGTAATCCGCAGTTATCTGGTTTAATAACTGAGCTTATAGGTGACAGATGGATTACGGATTTTTCTCAAATGAAAAATTTAGAGAAATACTCAGCTGATGAGGATATAATTGAAAGATTTTTAGAGATAAAATCTGAAAAGAAGAGAGAGTTAAGTAGATATATTGAGGAAACTCAAGGTATAGTAATAGATCCAAACTCAATTTTTGACATTCAGATAAAGAGATTGCACGAGTATAAAAGACAACTTTTAAATATTTTTCATATTTTAGACCTATATTATAGACTAAAAGAGAATCCAAGTATGAAGATTCATCCAGTGACATATATATTTGGTGCAAAATCTGCTCCAGGGTATATGAGGGCAAAGGGAACTATCAGATTAATAAATGAGATAGCAAGCCTTATTAACAATGATAAAGAGATAAAAAATATGATAAAGGTTGTATTTATAGAGAACTATAATGTATCGGTGGCACAACTTCTATTCCCGGCAGCAGATGTGTCAGAACAGATATCAACAGCTGGAAAAGAGGCTTCAGGAACTGGAAATATGAAGTTTATGATAAATGGAGCTTTAACATTTGGAACTTTAGATGGAGCCAATGTGGAGATAGTGGAAGAGGCTGGTATTGAGAATAACTATATCTTTGGACTGAAAGTTGAGGAGATAGAAAAATTGAAAAAAGAGGGATATGATCCATATATTCCTTATAGAGAAACTAAGGGATTAAAAAGAGTTGTGGATACCTTAATTGATGGAACTTTAAATGATGAGGGAACGGGTTTATATAAAGAGTTATATGATTCTTTATTGAAGGGAGCTTCATGGCATAAGGCTGATCAATACTTTGTATTACAAGACTTTGAAGCCTTTAGAGAGACTCAGGAAAAAATAAATAGAGAGTTTTTAAATAGGAAGATTTGGGGAAGAAAAGCTTGGATGAATATATCAAATGGTGGAAAGTTTTCATCAGATAGAACAATAGCGGAGTATGCAAAAGAGATTTGGAAGATAGCCCCTCAAAAAATTTAACATAAATGAGAACTACCATATAACTATGGTAGTTTTTGTCTATTAAAAATTAGGAGTTGAAAAATGAAAATACTTGCAGTTAGTGACGAAGCGACATTGGAGAGATACTCTCCTGAAACTTTAAAAGATATGTTTAAAGATATAGAGTTAATAGTCTCATGTGGAGATGTAAGCAATAGATATTTAGACTATCTTTTTACTGTTTTAAATAAGGAGCTTGTCTATGTGAATGGGAATCATATATATGCTGGAGATCACGATATAGGATTTTGTAAAAATATAGATTCAGGGGAGAATTGTACTGTAAAGGGAATAAAAATTGTAGGGTTTGATGGAAGCCAAAGATACTCAATGGGCCCACATCAATATAGTGAAAAAGATGTTTTTTTTATGGTTATGAAAAGTTATGTTAAAACGATGTTTAAAACTGTTGATTTAGTTATCAGCCATTCTCCTGTGGGAGGTATAAATGAAGGAGATGATCCAGTCCATAAGGGATTTAATAGCTATAGAAAGGCTATTGATCTACTAAAGCCTAAGTATTGGTTACATGGACATATTCATTTAAAAAATCACCATGAAATCCAAGAGGGACAATTAGAAAATACAAGAATAATAAATGTATTTGGATATAAAGTCCTAGATTTGGATTTCTCTTAAGGAGGACAAATGAAATACAATATAGATAAAGAGGATGCAGAGTTAGCTTTTAAAAAAGCTTTAAGAAAAACTAGATTTAATTTTTTTGATAGAGACAATAGAAAGATAAAAGAGTTTAGTGCAGTGGAAAAAGAGAATCAACTTTCTAATAGAGTTTATCTGGGAGTGAGAGAGGTACCATTGACTAAGATTGTTGGAACGGTTGAAAAGGCTCAGGACTTTGATAAAGATTTTAATCCATTGAGAGAGGAGTCCAAAGGGCGATGGAGTGCTGTATATATAAAGTCCTTAGAGAGCAACAGTTTACCTCCAGTAATTCTATATAAAGTGAGGGAGGAATACTATGTATATGATGGAAATCATCGTATTTCAGTAGCTAAAAACCTGAATTTTCATTCGATAGAGGCAGAGGTATACGAGTTCTTTTCTCAAAATAATGAGGAATCAGATAGGTTATCTCAGGAGAGATTTAGTTTTGAAAAAGAGAGTGGATTAAATAGCATAGAGTGTTCAAAAGTTGAGAACTATAGGGAGTTAAGAGAAGAGGTTAGAAAATTTTTGGACATATATTTTTTAGGAGAAGAAAACTTTGAAAAAGCTATGACTTGGTATCAAAGAGTTTTTATTCCAGTTGTGAATATATTAATTGCTAACTTTAAAAGCCTAGAGAATGAAAATAATGGGGATATTTTTGTGGAGTATCTGAGATATAAAAATAGTTATAAATTAGGAAATAAGTACCAGAGGGGATATACTGATACTCTGGTAGACTATCTAAATAGAAATAAAAT
>NZ_DBGBQB010000271.1:0-5348 GCF_048470075.1 Cetobacterium sp. | reverse complement strand
TGTAAGGCTAGTATAATTGCTAGTATTGGAAATAAAAATGCTATTTTTTTATCTTTTCTATAAGACAAATAAGCCAAATAAGGCATTATCAAAAATCCTTTCGATGTTGTTTGAGGAATATTATCCAATATAAAAATGAATAAAATTGAGATAAAATCTAGCATTTTCACTCCTTTTTTATTTTAATCTATTAAAATATTTATTTTATTATTTAAACCATTGTTTTCTAACATATTACTTATATTCAATTTCTTTGCAATTTTTAATGCTGTATAATAATCTTCACTATTATACTCTATTACAGATTTTTCTAATTTTTTTGACTCCTCTTTTAAAGTCACATTTTTATATCCAGAACTCTCTAAATCCTTTAAGGCAGCTTTTGCCTCAGCTGAAGTCCCTTTTATCTCAATTTTAAAATCGATATCTTTTTCTTTACCAAGAATCAATACCACACTAGCTAGTGTTGGAATATCACTATCCTCTTTTATCTTGAAATATTTCTCATTGACATTAGCTAAAATATTTTCTACATTCTCTTTGCTTATCTCATTAATTTTTATCAAACTATAGTTTGTATTTTTTTCATAGTTAGCAGCAGTATACGTCAGTGCAAGCTTATTTTTTAGGTTTTCCCCTGTTTTTCTTGCATATCCACCAATACCATTGGCATTTAGTATATCTACAACTAAATTTGTAGAATCTTTTAGCTCTCCACCGTATAAATCAGCAAATAAAGATTGCGTTCCTGATGTTAAAATATATTTTTTATCATCTATTACCATCTCAGGAATATTTCTTGCATTTTTTACATTTAATGATATCTCACTATATTTTATAACTTTATAGTTTTGAACTTTCTCTGGTAAAAAGTTATTTATAGAGTCTATTACCATTTTATAATTTTTAGAATCCACTAATTTTTTTATTGTTGTCTCTTTATCAACTTGAACATCAAAAGGTATTTTTACTGCTAATTTATCCTCATAGACTACAATAATATTATTTTTTCCTATTATTGCATATCTATCCCAGTTTTCTAAATTTTTATTATTTTTATTTAAATTATATGTTAGAAATACTCCAAGTATTCCTATTACTATTATTGCTAATAGCAATCCACCTAGAGCTTTTCCTGTTTTTCTTTTTTGTCTCTTAATCCCTTTTTCCCTTCTCATCTGCGATTAGTAACTCCTTTTCTAAATTTGAAATCTCTGCTTTTACTAATTCATTTACAGTTGAAGTTGCATTTAAAGTCTTAACTCTTAAATAGTTTGGACTGTATCCATATGAACATCCATCCTCTTTAATCTCTTCAACTAAAACTTCCAACTCTTTTCCTATATATCTTTCTCTTCTCTCTTTACCCATCTCTTTTCTTAACTCTTCTAAAATTTCAGCTCTTCTCTTTTTTACACCGCTATCTATCTTATCAGTAAATGTATTAGCTAAAGTTTTTTCTCTATCTGAATATTGGAATACATGTAAATCAGAGAAACCAATACTTTTTATCACTTGATAAGTGTTATTAAACATCTCATCCGTTTCCCCAGGGAAACCAACAATCACATCGGCTGTATACTCCATATTTTCAACATTTTCTCTAAGTTTTAGCAGTCTTTCCTGGATAAGTTCAGCTCCATAATTTCTTCTCATTCTCTCTAGAACAGTATCATCACAAGATTGTAATGAGATGTGTAAATGAGGCATTAACTTTCCGTTGTTTTTCATAATCTCAATGAATCTATCTGAAATCTTATCTGGATACATCGATCCAATTCTCACTCTTTCGACTCCATCAAGTTTTACAACTGTTTCCAATAGAGTTTCTAAACTTACATCAGAATTCAGATCCTCCCCATAAGCTCCTAAGTTTATACCAATTATTATAAACTCTTTAAATCCCTCTTTAGTCAAAACTTCAATCTCATTGCATATACTTTCTAATGAACGTGATCTACTTTTTCCTCTTCCAAAAGGAATTTTACAATATGAGCAGAAATTATTACACCCATCTTGAATTTTTATGTAAGCTCTTGACATCTCTCTCAAAGTAGCAAACTCATACTCCTCATAGGCTCTATCTTCAAAAATGTTTTCTGTCAGTATCTTTGATTTTTTATTCTCTATATCTTGAATAAAATCTACCAATCCACTTTTATTACTATTACCAACAACAAAGTCTATTTCCTCAATTTCTAAAAGTTCTTTAGAGTTTGTTTGTGCATAACATCCTGTTACAATAACTATTGATTCTGGATTCATTTTTTTTGCTCTTCTTAAAACATTTCTCGTTTTCTTATCTGCAATACTTGTTACTGTACATGAGTTTACTATGTATATGTCCGATTTATTTTCAAAATCTTCCTCTTCATATCCAATTTTAATCAATTGGTTTTTTATACTTTCACTCTCATACTGATTTACTTTACACCCTAAAGTGTAGAATGCAACTTTTTTATTATTAGAATTCATTTACCAATATTCCTCCTACTATCATTGAGGCAGTTTCAGCTCTTAGTATTCTTTTCCCCAAAGATACAGGTATAACACCATTCTCTTTTAAGAACTCAATCTCCTCTTTCTCAAATCCCCCCTCTGGACCAACTATATATAAAACTCTTTTAGGTTTATTTTCTAGTTTATTTAAAATATTTCTTAAAGAGTTTTCCTCTTCGCATTCATATGGAACAACTGCCAGATCATACTCTTTAAAATTTAATTCCGCCAATCTCTTAGGTTCTGATATCTCCACTAATTTAACCGCTTGACACTGTTTTGTAGCTTCTTTAACAATTAAATCCCATTTATCCTTTTTTTCAGTGATTTTAGCTACTCCTCTCTTAGTTAAAAGAGGTGTTATTTTTGTAACTCCAATCTCAGTTAATTTTTGGATTGTCAAATCCATTTTATCATTTTTTAAAATTCCAATAGCTGCTTCTATATAGATTTTAGATGAAAATTTATCTTCATTTCTCTCTAGAATTTTTACCTCTATAATCTTTTTATCTATATTTATAACTTCGCAAATATACTCATACTCTCCATCTACAGCTCTGATTATTTCACCATCTTTTATTCTAAAAGCATTTTTCAAATGATTTATATCATTTTTATCAACTATCTCTATTATCTCATTTGCTATATTGTCTTTAGATATTATAACACTTATCATTATAAACTCCTATATCATATCCTTATTTTTTATTAGCTCTGCTAGAGTTGTATCCTCTAAAATTTTTGTCATTGCAATATCTAACTTACTCCAAATACAACTAGTGGAACATTCATCATCTACACATGAACAATTTTTACTTTTATTGTTCTCATTACAGTCAATCACTTTTACTTCGTCATCCAATATTTTATATAATTCATGTAGTGTTATATCCTCAGGTTCCATGGACAACTTATATCCCCCATTGGGACCTCTTTTACCTTGAATTATATTCTCATTTTTTAACTTAAATAAAATTTGCTCTAAATACTGAACAGAGATATCCTCTGATTCTGATATCTCTTTTATACGAGCTAAGTTTCCCTTTTGAGAAGCTTCTGCTATATAAACCAATGCTTTTACACCATATCTAACTTTTGTACTTATTTTCATCCTCTTACTCCTTTATCTCAAAATGATTATAAGCTTTCTCTGTAACCATTCTACCACGACTAGTTCTCTTAATATAACCAATTTTTACTAAATAAGGCTCATAAACTTCCTCTATTGTTCTTCTATCTTCTCCCAACATCAAGGCCAAAGTTTCCACTCCAACTGGTCCACCACCATAATTTTCTATTATAGCTTTTATAATATCTCTATCTAGCTCATCTAGTCCCTGTTTATCCACTCCTAAAATACTGAGAGCTTTAACTGCATTTTCAAAATTAACAATACCATTCCCTTTTATTTCACAGTAATCTCTCACTCTCTTTAAAAGTCTATTGGCTATTCTCGGTGTTCCTCTACTTCTAAGAGCTATCTCCTTTGCTCCATCCTCTTCAACTTTCACCCCTAAAAGAGCTCCTCCTCTTTTTACAATACCCTCGAGCTCCTCCTCTTTATAGTAATCCATTCTATGTACCACTCCGAATCTATCTCTCAATGGTGAACTCAATAGTCCAGCTCTCGTTGTAGCTCCAATCAGTGTAAATGGTGGAAGTTCTATTCTTATAGATCTAGCCGATGGTCCTTTTCCTATGATAATGTCCAGTTCACCATCCTCCATGGCAGGGTATAAAATCTCTTCTACAGATGTATTCAATCTATGAATCTCGTCGATAAACAGTATATCATTCTCCTCTAAAGAGGTTAAAATAGCTGCTAAATCTCCAGCCTTATCCAATATAGGTCCAGAAGTAATCTTTAAATTAACACCCATCTCTGTGGCAATCACTCCTGCTAAAGTTGTCTTTCCCAATCCAGGAGGTCCATATAAAAGTATATGATCTATACAACCCCCTCTTTTTTTTGCAGCCTCTATAAAAATTTCCATTTTTTCTTTTAAAGACTCCTGTCCTATATATTCTGATAAACGTTTTGGTCTTAAGCTTTTTTGAACTTCTCCCTCAAATTCCAACTCCTCATTAGAAACTATTCTATCCATTCTTTTCTCCTTAAATTAACACTGTTATTACAAATTGTGCAATCCCTATAAGCCCACCTAAAACTGCTCCAATAATCTCTATATGTTTTAGCTCTTTTTTAGCTAAAGAAAAGGTTATTCTTTCCAGTTCCTCCAATGAAAAAGCATCAACTTTTTCAATTATAATCTCTTTAAAATCAACATTTTTTTCTAAAGTTTCAAATAACATAGATATTATCTGATCCTTATTCTCCATTATCGATCCCTTTATAGCTTCTTTAATCTTATTTAAAGCTGACTCATTTAAAAACATAGCTATCATTGGGAATTTAGCAGTTATCTCTGTGGCAAGTTTTTTCTCTAATATATTATCTATAACTTTCTCCATCTGAACATCTAAATTCGCATTTTCAAGTTTTTTCATTATATCATCTATTGAAATTAACTCTTTTTGAATCGTATCTGCTAAGCTTATTCCAATCTCATGTCTTCTTTTAGGAATCAATCCCTGTATCTTAAAAATTCCTAAATTTATCTCTTTATATGGTCTAAATAACATCTTTATTGCAATATAGTTTGTAATCCATCCAATCATTGATCCAATAACAATTAAAAGTATCGCTTTTATTAACATTTTCTCACCTTTTCAATTCCTTATCAATTTTATAAATTATTATTTATTATACCATTTTATATTTATATCTCCAATACATTTTTTGCCCTTTTACTTCATATAAACTCTCCATTTTTGATTTTTTTTATTGT
>NZ_DBGBQB010000270.1:0-3832 GCF_048470075.1 Cetobacterium sp. | reverse complement strand
GTTTATAAGTAACCCATAAGATAGCTAAAAAGATCAGCTTTTTAATAAAGATAGGTGCTGATTTAGCGAGAGCAGCAGTAAATTCATTAAGAAAAGTTGCCAATGTTTGTTCCATTTGTTGAATCCTCCTAAATTTTAAATTACAAAGTAAATTATAGAAGATTTTTTAAAATAAGTCAAAGAAAAAATATTAGATACCTTAGAAATTAAATGCATATTCTATGTAAAGAAATTTCAAGTTTCAAAAAAGGAAAGGTGAATATAAAAGAGTATATATAAAATGAATTATATTATACTAAAATATATAAGGGGGTTATGTGGAACGAACATTATTAATAATAAAGCCAGATGCTGTTGAAAGAAAATTAATTGGAGAGATAATACAGAGGGTAGAGAGAAAAGGATTGGAGATTAAAGCTTTAAAAATGGAAAACATAACATTGGAAAAAGCGGAAAAACACTATGAGATACATAGGGGGAAAGAGTTTTACAATAGCCTTATAGAGTTTATAACCTCTGGACCAGTGGTGCTTATGGTTTTAGAGGGAAAGGATTGTATCAGTATTGTGAGACATATGGCTGGAAGTACATCTCCAATAGAAGCAGTTCCAGGAACTATAAGAGGAGATTTTTCTATGGATACTTTAAGAAATATTGTTCATACTTCTGATAGTGTTGAATCAAGTTTAAGAGAGATAAAGAATTTTTTTAAAAATATAGATTAAACTAAAAAAAGCTGAGTTCATTGAACTCAGCTTAATATTTTTACTTGTCTAATAATGGTTTTGGTAAAGGCTTAGTTGGAGCTTCTACTGGCTCAGGAGTAGCTACTACAACCTCCTCAACAACAGCCTCTTGAACTACTACTTCTTCTTGAGGTTGAGTGCTTGAACATCCAACTAAGAATAAGCTAAAGAAAATACTTCCTAATACTAATTTTTTCATATTAAAATCCCTCCTCGTATGTATTTGAAATCTCTTTCATTCCTTAATTATAGCACGTTTTAGTTAAAATGTCTTCTATTTTCATAACCAACTATTGAATTTTTTTACAAAGTATTTCTTAGCAAAATTAATAGTAAAAAAATAACCAGTAAGTATTAAAATAACCCATAAAAAATATAAAGGTGGTAAAGGAACAAAACCTAAAGTTCCGTTAATTTTAGAATATGGAGTAAATAGTGCAAAAGCCATAATAGCAGAGGTTAAAAGAATTACCTTTATATTGGCATTAGACTCAATAAAAGGGACTTTTTTAGTTCTAATAAGATGGATTATAAGTGTTTGAGAGAGGATGCTCTCTATAAACCAACCGGTGTGAAAAAGTCCCTGTGTCTCAAATGAGTTAGCTTTAAATACATAGAACATAACCAAAAATGTTATGATATCAAAAACTGAGCTTAAAGGACCTATATAGATCATAAATTTTCCTATACTTTCAGCACTCCAATTTTTAGGTTTTAAGATATCCTCAGTGTCTACGTTATCCCAGGGTATTGAGATTTGAGATATATCATAGAGTAAGTTTTGAAAAAGTATCTGTATTGGAAGCATAGGTAAAAAAGGTAAGAAAGCACTGGCTAGAACAACACTAAATACATTTCCAAAATTTGATGACGCTGTCATTTTTAAGTATTTAATCATATTGGTAAATATCTTTCTACCTATTATAACTCCCTCTAACAACACTGAAAGCTCTTTTTCTAATAAAATTATTTGAGCAGATTCTTTAGCTATATCCATGCCATTTTCAACGGATATACCAACATCACATTGACGAAGTGCAGGAGCATCATTGATTCCATCTCCCATATATCCAACTGTATTTCCCATCTCTTTTAAAAGTCTAACAACTCTAGCCTTATCTAGCGGAGAAAGTTTACAAAAGATAGTTGTATTTTTTAATAATTTTTTTAACTCTAAATCATCAATAATCTCCATATAACTACCATCTATGGAGTTTGTAATCTCTACACCAATATCTTTGCATATTTTTTTAGTGACAAGTTCATTGTCCCCTGTTAAAATTTTTACATCAACACCATATTGATATAGAGATTTTAAAGTTTCTCCAACGCCATTTTTTGGAGGATCTAAAAATCCTAACATTCCCACAAAGGTTAAAGACTCCTCATCTCTATTGGTAAAATTAAGTTCTCTATCTGGAGATAAAGTTTTCCTTCCAATACCAATAACTCTCATCCCATCCTCATTTAGGTTTGAAACTAAAGTTTTAATTTTTTCTTCAATCTCATCCTTTATTTCAAAGACCTGCCCATCTATCTCTATAAATTTTGATATGTATAGCATCTCTTCAATAGCTCCTTTAGTAATCATGGTTCTATTTCCATCATTATCTTCCACTATAACAGACATTCGTCTACGTTCAAAATCAAAGGGTAACTCATCTATTTTTTTATACTCATTTTTTATTGAATGGTGCTCCTCTTCAAACTCTAAAATAGCTCTATCCATAAGATTCTTTAATCCAGTTTGAAAAAAACTATTTAAATATGCAAGATAGAGAACATTGTCATCTTCATCACCATTATAGTTAAGATATTTAACAACAGTGACTTTATCCTGTGTTAAAGTACCGGTTTTATCTGTACAAAGGATATTCATAGCTCCAAAGTTATGTATAGAATCAAGTTTTTTAACAATAGTTTTCTTCTTAGAAAGTTCAATAGCTCCTTTGGTTAAATTACCAGTTACAATCATAGGTAACATTTCAGGCGTCAATCCTATAGCAACAGATAGACTAAAAAGTAGAGATTCAAACCATGCATTTTTTAGATAACCATTTATTAAAAATACAATGGGAACCATAAAAATCATAAATTTAATAAGAAGTCTTGAAACATCATCAATTCCTCTTTCAAAACTTGTTTCAGACTTTGTAGCTTTTAAACTTTCACTGATAGTATTTAAAAAAGTATGTTTACCAGTTCCCAGTACAACTCCAATAGCGGTACCATTTAAAACATTAGTTCCCATCAGTAATATATTGGATAGATCAGAGATAGTAGACGTTTTGGTAATCAAATTAGAATATTTTTCTATTGGATTCGATTCACCAGTTAGTACAGATTGACTTATAAATAGATCTTTACTAGAGATAATTCTAATATCTCCAGGAATAATATCTCCAGCGGTAAGTTTGACAATATCCCCTGGAACTAAAGTTTTTATATCTATTTCCATGGATAGATTTTCTCTAATTACTGTAACCTTAGTTACAATAAGATTTTTTAGCTTTTCAGCAGTTTTGCTAGAGCGATATTCTTGAATAAATTTAATAAGGCTGCTAATTAAAATCATGGTAATAATTAAAATTATAGATATCCAAGAGCGATCAGTTTCCTTTGCAAAAATAACATCTGTAAAGAGGGATACAAATGCTAAAGTACCCAAAATAAAATTAAATGGATTTAAAAAAGCAAGTAAGAGCTGTATATACCAAGGTTTAACCTTCTCCTTTGAAATCTCATTTTTCCCAAACTTTTCTAATCTATCGATAGCTTCATTATTTTTAATCCCCTCTGAAGAGGTTTCCAAAGACATAAATATAGTTTTTATATCAGCTTCTGAAAAAAGTTTTAAAGTTCCTTTTATACTGTTTTCACTGTTATCAAAATTTTCATACACATTAATCAATCCTCCCATTGATAAAGATATCTTAAGTAGTATTTACCGAAAAAAGTATTTGCTCCTTTAAAATAAAATATAACAATAAGTTTTAATTAAAAATAAAAGGTTTTTTAAAAAAAAGTTGTATATTATAGATATAGTTGGGAATAAAAGGAGAGTGTTTTATTATGGAAAATAAAAA
>NZ_DBGBQB010000269.1:0-2714 GCF_048470075.1 Cetobacterium sp. | reverse complement strand
GTCAAAAACTTGTTCATTTTGTGGTTCAGTAAAATCTGAATTAGCACTATCTGAAAGAGTCTACAAATGTGATGAATGTAACTCAGAGATAGATAGAGACCTAAACGCCAGTATAAATATTCGTGAGGTTGGTAGAGAGCTGCTAGCCTATTAAAGCATATATCAGGGTAGGAACTACCCGTAGAGCGTGATTAACATATCTGACATGAGTTAGATACTTCCCACGAAGCCCCGCCCTCTATTTGGGCGGTGGTAGTTCACAAAGATGTAAAGAAAATAAATTTAATTCAAAATAATAAAAAAGAAAGTAATAATGTATTAGTTAGTATTCTATGATGACATCAATTAAAAATAAAGATGGAACTTGCTTAGAGCTACTTTTTATGTTAAAACATAAAAAGTAGTATGATAAATTATAAATTAAATAATAAGGATGTGGTTTGGTCCTCATATCTTATTTTGTAATATAATCAAAATAGATGTGGTACGGAGCTAAAAAATAAAATTACAATTAAAGAGTATAAAAGTAATCGTTTATAGCGATTGTTTTTGTTGTACTCTAAGTAATTTTATTTTTGCTCTCATCCAAGTGTAGTTTGTGGTCGTAGAGTAAAATCTACGACCTTTTTTATTTCTCAAATTTATCATACTACTAAAAAAAATTAAGGAGATTGGTAATCTAATTTTTTCTGAATTCTTCTTGAATTATACCAACCTTCTATGTACTCAAATAGGGCTTTTTTAGTTTCTTCAAAAGTCCTTGTTTTTTTTGATATATCATTTCTTTTTTGATTACAGAATGAAAAGATTCTATGCACGCATTGTCATAAGGATTCCCTTTCCTCCTTGGCAGAAGCAAGCTCCTTTTTCATTTTTAAAAAATCAGCATATTCAATAGACTCTTATTGGGAGTATTTATCTTAGAGAAACACTTTATCCAGCCTCTAATGCTGCTAGAGGGAACTCCATATTCACGAGATACTTCATGCACCTAGGGACAAACAATGTGAGATCTATATAAATATATAGATTTTAATAGTCAATAATATCGAAACTTTATGGACTATGGATGAAAGAAAAAAGAGGTTGATTTACAACCTCTTTTTCTAAATTATATAACGTTTAAATAAATAAATTTTTATTAGCTTTATCTGCTTCTCCTAAATATTGTCCAACACCACCAAAAGAGATTTGATCAATAAGCTCCTCTTTTTTTACACCCATAACATCCATAGACATAGTGCAGGCAACAAGGTTGGCTTCATTTTTAAGAGATTCAGCCATAAGAGTTTCTAAAGACATGATATTCTTTTTTTTCATAATCCATCTAATCATTTTAGGACCTGTTCCAAACATATTCATTTTAGAAATTGGTAACTCTTTACTATTTTTAGGTAGCATAAAGCTAAACATTTTTTCTATAAGACTCTTATTAGTATCTATGTTTTTTCTTTTTAAAATAGAGAGTCCCCAAAATGTGAAAAACATAGTAACTTTTTTTCCCATAGTTAAGGCGCCATTAGCTATTATAAATGCAGCAATAGCTTTGTCTAAATCTCCACTAAAAACAACTATTGTTAATCCATCATTTGTCTCAATAATTTTATTTTCTTTTGAAGTATTATTTTTTTTATTTTTTAAAATATCAACAAATATATTATCACCATCTTTTTTCAAAGATATAATTTCATTATTTGTAGATTTAGCCCAAGCTTGAATATCATTATAAAAACCAGGATCAGATGCTTTTGCTTTAAAAACTTCTCCATCTCCAATTTTATCCATATTTTCTTTAACTTTTACCAAAGGACCTGGACATGATAATCCACACAAATCTGTATAATCATTTAAATTTAAATTTTCTTTATTTTGAGGAAACTCTTTAATTATAGGAGATTGCTCCTTATCACCTAAAACTTTCAAATGATTTTTATATCCTCCAGCAATATTTTTAACATTGTATCCATTTTGACTTAAAAATCTTTCGGCTAAATATCCTCTCAATCCAACAGCACAATATGTCCAAATCTCTTTATCTTTTGGAATCTCTTCCATTCTTTTTCTAAGTTCACTTAAAGGAATATTTACACTATTTTCAAAAAATCCACTCACTAATTCAATAGTTTCTCTAACATCTAAAATAAAATGTTTAGAGCTATCATAATCTCTTAACTCTTCAACAAAAATCTGATTTAATCTATTATTTAAAATATTATCTCCAATAAAACCAGCCATGTTAGCAGGAGATTTTGCTGATAAAAAAGGTGGTGCATATGCTAACTCAAGTTCTTTTAAATCATCTATAGTTCCTTTAAAATGAAGAGTTGTAGCTATGGTATCAATGAATTTATCCACACCTTCTTTTCCGAAACACTGAGCTCCTAAGATTCTTTTATTCTCTTTATTAAAAAGTACTTTTATTGAAAGAGGCGAAGCTCTTGGGTAATAGTTAGCGTGATTATTAGGATGAAGATATATTTTATCAAAAGGAATATTACTATTTTTTAAAGATTTTTCATTCATCCCAGTAGAAGCAGCAGTAAGATTAAAAATTTTTAAAATAGCGGTACCTAAGCTTCCTTTATATTTTTCTTTCTCTCCAAAAATATTATTAGCTACAATACGTCCTTGTCTATTGGCAGGACCAGCTAATGGAATAAAAGATTGAGCATTAGTAATTAAATTATTAGTTAAGATAGCATCTCCAAGAGCAT
>NZ_DBGBQB010000268.1:0-4858 GCF_048470075.1 Cetobacterium sp. | reverse complement strand
ATATAAATATATCTTTCTAAATGGTATCCTTCAGATTTTTTCTCTTTTTTTTACAGTGATTCTATTTGCATTTTTTTCCAATACATATTTTTTTATATCTATAATAGCTTTCTCATCTATATTAAGTGGTTTTATTAATATACTACTTACTACCCCTATTTTTGCATATATGAGATTAAGTATTGATAAGACCTATCTCGGTAAATTTGGTTCTTTTTTCAACATAGCCGCTTTAGGTCTCACTCCATTGGCTTTTTATATTACAGGTATACTAATTGCAAAATTTAATGCTATCACTATCTCTATTCTTCTACTGAGTATATTACTTCTTATATATATGATATTTTATATTAAAGGTATTAGATTTAAAATCGACCCAATTAAAAATCAATAATAAAAAAAGAAGATATGTGTAAACATATCTTCTTTAACTTTTATATCTCCTGTCTTCCATCTAAAGCTCTTGATATAGTTGCCACATCAGCAAACTCTATATTTCCACCCATTGGAATTCCACTAGCTATTTTAGTTATTTTTATACCGAATGGTTTCAAAAGTTTTGTTAGATACAGAGCTGTTGTCTCTCCCTCTAAATCTGGATTTAAAGCAAGAATCACCTCTTTTATCTCATCCTTTGCCACTCTTTCTAACAATGATTTTAGATTTAGTTTATCTGGAGTCATACCATTTAAAGGGTCTATCTTTCCATTTAATACATGATATGTCCCTTTATATCTTTTAGTTTTTTCCAAAGGAATTATATCACGACTATCCTCTACAACACAGATAACATTTTTTTCTCTAAACTCATCTCTACATATGTCACACATATCATTTTCACTAAAATTACCACAAACTGAACATTTTTTTACAGTTTCCTTTACATCTTTTAAAGCTTTTGAGAATCTCTCAACCTCTTGGTCTGACATCTCTAAAACATGAAAAGCTAATCTTACTGCACTTTTTCTTCCAATTCCAGGTAATCTATTAAACTCATCTATCAATATCTCTAATGACTTAGTTGCCATCTAAACTCCTTATTACTTTTTTTCTACTGGAGCTTTTTGAGCTAATGTTCTAGTTATCTCTTTAATGCTTTTTGAAATCTCTCTTCTTTCTTTTCCTAATTCAGCATTTTTGATGATATAGTCATCCACTCTATCCTCATAGTCACCTTTCATGTTTTCGATTATATCAATAATCTCTGCATAAGTCATTCCAGGTTTTAGGTACTCCTTTAAGTTTGTTAAAAGATCAACTCTTTTTCTATTGTCTCTTATTTTTCTATCATTATCTTCGATTTCTCTTTTTATTTTGTTTTTTCTTCTCTCTTTTCTAACAACGTCTAAAACTGTAATCATAATCTCATCAGCTCCTATTTACAAAGTGTTAATGCTAATTCATAGTCTTTTCTAATATCGTATTTTCTTTTTCCTTCCCAAGCAAATGATATTGGGTGAGTTACTAATTCGTTACTTTCAATTCCTACCATAACTCCTCCCTCTCCTGCTTCAAGAAGTTCTACAGCTTTTGCTCCCATTTTAGTTGCTAAAACTCTATCAAATCCAGATGGTGTTCCACCTCTTTGAACGTGAGCTAAAACTACACTTCTTACTTCTGTTGTTACTTTTTCTTTCAGTTGCTTTTCAATTTCAAAAACACTTCCAACACCTTCAGCTACAAGAACTATATCATGTAACTTCCCTTGTCTTCTTCTCTCTTTTATTTGATAAGCTAACATCTCAATTGGCTCATCTATCTCTGGTATTAAAACTCCATCTCCTCCACCAGCTAATGTTGCATGAAGAGCTAAATCACCAGCATGTCTTCCCATAACTTCCATTAAGATTGTTCTTTCGTGTGAAGTTGCTGTATCTCTTAATTTTGACATAGCATCTAATATTGTGTTTAAGCATGTATCAAAACCAATTGTATAATCTGTTCCAATTATATCATTATCTATTGTTCCAGGTAAACCTACAACTTTAAATCCATGCTCTTTAGATAATAGATCTGCACCTCTATAAGATCCATCTCCCCCTACAACAACGATTCCTTCAATCCCTCTTTTCTTTAGGTTTTCAGCTGCTATCGCTCTAAATTTAGGATCTTTAAACTCTAAACATCTCGCTGTTAAAAGAACTGTTCCACCTCTATCAATAATTCCTGATACATGACTTCCATTCATTTGGAATATCTCATCGTGTACCATTCCTAAATATCCCCTTCTTACACCAAATACTTCCATTCCTTTTGCTAAGGCTACTTTAGCTACCGCTCTTACTGCAGCGTTCATTCCTGGAGCATCTCCTCCACTTGTTAAAACCGCTATTTTTTTCATTAGCTCAACACCTCCGACACTTTCTATTAAAATTTAGATTTAGTTCTCTGTAAAACTTCCCATTTTTCTAAACTTATTATATCTATTTTTTAGTAAAGTATCTACATCTAATTTAGATAACTCTAAAAGTGATGATAAAATAACACTTTTTAGGTCATTTGCTGCACACTTATAATCTCTATGAGCCCCACCTAAAGGTTCTTTAATTATACCGTCAATTATACCTAAACTTTGTAAACTTTGACCTGATATTTTTAAATTATTTGCTGCTTCCGCCGCTTTTGATGAATCCTTATATAAAATTGCTGCACACCCCTCTGGAGAGATAACAGAATATACTGAGTTCTCCAGCATATAAACTTTATCTGCTACTCCTAGAGCAAGAGCTCCTCCTGATCCACCCTCTCCTATTACAACTGAAATTATAGGTACTTTTATCCCAGCCATCTCTAAAAGATTTCTAGCAATTGCTTCCCCTTGTCCATGTTTTTCCGCTTCAATCCCTGGATATGCTCCTGCTGTATCTATAAGATTAACTATAGGAATAGAGAATCTTTCAGCCATTTTAAATAGTCTTAATGCCTTTCTATACCCTTCTGGACTTGCCATTCCAAAGTTTCTAAAGATATTCTCCTCAATTGTTCTTCCTTTTTGATGTCCAACTATCATAACTTTTTTTCCATCAATTTTACATAGTCCACCAACTATAGCAGCATCATCTTTACATAATCTATCTCCATGTAACTCTATAAAATCTGTTGTCATATTTTCTATATAGTCCAGAGTATATGGTCTTTCTGGATGACGTGCTATAGCTACTCTGTCCCAATCACTTAGATTTTCATAAGCAGCTTTTAAATACTCATCTCTTTGCTTTGAAAGTTTCTCTATCTCTAAACTCAAATCTATATTCTTTTCTTTTGAAAAATTTTTAAGTTCCACTATTTTAGTTTCTAAATCTAAAATTTCGCTATTAAATTTCATGACACTCTCCTATAACTAAACTCTTTCTAGATGATATTATCTAAAATTTTATGAAGAGTTCTCTTCATATCCTCTCTTTTTGTTATTACGTCTACCATTCCACACTCTTGTAAAAACTCACTTCTTTGGAATCCATTAGGTAACTTCTGTTTTATTGTTTGCTCTATTACTCTTTGACCAGCAAAACCAATCAGTGCATCTGGTTCTGTCATAATGATATCTCCTAGCATTGCAAAAGATGCTGTTACTCCTCCTGTTGTTGGATTAACTGGAATCGATATAAATGGTAATCCAGCCTCTCTTAATCTCTCCAAAGCAGCTGATGTTTTTGCCATCTGCATCAATGATAAAATACCCTCATGCATTCTAGCTCCTCCAGAAGAAGCTACGATTACAACTGGCATTTTAAATTTTATCCCTCTTTCTATAGCTCTTGTTATCTTCTCTCCCACTACAGATCCCATACTTCCACCTAAGAACTCAAAGTCCATAACTGCTATACTTACTTTTATTCCAAAAATATCTCCAATTCCTGCTACAACACCCTCTAACATTCCTGTTTTTTCTACTGCGGCATCATACTTTTCCTTATATCCTGGGAAATCTAATGGGTTTTCTGAAGTCAAATTTTTATCCATCTCTTGAAAGGTATCCTCATCTATTAACAGTGCAACTCTTTCTTTTGCACTCATTGAGAAGTAATAATCACAATGTGGACATTTTTGTAAATTTTGCTCAATATCATTTTTATAAACAATCTCATGACACTCAGGACATTTTTCCCAAAGGCCTGTTATTTTTGTTTTTTTTATTATTGTTTCCTCTTTTTCTTCAACTTTTTTATTTTCTGATTTATTTTCTTTAACAGTTAAAGTTGCATACTTCTTTTTATTCAAAGAAAAAAACTTCATAATTTTCCTCCTGAAACTTTATTTATTTTAAAATATTTCAATATCTCATTCTATAAGATTTTTCACTATATTTCAATATTTATTTGATTTTGACACCTTTATATTATAGAATATGTATTGATAATGTTCATGAAATGGGTGATTAAAATTACAGGTGATATTAATAAATTAAGAGCAGAGATTGATGAAGTTGATAAAAAAATTATAGAGTTAATTTTAAAAAGAATGGAGATAGTCCATCAAGTGGGTTTAACAAAATCTAAAAATAAAACTAGAGTGTATGTTCCTGAAAGAGAAGTAGCGATCTATAAGAGGTTAAGCTCTTTTTCCAATCTTTCACCAAAGGATATTCAAAGCTTTTATACAGAGATTATCTCTTTTTGTAGAAAACTTGAAGGGATTCTTAATGTTGGAGTAAAGGCAGACTCTATCTCTCTACTTGGAGTTAAAAAACTCTTTGGTGAGTATGTAAACCCTATTTTTTTTAATACCTTCAATGAATTAGATTTAACTTCAACTAAATATATACTTTCCAAATTTTCTAAAGATATGCTAGATTTCCTTTTGGAAAACAATTGGCATGTTATTAATAAAACAGAGATTCAAGGTGAAACTTTATACC
>NZ_DBGBQB010000267.1:0-1940 GCF_048470075.1 Cetobacterium sp. | reverse complement strand
TTGTAAGTTGTTATGGGATAAGCTTAAAAAATATAGTATTCCATCTAAAATCATTTTACATCAAGGGGATCATATCTATATTCAGAATTTAAAAGGATTTAATTTTAATGATATTATGAACAGATGGATAAGTTATTGGTTATATGACATACAAAATGATGTTCTAAATGATTTACCAGATGTAATGATTCAGAGTAATTTAGATAGTATGAGCTGGGAAAATTCAAAAAGTTGGCCATCAGAGAGATATGAAGCAAAAGTATTTAAAATAGAGGGGGAGAGATTAAAAGAGGGTAAAAATATAAAAATTAATAGTAAAAAAAATAGAAATATAGAAAAATTTATAGATGATATTGAGGGGAATGGGTTTATAAGAGAAAGAAAAAACTATAACGAATGGAGAGATAGTTTAGTTTTAAATGAAAATGGAAAAGTGAAGCATAAAGTTATCTATAAAAGTGATGTTTTAAAAGAAAATATAACAATTTCAGGGGATATAAAAGTTGAGTTTTATGTGAGTTCAAATAAAACTAAAGGGATATTAAGTGCTATGTTAGTGGATTTTGGAGAGAGAAAACGATTGACCGAAGAACAGATTATAACTGAAAAAGAAAAGATCAGTTTAGGAAGAGATGCAGGAACTATGGATGAGGTAGATTTCAAATATGAAGAGAGAGCCTCACAGTATAAAGTGATTACAAGAGGTCATATAAATATACAAAACAGGAAAAGTAATCTCTATAAAAATAGAGTGATTCCAAAGAGTTATCATAGGTATACTCTTGAGATGGTACCTACATATTATATTTTAAAAGAGGGAAGTCAATTGGGGTTAATAATCTATGGAAGTGATGCAGAGATAACTCAAAGACCATTTGAAAAAACAGTTTATTTTTTAGATAAAGATAGTATAAGGTTGTTTTTAAATAAAAATAAAGTAAAACTTAAAATAAAAAATATTGACAGTATATAGAACTTTAGGTATAATAAACAGACAAAAAAACAGATACTAGAATTTAGAAATAGGGGGAGAAATGAGAAAAGTAATATTAGGAAGTTTATGTTTATTTTTTGCACTATTAAGTTTTTCAGAGGACAAGAAATATGATGATAAGGGTGGAGCTTCTGAAAGTAAGATTGTAGTAAAAGGAGGTAAATTACCTGAAAATATAGATGAAATATCTTCAGCTTCTATAGTTCCTGCAGCTTTAGTTAGAAAGTATAACCCAAAAGGATTTACAAATTCAAATAAAAAGAAGGCACTTTTTGTAATTGGGGATTTAAGAAAAAATAGCGTAACTTATGATATGGCTAATACAGCTATGAAATATCTTGAAGATAATGGAGTTGAGGTAAAAGCAAGAGACCTTTATAGAATGAAATGGAACCCAGTATTATCAGAAGATGAGTTTTTTTATCAAAAAGATGGAATTGGAGAACCTAAAGCAGATGTAAAAAAGGAGCAAGATCTAGTTAGAGAAGCTGATTATATTGTGTTTGTTTATCCAAATTGGCATGATAGTGCTAATGCAATGGTTAAAGGATATCAGGAGAGAGTTTTTTCTAAAGAGTTTGCTTATACGAGCACACCAAAAGGACCTAAAGGATTATTAGAAGGAAAAGGAATTTATACAATTATGAATTGTGGATTTTTAGGTGGCGGAAGAGGCTTTATAGGAGATGGAGTAGGTATAAATGATAAAAAATGGGATGAATATATGAGAGCATATGAAGTATTTGATAATGATCTTGCTGATTGGTGGGGAATGAAAAATTATGGAAGATTCATGAATGATAGATATCCTAAAAATACTTCAAAATCTTATGAAGCGGAGTTATCATCAATAAGAGAAAGTCTTGAGAAAAATTTAAATACTACTTTTATAAAAAAATAATGTATAAAAATATAAAAAAATAGATAAATTAAAGTAGTGTGAATG
>NZ_DBGBQB010000266.1:0-4181 GCF_048470075.1 Cetobacterium sp. | reverse complement strand
ATTAAAATGTGTATCCTAAAGAAAAATCAACAAAACTATTATCTCTTCTTCCAAAGTTTTTACCTAAACTTACACCCAATGTAAAATTATTAACTCCATAGTTTGCTCCTAATTTTACTCCTGTTGTTCCGCACTCTAAATCATCTTTTGGAAGTTTTCCTTTTCCACTAAATCCTTCATAAATGAACTCTTGCTCTTTATCTATATTCCCTAATTCATATGAATATTCTATTCCTGCAAACAAATCCAATCCTCCAAATTTATTTCCAACTAATAATCCAACTTTCGGAAGAACTGATGTATAGTTTTCTGATTCAACTGTTGCATTTAATGAGTTAGCATTTGACTCTGTAAATGAATCATACTTCATATGAGCTAAATCAAATCCTAAATATGGTTTTACAAATACCTTTTCTCCAAATATTTTTGATACTTCTCCAGAAGCTCTTACTCCATAAGAATCAAAATCTGATTCTGCTATTCTGCTAACTAAATCTATATCTCTTTTATTTTCATGGAAGTTATACTCTCCACCTAATCCTAATCTCAAATCCATTCCTTGATATTTTATAAATTTATTAAGTCCTAAATGTATTGTTTGAATATTTCCTTTTCCATTTTCCTTATAATCAATATTATTATAAGTATATCCAAGAGTTCCAAAAGTACTATCTCCAAAATTCATAGCTCCTACAAATCCTGTTAATTTCCCCTTATAACCTTCTATATTATTTCTAGAAGATACATCTTGATACTCTCCTATAAATGTAAAGTTATAACTATTTTCTCCTAAACTGTTTATAGCTACCATATCTTGCTCTTTAAATGTTTCACTTGTTTCAAGTATCTGTCTTCCTAAGTTTGAATATATTGTTGGAGTTAAACTATTTAAACTTCTATCTATTGCTTCTACACTACTTGTATCAATAGCTTTTACAACCTCTTTTGCATCTTCATTTAAAGTTTTAAACATCTCTTCAGTTTGATATTTTCCAAAGATATTAGCAGTTGATGTAATATATCCTGTTGTAAAATCTGATAAAGTTTTATTGTTTCTTATTAAAGTGGCATCTAAATTACCCCATGTGTCTGTTACAGCTTTTGCATCGTAAAGTAGTGAATTTGAGGTAAAATTAAAGTTATCTCCTAAAGAAATATTTTCAGCATCCACAATATTTTGCATAGTGTATTCATTCTTAAATCCATTTTTTGTTATTTCTGTTGATACAACTACATCTCCATCTATAGATACATTTTTAGCAGATATCTTACCATAAGACCCATCTTTATTAGTTCCAATTACATATCTACCACTATTCATAGAGTTTAAAGTTAAGTTTCCATCTATATTTATAGTTCCATAATTTTCTATAACTCCACCACCACTTGATTTTAATGCTATACTCTCTTTATTTGATTCGTTTAGCCCATCTCTATTAGCTATATTAATAGTTCCTTTATTTATTACTTTTGCTCCTTGTCCACTTGCAAACATTCCTCCTTCTGCTGTTGCAGATACATTAATTATACCAGTTTCTGAGTTTATAGCTGTGCTATCCATTCCTGCGTACATTCCAAAAGATCCTTTTCCATCAACATTTATTGTTCCATTATTTGTTGCTATAGCTCCTTCTGCTTGTACCCTTATTCCTTCTGCATTTATTCCTTTTACACTAATAATTCCATTATTAACAACATCGTTACCATAAGAGTCTATTCCTCTAGCAATATCTAAACTTTCAACTTCTATTTTATTATTATTAGTTATTAATCCTTTATTTGATTGACCAGCATAATTAAAAGCTTGAATTCCTGTAGGTATTTCTCCTTCTGTTGTATCTCCCATAGGAATATCTTTTATTTTTCCATTAACTACTATTAATCCATCATTCACAATAGAAATAATATCTGTATTTGTTGTATTATTTATATCATTTGTAGCTTGAATTCCAATAACATTATCACCATTTACTATTATTTTTCCATCTTTATTATTACTAATTTCACGAGTACTATCTGACGAAAATCTGCTATTAGATTTTATTCCTGCTGCAATTCTACCTTCATTTGAGTTTATCTCAATAGTTCCAGTATTTAAAATATCTCTTACTGCTGATATTCCCGCTACATCTTCTGAATGTTGAGAATTCCCTTTTGCATAGCTAACTTTAATACTTCCATTATTTATTAATTTTGTTCCTCCAGTAGTTCCATTTCCTGATATTCCTCTAGCATGCTCTCCTATAGTTTCAACTTCTATTTTACCGTTATTTACAAAACTTGAAGTTTCATCTAATACCACTGCCTCATTTTCTGTATCTCCAGTTACTATTATACTTCCATTATTTTCTCCAGAAGAATTTCTAAACAAATACATTCCTGAATTTTCTGCAAATGCCCAATGAATTCTTTTATATTCCTCATCAAATATTCCATTAACTACTATTTTATCATTATTAATTACTTTTGAATTATCTTTTCCAATCATCCCTATTCCACTATTAAGAACAGTAATTTCCTTATTATTAACTATTTTAGATTCGTTTGCTTCCATTCCTACTATTGGTGCCCATTTATGTGGTCTTAATTCTGTCGGATCTGGGTCATTTACTCCTACACTTCCACTCCATAATTCAGCTTTTGCTTCAGCTAAAATATTTCCATTATTTATTCCTACTGAATTTAAAATAGCTCTCATTCCATATCCCGATCCTAATAAAGATATATTTCCTGTTTCTCTATTTTCTATTGTTCCAGTTTTAGCAAACATTCCTATTAATTCACTATAAGTTGTTCCAACCTCTTTATATTTCCAGTCATAAGGTTCCCCACCTTTTGCATAACCTCTAGTTTTAATATTTTGAGACACCAATTGAATATTTCCGTTATTTATTGCTGTTCCTTTGCTATCAGCTTGCATTCCAATTGCCTCTCCAGACAATTGGATATCTTTATTATTTATTACAATACTATCTTTCTCTCTTGCCCTAAGTCCTCTCACCTTTCCTAACTTTTCATCTTGTAAATACACAAAATAATCTCCATAATCAACCACAATCTCTGCGTCTTGCCTTAATGATTCTAATTGTATAGTTCCATTATTTTCTCCTCTTGATCCACTTTTAACTTTTATTCCTGTTATACTTCCTTCTCCTGTTATTAATCCATTATTTATTGCGATACTTCCATTTTGAGCATTTAATCCTCTTTCCCTTGAATACATTTCTTCATTATAGTATTCTCCTTCCCAAAGCTCACTTTCTCTAACAATTTTTGATTTCATAGAAATTTTCCCATTATTTTCTATAATACTCCCATTAATTGCTTGCATCCCTTTTGTATATGCGCCGTCTAACAGTATATCTTTATTATTTATTCCTTTTGACCCATTATTTACTAATATTCCAATTGTTCCACTATCATTTGCTATAATTGTTCCATCTGGATTCTGTTGGTACAACCCTTGTCCTTTTCCAATAATGGTTCCATTATTTTCTACTAACACACCATTTTCACCAGACATTCCTATTGAATTTTTACCTGTTACTTCTATAGTTCCTGTATTTTTAATAGAATACAAACTTCTTGCATTACGTGTTGTTCCATATATACCTATATTTCCGTCTCCATTTAAAATAACATTTGCATTGCTTTCTACGTTTGAATTTTCTGCTTTTATTCCTATTAAATTTGTAGAGTTAGTGTCTGCCTTTATTGTCCCTGATATTTTAACATTTTCCCCCACTATTGAATGCCCTTCATTATTTTTATTTATTTCTACTTCTTCAACTAAAGGTGGTTCTGGTATTGGTGGTTCTTGGTCTACTACTGGTGGAACAGGATTAGATGAGTTTCCTCCACCTCCTCCACAAGCTGTAAGTGAACCTAATACCATTCCTGTTATTAGAAATTTAACAACAGTTTCTGTGTTTAAAGATATCTTATTTTTTAAATATCTTTTCAAACATTTCTCCTCATTACAAATATTTTTCATAATTCAATCCTCCCATTTATTATTTTTAAATTATTTTTATTTCAACCCTTCTATTTTGAGCCTTTTCTAGTAGTGAACTATTTGAATTTAGATACTGTTTTGAATGTCCTTCTACATAAATTTTTTCAGATGATACACCCTTTTCTATTAAAAATTTTTGTACCTCTCTAGCTCTTTCAATTGATAA
>NZ_DBGBQB010000265.1:0-1664 GCF_048470075.1 Cetobacterium sp. | reverse complement strand
TAAAAATAGCTGACCAGATTAAAAAGAACACTACTCATAAAGAGAGATTCTCTGTTGAATATGATGAGTTTAGCCCAGAAAGAGTAGAGAATCGTATTATAAAAACTACGCTAGATTTTCTTTATAAAAAATGTACAACGTTAACTAATAAAAAGAGAATTAGAGAGTTTAAATTTGTATTTGAAGATATAAAGCCTATCTATGATTACAATAGTTGTTTTTCAAAGATTAAATTAGGGCGGGATGTGAAAAACTATGAACAGGTTTTAAAGTGGTGTAAAGTCTTTCTTTTGAATAACAGCTTCTCCCCATATAAAGGTAGCGAAATTGCTTTTGCATTGCTTTTTGATATGAATAAGCTCTTTGAAAGCTATATTGGGGATCACTTAAGAAAAAAAGACGAGATTGAAAATCTAAAACTGCAAGACAGAGCGCATCACTTAGCATATATAGATAGAAGTGGAAGATTTGGATTAAGGCCAGATATTGTAATAGAGGCAGAGAATAAAACTATTGTCTGTGATACTAAATGGAAAATTATTCCTAAGGAACCAAGTCAAGAGGATATGTATCAACTATATGCCTATGGAACAAAGTATGAAAATTGTAAAAAGCTTTATCTAATCTGTCCTTTTGTGGATGGTAGTGCTCCTTTAAAATATGATTTTGGGATAGGAAAATCATTAGAATTAGAAGTAATATATTTTAATCTTCATATGGATGATTTTCATGAAATAGGAATAAAAATCTGAGAGAGAAAGTAAATTATGAGAAGTTTGGGAAGATTAATGAAGAAAATATGATATAATTAAAGAAAAGGTATAAGAGGTGAAAAAGATGGTTAAGAAAAAGTTACCTGTGGGGATAGATGACTTCAAAGAGGTAATAGAAGACGATTATTACTTTGTAGATAAATCTATGCTAATAAATGAATTATTAGATAAAAAATCTAAAGTAACACTGTTACCAAGACCAAGAAGGTTTGGGAAAACTTTAAATATGTCAATGCTTAACTATTTCTTCAGTATAGAGGACAGAGAAAATAATAGAAAGCTATTTGAAGGATTAAATATTTCAAAAACAGATAAGATGGAATATGCAGGAGAATATCCTGTGATATATATAAGTTTAAAAGATATAAAAGTAGATAGTTGGGAAAAGTGTTTCGAAAAAATAAAAGATTTAATAGTTCAACTTTATAGAAAAAAATATTTTGTAAGAGAGATTCTTAAAGAGTATGAATTAGAGGCGTTTGATAAGACAATAGCAGGAAAAATATCAGCAACTGAACTGGAGAATAGTTTATTAAACCTTTCAAATATGTTAGAGAGATACCATGGACAAAAAGTTATTATCCTGATAGATGAATATGATACGCCATTGGTAACAGCTCATTCGCAGGGATATTATGATGAAGCTATATTCTTCTTCCGTAATTTTCTGAGTGCAGCACTAAAAGGCAATCCATTTTTAGAGCTTTCAGTGCTTACTGGAATATTGAGAGTTGCAAAAGAAAGTATATTCTCAGGCTTAAATAACCTTTCAGTATCTACAATATTAGACAATAATTTTAATTATTTTGGACTAACTGAAAACGAGGTGGAATCAACTTTAAAATATTATGAGTTAGATTATGAGTTAGGAGAGGTTAAAAAGTGGTACAA
>NZ_DBGBQB010000264.1:0-5918 GCF_048470075.1 Cetobacterium sp. | reverse complement strand
TTAGTATTAAAAGTAAAAAATATTAAATCTATTAATCTAGAAAAATTACTGAGATTTACACAAAGATTTAAACACTCTCACTTTTAAAAAAATCATCCCTAAAAATACTATTAAAAGACAAATTAATTATTATTTAATTTCATGTTTTCTAAATCTTCAAGCTTATCAACCATTTCTAAAAAGATATCTTGTGACAACTCATATTTTTTCTCTTTTATAGGAAATGATGATTCAAATTCTAAAAATTCATTCTCATCTAATTCAAAGCAACTTACAGATTCGTGAAAATTACCTGATATTCCTTTTAACGAATCAGGATAAAGTTCCATAGCTAAAAGTGCTTTGGCAAAAACTCCATCAGCTCTTGCTATTCCAAAGTTTGCTGCACTTTTGAATCCGACTTTATTATAATATTCTGGATATCCATATATAATTATAGCTTTATACCCCATATCGATTGCTCTTTTTTTACTAAATTCTATCAAAGCTTTTCCTATCCCAAGTTTTTGTAATTTTGGAGATACGCTCAATGGACCAAAAGTTAGAACTTCATGAGAAGTTCCTTTTTTATCGATAATCTGAGCTTTTGTATAAAAAATATAACCAACTATTTCTCCATCTTTAATGCCCACAAAATTCAATTGAGGAATTGCTAGTTCTGAATTTCTTAAATAATGGACTATAGAGTGCTCATTAGCCCCTGGAATATATAGATTCCAAAAAGCCTCTCTAGTAACTTCTTCAACTTTTCTATAATCATTTTTTTCTTCTAATCTTATTTTTAATTCCAATTTTATCCTCCGACTAATTTTAATTTTGATTGTAAACCTTAATCAAAACCTGTGTCTAGAAAAGGAATTTATAACCTTCCTATCACAGGAAGAGTACACTCTCTTTGTTAAACAAAAAATCACTCCTGATATTAAAATTTATTTAGGACTATAGTTTACAATTTTTTTATTATGAAATCAATAAAAATATTTGTATTAAAAGCTCAATTTATTTTTTGTAAAAACACATTTTTCTGACGGAGTCCCCATATTAATTTTGCATCATTTGCATCTGCATCATTTTTGTTGCGTGGTCAGCATATTTTTGACCAACCTCTTGATGTAACTTGTGGATTTTATTCCAATCAGGTTTATCTCTTCCAGCTTCTTTTTGAATTTCCAATTTTTTGCTATCAATCTCTTTTTGGTACTGTTCCTCTTCTTTCATCATATCAGGAGTCATTTTTCCAATATGGTGATGAACCATCTCTTTAGACATCACTTCTGGTGACATCGGTTGAGTTACTGTTTTTTCAGGTGTTGCTGCAAAAATTGTTGTTGAAATAATTCCAATCAATAAAATTACTTTTTTCATATTTGCTACCTCCTCAATAGATATTGTAAAGTTATATTCGATAAGAGTAGAAAATTTCTTTCTTATAAATTATTAATGTAACTCTAATCTTGTTCTTGCTGGATTTTTATAGTTTCCTTATGTAATGAAAAAGCTGTAGATTCAACTACAGCTTTTCCATTAATTATAAAATAAAGTTATTTCTGAGCGCTTATCCAAATTGGACTCCCCCAAGCTTGATGATCATCTTTTTGTGTAACTCTTACATAATAGAAATCTTCTCTCTCTCCAACTTCCCTAGTGAAAACAAAATCACATGCTCTATCAATCGATTCTTTTTCTATTATAACTTTATTGTTACATAGTACTTCAACCTTTAAATCATCTGTTCCCAATACACTTACACTAAATACCACTTGATTTCCAATTGTACTTTTTACAATTTGACCCATTTCATAGTTATCAGCTTTAAAAGATAATAAAATTCCAGCTCCTGACGTTCCATAGGCAAAACGATTATATAGATTATCCCAAACTGTTTCATTAGTTAATCTATCTACAAAGGATACAATTATTCCTCCCTCTAAACCATGTTCCATCTGATGTGAATCACTTCCTGCAATAAATCCTAAATGATAGCCTCTTGCTAGAGCATCTTGCGCACTACAGTGCTCAATTTGCATATTATTTTTAGTGTATTTAGAATAGTTTCCATAGTATTCAAAAGGGGCATGTCTTGAAAAAATCTCTACCATTCTTTGGACACTATCGTCATGGAATGACCAGTCAGTTGCAGCACTAACAAGTTTCCAACTAGCTGCTGGGTGATGTGGAAATGCCATAGCTTTATATTTTTTTATACTACTAAACAGACGATCTGGCGTTAATCCTCCTTCATCTCCTGAACGGAATAACTCCCCTTCAAATCCTCTATAGTATATATTTTTATGCCCAAAATCATAACGATATTCATTTGGTGTCCACTCATAAGCTAAAAGTGTTGCCATCTCTTCTTCAACATTAAATAATCTTGAAGTTGTACGAATCCACTCCCATTCTGATTCACTTAACCAATAAGGATAACAATCATGATCTGTTAATGCTGTAAAGTCTAAATTTGCCCATGCTTTTGCAATATTAAAAAATTGGTCTATCTCTCCAACTCCATCTGACATCCCACTTTGACCATGGATATCTCCAAACACTGGAAACTTTTCTCCATATCCATTTTTTATCATCCACTTTTTAGTTTCCTCTTTACTTACACGGTCTAGCGACTTTTCCGCTGGAATTGGACGAGTAAATGGGTCACTCACTTTCTCAGCTTCTGTATCAATATAGTTTTCAAACTCATCGGCTTTTAACCAAGTATAAATAACTTGTGCATTTCTAATTGGTTTATGTCCATTTTGATTTCCATACTGCCATACTAAATGTATCGTTCCCTCCTCATCAATTAACGCTCTTTGATTAGACGCAAAACTATTCTCATCATAAGTGAAAACTACTGGTTCACTCCATTTATTTTCATAATCATAGTGTCTTACATGCAATTTTGTTTTTCCCCAAGAATAGGAAAAAACAACCTCTCCCTTGGAGTTTTCTCCAACTGCTATATCCTCATACCAATCTATTCCTCTTCCGATACAATAAGGTTCCTCTACAATTAATTCATTGTCTTTTAAGAAAACCACTGAACTATTGTATGAAAAATCTGATCCATGGTTAAAATCATACCAACATACTAAAACTTTATCTTTTAGTGAAGCAACCAGAGGCTGAGCTGCCCAAGCAGTTTTTGATGTACTCACTGCTTTTTCTTCTGACCAAACTCCCTCTTTAAAAGTTCTTACTAAAACATCATAGTTTTTCCCATTAAAAGAGTCGTAAGCCACATATCCAGTCCCATCATCTGTCATAGTATAACTTGGTCTATAAACCTCTTTGGAAGATGAAACCACTTGAATATTTTCAATTCCACTCTCTCCAATTATTCCCATTACAATTTCTGCTGAGTTACTATATTGACGATTCCAAATAAGGTATACCATACCATCCTTTGAATACAGATATGGATAAAAAAGTGCTTCTCCCTCCTCTGCACATTGAATCTCTCCATAGATTCCATTTTCATAACTTCTATAATAAATTCCCCATTTTTGATTTTTATTCTCTCCCCAAGCATACCATACACGATTTCCATCTGCTACGCAAACAGGCTTTAGTGCTTCTCCACCTTGAGATATTATAGTTCCATCTAAAAACTCACCCTTTTCTTGAGTTAAAACTCCAGCCACAATAACATCATGTCTATCTTTATACTCTTGATAACAAACATATGTTTGTCCATCTTTAGTTTTAGTCATACATGGATATTTTCCACTAACTGAAACAATATCTGTTACCTCTTTTGAATACCTTTGATTTAATTCGTTCATTTTTTCCTCCGTATTTTACTTTATCTATGCGATATCTCTTCTTTTCTCTAGTTCTTTTGAAATCTCTTTTGTTCTTTCTGGAGTTATCTCATAAAAGTATAATACAACTACAACTAGAAGAAATAATACTGCTGGTATTATAAAACGCAATGATATTATCATCTTTATAGAACTTTCAACTTGATCTTTATTTGCAACAAATCCTGCTATTCCAAGTAGAAAACTTGATAAAAATCCACCAATAGCTATTCCACACTTTTGGACAAACGTAAATGTTGCTGTAAATAATCCATTTGGTTGTACACCATATTTCCACTCTGCATAGTCGATACAATCTGGTATCATAGCCCAAGGTAAAGCACTTGCTATTCCATACATAAATCCAAATAAAATAAGTTGGGCAAGAAGTGAATATATTGAAGTTACATTGGGGTTTAATCCTAATAAAATTAAAGGTATTACACAAATAAGAGTTGAATACATAAAGGCTTTTTTCTTTCCAAAAATCCCTTCAATTTTCGGTAGAATCATAGATGCAAAAATACTCGCTCCCATACTCACTGCCATAACTGTTGGAATCCAATTTTGTTTATTTAAAATATATTTAAAATAATACATATTTGCTGAATTCACAAGAGTATTTGCAAACATTGATAATCCAAAAGCTACCACAAGAACTAAAAGTGGTTTTGTTTTTAAAAGAATTTTAAAATTATTTTCCTCTTTATTTTTTTTACTATTGTTTGATACTTCTGTATTGCTAGGAATATCATGAGCCTTAGCTCCATCTGCTGCTATCCATACAAAAATAGTTGCTGCTACTCCAACAATTCCTCCAAATGTTGCCCATCCCTTTTGTCCACCACCAAACATATTTACCATAGGCAGTGCAAAAGTTGAAATACATAATACAGCTACTTGGCACATTACACTTTTCCAAGATATAATAATTGTTCTAGTATGTGAATCTTTAGAGATTACAGGCACTAGTGCAAAATATGGTATTGAAACAATTGTAATTGCTATTGAATAAAATATAAATACTCCATAAGCATATATAACCTTCATACTCTCAGGAATATTTGGTGTATAAAAAAGTAAAAATACAGCAAATCCTAGTACCGGTGCAAAAAATATCATCCAAGGTCTAAACTTTCCCCAACGAGATTTTGTTCTATCAGCTCCTATTCCCATCACAGGATCTGTTATGGCATCTACAATTCTCGAAACTAACATTATTCCTGCTACAGCAAAAGCTGTTATTCCAAAAATATCTGTTAAAAAAAAGTTTAAATATGACATAGTCAAATTTGTCGCAAGTGTAACTCCTAATCCTCCCAAAGAATACTTAAAAATATCCACCAGTATATTTTTATTTTTAATCTTTCCCGCTTCAGGTTCTGATGAATACCTAGGAATATCTATTGATATATCCCCGCTTTTTAACTCATCCATTTAATCCTCCCGTTGAATTTATAATATATTTTTTATTTTCTCTATTTGTAAACTATTTATAGCTATATTTCCCTTTACAGTAGCAATTAACCCCTCTTCTTTCAGCTCTTTTAGTATACGATAAAATGTTCTAGTGCTTATTCCTATATTATCCATAATATAGTCGTTTTTTAATCTAATTATTAGTTCCTCTTCACCCTCACAGTTATTTCTCCAATACTCATTTAACCAACATAAAAATTGTAGTTTTGCATCATTAATTAACATATATTCTGCACGATTTGATGTTAGTGACATTTTTTTCAATAAATTTTTTATAATATATAGTGATATTTCCCCATTATTTTTAAGGCACTCTATAAAATACTCTTTTTCTATATCTATTACGATACACTCTTCTATTACACAATCTTCTGTAGCATTTGCATTTTCCTTATCTAAAACTCTATCCATCCCAATCCATTCTGGTGCTTCATTTAAAGCTATTAGATTTCTTTTTCCCATTTTCAACTCACGATAATGAAAAAATTTTCCAACTATTACATAATGGATATACTTTTTAGTTTTATCATATTGATGAATTTTTTCGCCTTCTTTTACAACTCTAATTTTCATATGTTCATTAAGATACTCTTTTATTAATTTTAAATTAGGATTTTTTTTCCATTTTTCCTCTCTTGT
>NZ_DBGBQB010000263.1:0-10605 GCF_048470075.1 Cetobacterium sp. | reverse complement strand
TTCCAGTATCTCTGATAAAATAGATTTAAAAACTTATAAATTAGGTGAAAACCCAGAATTGGAAAGAGATATATCTTTGAATTTCTCTCCAACTATCGCAATTTTAGATTCTAGTAATAAGTTTAGAGGAGTTAAATTCTCTGGTCTACCAAGTGGACATGAGTTAAATTCATTTATTTTAGCTCTATATAATATCGCTGGTCCTGGACAGGAGTTAAGTGAAAATATCAAAAATAAAATAAAAGGTATCAACAGAAAAACAACTCTTAAGATTGCTGTTTCACTATCTTGTTCCCTTTGTCCAGAAGTGGTTATAGGAGCACAGAGATTGGCTATTGAAAATCCAAATATCGAGGCTGAAATGATTGATATCTTCGAATTTCCAGAGTTAAAAAATAAATATAATATCATGGGAGTTCCCGCTTTAATTATAGATGATAGTGATGTATCATTTGGAAAGCAAACCATAGAGGATATTATTGAAAAGCTAAAGTAAGAAATAGCAGCTCACATTTTTTGTGAGCTGCTATTCTTTTTTTTATAAAATACTCATAAAATATTTTTTTGCATTATCAAAATCCTCATCATTTGGATGATTACTCGCATTTTCAATTCTAGCTAATCTCTCTGGTGTCAATGGATGAATCAATTTAAGTGGGAATTTCCCCATCTTTTCAACCAGTTTTTCTGAAATTTTACCCAAAGATAAAAATCCTCCAATCAATCTATTTTTCTTATTGCATAACTCTGCAACTCTATTATAAACTTTCTTGCCATGATCTGAGTTTGGCTCCGCACCTAAAGTTCCAAAAAATGCCACATCTTTATTTTCAATATTTCCAATTAGTTTTCTAATACGTGAATCAGCAACACCTTTATCCACCCAAAATCCAAGAATAACTCTGTCATATCTATCCAGTGTTTTAATGTCAAACTCCTCCACTGAATATATATCTTTTTCACCCTCTAATATTTCAAAAATTGCCTCTCCAACCTTTTTAGTATTTCCAGTTAATGATGAATAGATTAAAACTGTTTTCTTCATTTTCCCTCCCTATATACTAATTTTTAATATATGTATCAACTAAAAGTGCCGATATATTATTTCCCCAAAAAATACCCTTTTTAGTATATCTATATCTATCTTTTTCCAAATATATATACCCCTTTTTTTCCAACTCTGTCAAAGTTTTATATATCTCACTATATTTTTCTCCCACAATACTCTTCAAGTCACTTAAATCTACATATTCATACTGAGAAAGCCCCGATATTAACTTCATTTTCATCATTCTATCTGAATCCTCTGAATAAAATGTCACCAATTTATTTAAGTGATATAGCTCTATATTTTGAACTCTACCACCAGCGCCAATTCCAATGGGAATTAAATCTTTTAGTTGATGCACATTTTTAATATATCTATATGAATCTGTTCCCTTAGTTAACTTAGTGTGCTCCAATACAGTGTAACCACTTTCAAGTAAATGGTTCAAAAAAGCATCATGTAACTCTTTATCCTTTTCAAGTTTATAATTAAAAGTTCTCTCTCCTGTGTTTAAATCTTTAGAAATTTCAGACCCATCATGTATCATTAAAGAGTAAAAACTTACACTGTCCGGAGATATCTCTTCCACTATTTTAGCATCCTCAACTACCTCTTCCAAACTTTGGTCCAAATAGTTATATATAATATCCATACAGACTAATCCTTGAAATCTATCTTTGATCTCTTTTAACCTATTCTTTATAAACTCCTGCTCATATGTTCTATTTAGTAGTTTTCTACCTCTATTTGAAAATGTTTGAATCCCTATACTCAGCCTGTTTACTCCATATTTTTTCATAATCTCTAGTTTTTCCCAAGTCAAATTATGTAACGTTGTTTCAAAGGTAAATTCATAGTCCTCTCCAAGAGGAAATACCTCTCTTAAATTGGATAAAACCCTTTCAAGTTGATGTGGTTTTAGAATTGTTGGAGTTCCCCCTCCAAAAAATATCACTGAAAATCTTTTTTTCTGTACATAAGGTTTATCTCTATACCTATCAATCTCCTTTATTAGAAATTTTGTATAGTCCTCTAAATCATTATCTAATTGTTTTCTATTCATATTGCAGAATGAACAAATTTTATCACAAAATGGAACATGAACATATATCCCTCCATCTAAATCTTGTGGTTCTTTTTCCATCATTCTCCAATATGTAGTTGGTAATTTTAATTTTCTCTTATTTTTTGATAAAATTACATCTTTCACATCATGGTGTGATTTATACCTTATTTCAAACATTTTCCCACTCCTAAAATTATTTATTCTGAAAAGATTTGACTTTCAAATTAATTGATATTATAATTATAGTGATTTATTTGAAATTTGTCAATTTAAATTATGGGAGGTATTAATTTTATGAAAAAAATATTTTTATTTCTCTGGATTGTTACTAGTTTGGCAATAGCTCAAGAACAAAGTATCAATCTTGAAGAAAGTATCATCACCTCTACAACTGGTTTTCAAGAAAAACTAAATAAAGAAAATAAAAATGTTACTATTATCTCTAAAGAAACTTTAGAAAAGAAAGAGTATAAAAATGTTGAAGAAGTTCTTAGAGATTCACCCAATGTAGTGATACAGGATACTTATTTTGGACCAATTATTGACCTGAGGGGAAATGGAGAGCGTGCAATCTCTAGAGTTAAAGTTTTAGTTGATGGAATATCTATTAATCCCATTGACGAATCTATGGGAACTTTACCTATAAATACTATACCTGTCTATTCCATTGAAAGAATTGAACTTATTCCAGGGGGTGGAGCTGTATTAAATGGTTCTGGTACTGCTGGTGGCGTTGTTAACATAATTACAAAAGCCACTGAAAGAAAGGACTATTTTACTCTAAATTATGGTAATTTTTCCTATAATACAAATAAAACAGCTTTTAGTTCTGGATATAATATAACCGATAAACTATATGTAAATACTGGATACTCATATTTAAGTGGACATGGTTATAGAGACGGAGATAAAAGAGAAAATGGAAGTTTCACTGGAGGATTTGACTATAAATTGAGTCCCAATCAACGAATCCATTTTCAAGGAACTAAATTTAGAGGTAATGATGATACATCTACCCCAGCTTTAAAAACAGATTTAGACAAAAATAGAAAAATCTCTGGTTTTCCAGTAGAAAGTCATAGTGATAGAGAGAGTTATTCCCTTGATTATGAGTTAAAGGTCAATGATCAGTTTACATTTTTAACAACTTTATATGATCAGCGATATAGAAGAAACTTTGTTGAAACCTCTACCATGGACTATAGAATGGAGAAAATTGGTTCAATGCCTTTTAATCTAATTGGATATGATTTACCAGCTAAAATGGACGGTAGATTTGATGAGAAATCAAAGGGTATTAAGACCAAAGGAAAGTATGTATATGACAATGGGGAGTTTATTCTAGGATATGACTACAATAAAACAAAATTAAAAAGGGTGAGCTATGTATCCACTGCTGGTCAATTTTACCCTTTAATTGCGAATAAACCTATGCTTAATATGGGTATAAACAGCAAAATTAATATAGATATTTTCAATGATATCTATAAAGAAACCAATGCTATTTATGGATTAAACAAATATAAATTAAATGAAAAATTAAATCTAATTACTGGACTAAGATATGAACACTCAGACTTTGGAGGAGATAGAGTAAGTAAAACTAATATTGTTGCTTTTCCAATGCCGACTATAAAGACTTCCAAATCTATTAAAGATAGTAGAAGCTCCGATAACTTTGCCGGAGAGTTGGGATTAAACTATTCCTATAGCGATACAGGAACTATTTTTACTAGATATGAAAGAGGATTTATCTCTCCTCTACCAGGTCAAATAACAAATAAAACTAAAAATTTAGAGTATACAAGCAATAATTTAAAATCGGAAACTTCTGATAATTTTGAAATTGGAATTAGAGATTTTATAGATAATACCTATGTCTCTTGGAGCATATTTACAACTTTTACAGATGATGAGATAACTTTAATTCAAGGAAATGTACATAATCCAGCTACTAAGTGGTGGTCATATGAGAATCTCTCCAAAACAAGAAGAGTTGGAACTGAGCTTTTCAGTGAACAATACTTTTCTAAATTAACTTTAAGTGAGGGTATCACATACACTAATACAAAAATAACTAGTGGAGTGTTTAAAGGTGAAAAGGTTCCTCTAGCTCCAGAGGGAAAATTGACTCTAAAGGCTACTTATCAATTTACAGATAGATTCAGTAGTGGTCTATCTTTTAACTATATAGGAAAATCAACAGTTAGAGAGTTTGATCAAAATAACAGTATCTTTACTACTAAGATATCTGGATATCATTTTACAGATCTCTTTCTTCAATATAAAATCAATGATTACTTCGCTCTAAGTGGAGGTATCAACAATATATTTAATGAGCATTATAACTATTCAGAAACTAAAGACAGTGCTATTCCTGCTCCTGAAAGAAACTATTATTTGGCTGGAACTATATCACTTTAAAAAAAGGGGTTCTAATGAACCCCTTTTTCTATTTAATAAATAGCTCTATTTTTTTAATATGACATTGATATATTCATTTTGATTTTTCATTTCTAAAATATCAAAATCAGTAAATCCAACTAAGTCAACTAGCTCCTTTTCAGTGAAACATGTGTGCCATCTACCCTCTTTAAAATAGTCCTGTTCCCCTATTCTAAAAGAGAGATACAACAATCCCCTCTCAACTAAAACTTGATAAAATTTATTTAAAACATAGTACAAATCTAGACGATCCAAGTGCAAAAGAGTATCTAAAGCCCAAATTCCAATATATCTCTCCTTATCTTTTAAACCTCTCATAAGTTTAACTACACTCTCTCTAGCAATACCTTCATATCTTTCACCCTCATTCTGAGAATCCAGTTTCAAATGTTCTAGACTATGTCCTCTCTCTAAAAAAAGGTTGTTTACACTCTCCTCTTTGGGTTTTAATGTTAAAATTTTACCGTGTTTTAATAGCTTTTTTTCAAAATTATTTACATCAATCAATTTGTTACTCGTCCCATCATATAAACGACCTCCTTATTTTTAACTCTCCCTATTTTTATATACAATTTTATCGTAATTTTTCCTTGCTCTTCAACTTAAATTCTATATTTTTTTCAATTAAATTTGTATTATTATGCTTCAAAACATAGGAATTAAGGTTAAAAATAAAATTATTTAAAAATTTAAAGGAATTTAATCTATGCCAAAGTATTTTATCTAAAGGTACAAAATAATTTTCTAAAGAAAAATAGTGTTTAATTTTTACCAAACTTATTCTATTTTCTCACTAATACTAAAAGGTAGGAGGCTTCTTATGATTGAAAAAAAAGAATTAGGTTTATTTGGGCTCATTGGAATAGTGATTGGTTCAGTTATAGGTGGTGGTATTTTTAATATTTCTAAAGAGATTGCAAAGACCTCATCCATTGGTGCTGCTCTAATTGGTTGGAGCATATCCGCTTCAGGTGTATTTTTTATAATTAAAGTTTATCAAACTCTACTTTTAAAAAAAAGTGACTTAAATAATGGAATCTATGAATATGCTCGTGTGGGATTTGGACCTTTAGCTGGATTTTTTTCAGCTTGGGGATATTGGGTAGCTTGTGTGGTTAGTAATGCTAGTTATCCTGTTCTTATTGTTCAAACCCTCAGTTATTTTTTCCCATCTATTGTAGGGGTAAAAACTCCTCAAGGTTTTGCTCTAGGAACTCTACTACTCTGGATTATCTCCTACATTGTTATGCGTGGAATTAAAACTTATAATTTTTTTAATTTTTTGGCCACTTTAGGTAAAGTCTCAGCCATTATCATGTCCATATGTTTCCTATTTTTTTTCTTTAAATATGATATTTTTACAAATGATTTTTGGGGAAAACTAACTTATAAAGGGGATATTTTCACTCAAATTAAAGGGTGTATGCTTCAAACTCTATGGGCTTTAATAGGGGTTGAAGGTGCTGTTGTTATCTCTGGAAGAGCAAAAAATAAAAATGATGTCAGTAGAGCCACATTTATAGGTTATTTTATAGCACTTTTTTTATATATTTTAATTGTTACTCTCAGTTATGGTATCCTTCCAGCTGATAAACTTGCAACTTTAAAAGACCCCGCTTTAGCATATATTTTAGAATCTGTCATTGGAAAATGGGGATCTATTTTTATAAATATATCGGTTTTAATCTCCATTTTTGGAGCGTGGATCACATGGACAATTATAGCCGCAGAGATTCCCTATAACATATCCAATGACAATCTTTTTCCAAGTTTTTTTAAAAAATTAAATAGTCATGGGGCTGCTGGAAATGCACTGATTTTTAATGCTTTTATTAAGCAAATTGCTTTTGTATTATCCCTTTTTTCAAGTAACGTATATCTTATAATAACAAACTCTGCAGCAGCTTTAATGCTTCTTCCATATATTTTTTCCATTCTTTTTCTTCTAAAAATCTCCTCTTTTAAAGATGAAAAGATACATATTTTATATGGCATTTTAGCCATTATCTATTGTTTTTGGATGGTCTATGCAGCTGGTAAAAACTATATGGTTCAAACTCTAGCTATATACCTAATTGGCTTCCCTTTCTATCTATATAAAAAAAAGTCCTCTGCTATATAGCAGAGGATAATTTTTCATTTTTTCTTATTATATCTTCATCTAGATTGGAGATATTATCCATAATATTTACTTTTAATGTACCTGTTCCTATAAAATTTTTCTCAGCTAACTCTCCAGCTATTCCCATAGCCAATACTCCAGCTACTGCACTCACAACTGGACTGTTTCCTCCACCTAAAAATGAACCTATTAAAGAGGATATCATACACCCAGTTCCTGTAACTAATCCCATTATCTTATGCCCGTTATTTAATTTAAAAACAGTTTTTTCATCCCCTATATAGTCCACTTCCCCTGTTATAGCTATCACTGTATCAAATTTTTTTGACGCTAATCTAACTAGCTCCTCTCCACTGTCATTACCTTCCAAAGAGTCCACTCCTCTACTTAGAGATTCCATATCTAAAATAGCTTTTATCTCGGCCATATTTCCCTTTATAACTGAGAACTTTACCTCTTTTAACAGCGATTTTATAAGATTTTTTCTAGCCTTTGTAGCTCCAACACCAACGGGATCTAAAACGACTGGTTTTCCTAACCTATTGGCAATCTTTCCAACTTCAATTGCCATCTCTTTCATACTTTTGTCCATAGTTCCTATATTTAAAACCACACTTGATGAAAATTTAGTTATCTCCTCTATCTCCTCAATGCAAAAAGACATTAAAGGTGAACCTCCAATAGCTAGAGTTATATTAGCACAATCATTTATAGTTACCATATTTGTTAGATGATAAACTAAAGGTGTTTTATCTTTTACAGTTTTTAAAGCTGAAACTACGCTCTCTATCATCTCTTTATCTATAATTTTTTTACTCAAAATCAACACCTGCCTTTTTATAAAGATCAATAAAGTGTCCCACAGGTCCAACTCCCTCTCCTATGGAAAATGAATTTTTTATGGCCTGAGTTATATACTCTTTCCCCAATCTCACCGATTCCTCCACAGAGTATCCCTTTCCTATATAAGAGGCTATTGTTGATGAAAGAGTGCACCCTGTTCCATGTGTATTTTTTGTTTCAAATCTTTCTCCTAAAAACTTTATCACTTCATCTTTATCTGTTAAAAGAATATCTGTACAATTGTCCTCTCTATGTCCACCTTTCATTAAGACATTCTTCGCTCCCAAAGTTTTAATCTTTTTAGCTGCTAAAATCATATCCTCTTCATTTTCTATTTTCATATTGGCTAAAATTTCCGCCTCTGGAATATTTGGAGTCACTAGAGTTCCTATTTTTAAAAACTCTTTTAATGCCTCTATAGCCTCCTCTTTTAAAAGATAGTACCCACTTTTTGAAACCATCACTGGGTCTATAACTATATTTTTTGCATTGACATCTTTTAAAGTTTCATAAACAACTTTTATTATATCACTACTGGATAACATCCCTATTTTTACCGCATCTATATCTATATCCTCATATAAAACTTCTATCTGTTTTTTTATAATATCTAAATCAATCTCTTGAACTGCAAAAACTCCCTTGGTATTCTGTGCTGTAATCGCCGTTATAACACTCATCCCATATACACCTTGAGCACTCATAGCCTTTAAATCAGCTTGAATTCCAGCTCCACCACATGAGTCAGATCCAGCTATAGTTAAAACTTTTTTCATCTTTACCTCCTAGAATCTTTGTATAAAAAAAGCTATCCCCAAATAGGGATAGCTCAATTATAAATTATAGTTAGATGTTTAACTAAAAAATACTCTATTTTGCTACTTCCCTACGCTAGAATTAACTAGATCAGGTTCAAAGGGTCAGTTATAAACTTCTCAGCCAATAGGCTCCCCTAGTAAACTTTTTTTATTCTTTTAAACACAATATACTATATTCTACTACCATTGTCAACCATAGCCATCTCTTTTAACTTAGTTTTATATGAAAGGATTCTTTTTTCCCAACCTCTTCCATATAGCTCCCAACTGGTTAAGCTTTTATAGTAGTTTATTCTTTCCTCTGTTATTAAATCTATAAACTTCTCATGATCTTGAACTGAGTTTATAACTGCAATTGTTCTACTTCCCAAGACTCCATCTACAACTATATTTTCTGATGGTCTGTATCTCTTTAAGGCTCTTTGCGTTATAACTGCTCCAGCATTATATCCACCGTTAAAAAATATATCAAATATCATCATCTGCGAATATGAATGCTTAATCTCATTTAATCGATACTCTGTCAGTAAATGTTCAGCTATCTCTCTAGCCTGATCCTCTGTAAGAGTTTTTATCTCATAATTCTTATTAAATTTTTTATTATACTCAATCAATAAAAAATTTCTTATTCCATATTTAGAAAGCTCTTTTTGTGTTTTAACAAGTTTATCCCCCTCATGAGATAATACTTCACTTATAATAATCTCTCTGATTTTTGTATCCTCGTATCCAAATGTGACTGTAGAATACAATAACGTAATTAAAATTACAAATTTTTCTAGCATACTTTGATTAGTTTCCTCCCTGTATATTTAAATAGTTTAATAACTTTTTAAAAACAGGATATATTATATCATAATTTTGACTAATTTTATAGAGTTTCTGCTACTTTTTGAACTTTTTCTTTAAAATCAGTGATATCTTTAATCACTTTTTTAGAGTCCACAGTTTTAATCTGCTTATCTTCTACTATCAGTTTTCCATTTACTATTACTGTATCCACATTACTTGCATTAGCTGAATAAACTAAAGCTGAATATGGATCATATATTGGGTTCATATTTACAGATTTTGTCTCTACTATTACCACATCTGCCAATTTACCAACCTCTAAACTTCCTAACTCGTCCTCTCTATGTATAGCCTTTGCTCCTCCAATAGTTGCCATTTCAACAGCTTTTTTTGGTGGTAATGCAGACCTATCTTTTGTGTCCAGTTTATGAAGTTTTGCCACATATCCCATCTGACTAATTATATCCAGTGTATTTCCACTCATAGGACCATCTGTTCCAAGACCAACTCTCAATCCCATATCATGCATTTTTAAGGCTGGTGAAATTCCTTTAGCTGATTTGATATTGGCAACCATATTATGAGCTATTCCAACATCTCTTTTTTTCATTAACTCTATATCACTATCCGTTATAAAGATATTGTGAGCAGCTATAAATCTCTCATTTAATAACCCTAAAGAATCCAAGTATTCAACTGGTGTCATTTTATACTCTTTTTTTATTCTATCAAACTCACCATCAGTTTCAGCCACATGCATTGAAACTGGTACATTATATTTTTTTGAAAGCTCCTTTATTTTTAATAACTCATCCTTTGTTACAGTATGAGGACCATGAGGCCCAAATCCAGGAGTTATTAACTCATCATTTTTATATTTTTCAACAAAAGCGATAGCTCTATTTAAAGTTTCTCCTTTTTCCTTTCCATCTGCTGTTGGATATTTAATTATATTTTGAGTCATAATTCCTCTAAGTCCAACCTCTTTAACGGCTTCTGCAGCATTCTCTTCAAATAGGTACATATCCACCATAGTAGTTACTCCACCTAAAGCCATCTCCATAGCCCCATGTTTAGCTCCTATGTATGACATCTCTGGACTTACCATCTGATTTTCTAAAGGAAAAATATATCTATTCAACCTATCTGGTACATCATCTGCTAAAGATCTAAATACTGTCATCGATGCATGTGTATGAGTATTTATCATTCCAGGCATAATAATTCCATCTTCAGCATCTATAACTTTATTTGCACTATATTTTTTTAATAGATCTTCATTTCCTACTGAGATTATCTTGTTATTTTTTATAACTATAACTCCATTCTCTATAATCTCTCTTTTTTCATTCATTGTTAAAAGAGTACCATTTTTTATTATTATATTAGCTTGCTCTTTTTTTTCAACTAAAGCGCTACAACCAACTACAAATAAACTTCCCAATAATAATACACCTTTTAAATATTTTTT
>NZ_DBGBQB010000262.1:0-5853 GCF_048470075.1 Cetobacterium sp. | reverse complement strand
GGAACGTTCCCATAAATTAAAATATCTTTTATTGGAGGAAAAAAATGGATTATAAAAAAATTGCTGACTTTATTCTTGAGAATATTGGAACTGAAAAAAATATATCTACTGTTGGACATTGTGCCACTAGGTTAAGAGTTATCGTTAAAAATCAAGATTCTGTTAACCTAGAAAATTTAAAAAAGAATCCAGATATAAAAGGAGCCTTTTTTTCAAATGGACAGTTACAAATTATTTTAGGTCAGGGAACTGTAAATAAAGTTTGTAGTGTTATTCTGGGAGAATCTCATATTGAAGAGTCATCTTTAGAGGATATTAAAAAAGATCAAATGAAAAATTTAAATATTTTTCAAAGATTCGCTAGAACCCTGTCTAATATTTTTGTCCCTATTATTCCTGCCATTGTTGCAAGTGGTTTATTAATGGGTGTTTTAGGCATGGGAAAAACTTTTGGTTGGTTCACCACTGACTCATCACTATTTGAACTCTTAGATATGTTTTCTAATACTGCCTTCGTTTTCCTTCCAATTATTTTAGCTTTTTCTGCTGCAAAGGAGTTTGGAGCAAATCCATATTTAGCTGCTGCCCTTGGAGGAATCCTTATCCATCCGGCTCTACAGAATGCTTGGACCGTTGGAAATGGAATTTCAGGTTATTTTACTCTATTTGGTATGAACTTTGCTAAAATTGGTTATCAAGGAACTGTTTTACCAATTCTAATCGCTGTTTGGATTATGAGTATTATTGAAAAGAATTTAAGAAAGATTATTCCTAATATGTTAGATATAATTTTAACACCATTTTTAACAATCTTAATAACAGGATTTATAAGTATAACTATTATTGGACCTTTGGGAAGAGTTATAGGAGATGGAATCTCTTTCGGACTGGAATATATATACACAACTTTAGGAGTTTTTGCCGGTATTCTTTTAGGAGGAAGTTACTCTTCTATTGTTATAACTGGAATGCATCACAGTTTTCATGCCATTGAAGCAAACCTTTTAGCTAATCCAAACATTGGAAAAAACTTTTTATTACCTATTTGGTCTATGGCCAATGTAGCTCAAGGAGGAGCTGCTATAGCGGTATTTTTAAAAAGTAAAAATACAACATTAAAATCTATAGCTTTACCTGCTGGTCTTTCATGCTTACTTGGAATCACTGAAGCTGCTCTATTTGGAGTAAATTTAAGACTTGGTAAGCCATTTATTGGTGCGGTTATTGGTGGTGCTCTTGGTGGTGCATATATAACATTGACTAAAGTATCTATGAATGCTGTTGGTGTTACAGGTATTCCTGGAATATCGATAGTTCAACCTGAATCAATGTTAAACTATATTATTGCCCTTTTAATAAGCTTTATAGGAGCTGCTCTTGCCACTCTTGCTCTTGGATTTAAAGACGAGGTATAAAATATGTGGAAAAATAAATTTCATATTTCACCTCCTTCTGGATTATTAAATGATCCCAATGGGCTCATATTTTGGAATGGAGAATACCATGTTTTTTATCAATGGAACCCTTTTGCATGTGAGCATGGAGCAAAGCACTGGGCTCATTTAAAAAGTACTGATATGGTCAATTGGCAAAATTTACCTATCGCTCTATCCCCTACTGATTGGTTTGATAAAAATGGTTGCTATTCTGGAAGTGCTATTGAGAAAGATAATAAACTTTATCTTTTTTATACAGGAAATGTAAAAAATAAAGATATTAGAGAGAGCTATCAATGTCTTGCTATATCTATAGATGGTATAAACTTTGAAAAAAAAGGTCCCGTTATCCATAATAAAGATATTCCAAAAGAGTATACAAAGCATTTTAGAGATCCCAAAGTATTTAAAAAAGATGGTGTTTACAAAATGCTTCTAGGCGCTCAAAGAGTAGATTTAACTGGAACTGTCATTATGTTTTCATCTTCCAATCTAATTGATTGGGTTTTTGAAAAAGAGATTATTAAGGGTGAATTTGGCTTTATGTGCGAATGTCCAGACTTTATTGAAACTGGGGATAGTAAAGCTCTAATTTTCTCTCCACAAGGGCTTAAAGCAGATGGATATCTATATAATAACAGATATCAGTCTGGTTATATAATTAGAGACCTAACTGAGATTGAAAAAAACAATTTTACTGAACTTGATAGAGGGTTTGAATTTTATGCCCCTCAAACATTTAAAGATGAATGCAATAAAAATGTTTTAATTGGATGGATGGGTATGCCTGAAGAGTTAGATCACCCATCTATAAAAGAGGAAAATTGGGTGCATTCACTAACTCTACCAAGATATTTGGAAATTTTTGAAAACAAAATTTTACAAACTCCACATCCAAACTTAAAAAAATTAAGAAAAGATAAGATAGTATTAGAAAATATTGAAGTAAAAGATTATTTAAATCTTTTAAAATATAATATTTTAGGGGATACTTATGAATTAATAGTTCACTTAGATGATAATTTCTCTGGAGATATAGAGATTGATCTAAGAAAGGGAAAAAATGAAAAGACGACTTTTTCTTTTGATTTTGAGCAAAAAAAAGCCTCTTTAAATAGAGATTTTTCTGGTTCTGGATATAAAGGAGTTAGAAAGTGTCATCTTAATAAACTTAAAAAAATACATATTTTTGTAGATAGATGTTCTGTTGAAATCTTCTTAAATAATGGAGAGGAAGTCTTTACTGGAAATATCTACCCTAACAAAGAAAGTTTAGGTATTGAAATTAAAGGTAAAATATTGTTTACTATACCTAAGATAGAATTTTATAAATTTTAATTGGAGGATTATATGAAACTAGGAGCAATCGAAGCTGGAGGAACAAAATTTGTATGTGGAATTGCCGACGAAAATGGTAATATTTTTGAAAGAGCTAGTTTTCCCACTGAAACACCTGAAATTACTTTAAAAAAAGTTTATGATTTTTTTAAAGATAAGGGAGTTGAAGCTATTGGAGTAGGTTCATTTGGTCCTATTGATCCAAATCCAAACTCTGATACCTATGGATATATAACTAAAACACCTAAAAAATATTGGAGTGACTTCAATCTAATTGGTGAGTTACAAAAAAATTTGAATATTCCTATGGCTTTTGATACAGATGTTAATGGAGCTGCATTAGGTGAGGCTACATGGGGAGCTGCAAAAGGTTTAAAAAACTGTTTATACCTTACTATTGGTACAGGTATCGGTGGTGGAGCATTAGTTTCCGGTAAACTAATTCACGGAATGCTTCATCCTGAGATGGGACATATCTTTGTTAGAAGACACCCTGAAGATACATATGTAGGTAAATGTCCATTTCATAATGACTGTTTTGAGGGCTTAGCAGCTGGCCCAGCAATTGAGGATAGATGGGGAGTAAAAGCCTTTGAACTTCCTACTGATCATAAGGCTTGGGAATTTGAAGCATACTATATAGCTCAAGCCCTTGTTAACTATATTTTAATAGTATCTCCAGAAAAGATAATCCTTGGTGGGGGAGTTATGAAACAATCTCAACTTTTTCCTTTAATTAGAAAAAATGTAAAAGAGATGTTAAATAACTATGTTCAAACTAAAGAGATTTTAAAAGATATAGATAACTATATTGTTTATCCTGGTCTTGGAGATAATGCTGGATTACTTGGGTGTATTGCCCTTGCACTAAATATATAATTTTATATAGAGGAGATTTTCTCCTCTATATTTTATTTCATAAATATTTCTCCTATAACATTTTCTCTCCTATTTTTATATGTTTTTTTATTATATCAGTTGTTTTATTAAATCTCTCTTTTTCCTCTTTATTTAAGTCCAATTCTAAAACTTTTTCCACACCATATTTCCCAATAATAGCTGGTACTCCTGTGTAAATATTCTCTTCTCCATAGTGGCCTTGTAAATATCCACTACAAGCCATTACTTTCTTCTCATCAGAGTAGATCGCTCTCACAATATCCGTACAAACGCAGGCTATCCCAAACTCTGTACTCTTTTTTCCTGTATATATATCCCAACCCGCTTTTGTCACTATAGTCTCTACTTCCTCTAAGTCTATCTCTTTATCTATTTTCTTTAAAAAACTATTCAAACCCATACCGTTTATTGTTACCTGTGAAAATACTGCCATTTGAGAATCTCCATGTTCTCCCATCATATAAGCCTGAATCGACTTGGTATCTATATTTAATTTCATACTTAAAGTTCTACAAAGTCTTGCTGAATCCAAGCCTGTTCCAGTTCCTATAACATGCTGATGAGGTAATCCAGAAAGTTTTTGAACAAAATATGTCACTATATCCACTGGGTTAGTTATTACTACAAAATATCCTTTAAACCCGGCTTTCATTATATCTGGTACAAAAGATTTTATCATATTTATAGACCCTTCTAACTCTGATAAACGGTCTTGTGAAACATTATCTATCGTTCCAACACTGATAACTATAATATCCATCTCTCCCAAATCTTTAACCTCGCCCTTTTTTACTCTTACTCTATGTGGAAGAAAGGCTGCTGTATCCATGCAATCATAAGCCTGGGACTGGGCTTTAACTTCATCACAATCCACCAAAACTATTTCATCACATACCCCTTGAAGCATCAATGATAGGGCACAGTGACTTCCCACATGTCCTGTTCCTATAATACCTACTTTTCTCTGATTAAACATATAATCCTCCCTTTTTATTCATATTGAGTTTTCTTTACAAAAATAAATTTTTTAAAGTTTAAATCCTTAGAAAAAATATTGGCCAATAATGAGCTGGAAATCAAGTGAATAACAACTGCTATTGCTGATGGTAAGGCACACAATGGATTTGAAAATTGTGAGGACAGTCCAATAGCTAAGGACGCATTTTGTAATCCTACCTCAATAGAGATTGTTTTCTTTTGCTTTGAACTCATTTTTGCTAAGCTTCCAACCATATATCCTATAAAATATCCAATCCAATTATGAAGACAAACTGCCACAATCAATATAAAGCTAGAATTTAATAGATTTTCTCTATTTGGAGCTACACACATTCCATTTATTAAAACAACTATGATAATTGGAAAAATTACAAAGGCCTTTGTAAACTTCTCTAAACTATCTTTTACCATAAATCTTACTAAAATCCCTAGTATTGTTGGAAGTAATACAATTTGAATAATGCTAAAAAACATAGTTTTTGCATCTATTTTTAACCAAGCACCAGCCAAAACCATCGTTAAAAAAGGGGTTAAAATAGGTGAAATAAATGTTGAAACTGTTGTCAAAGCAACTGATAAAGCGGTATCTCCTTTAGCCATATAAGTCATAACATTGCTTATAGTTCCCCCTGGACAAGTTCCTAACAACACTAGCCCTATTGCGAAAGCAGGAGGTAAATTAAAAATTTTTGCCAGCATGAAAGCAACTAAAGGCATAACTATGTATTGAGCTGCACACCCAATAAAAACATCTTTAAATCTTGTAAAAACTAATTTTATATCCTTAAAATTTAAAGTAACTCCCATTATAAACATAATAAAACCCAATCCAATATTTATAAGTGATTGTTCAAATAGCTTTATTTTATTTAATTTAATAAAAGGTTCTGGCTCCAATATTGATCCCAGAGAAACTGCTATAACCAATAAGATAAAATACTTACTTAAAAAATCGCTCAATTTGTTAATCTGTTCCATTTAACCATCTCCTTCATAAATAATATAAAATAAAAAAAGCTTAAACCATAAGGCCTAAGCTTTATAAAACACTATCGCTCAAGCCTTGAATAAAGTAAATCAAACAAGGCTTGAATTATTAAGAGGATTAAATCCTACTAACTTCAAACCATCGAGCTTATTAACAGTAGTATTATAACAACTAAAAATAATGATTTTTTAT
>NZ_DBGBQB010000261.1:0-14203 GCF_048470075.1 Cetobacterium sp. | reverse complement strand
GTTTTATTTTGGTGGTGGCCATAGTTAGTTTGTAACCTGAGAGTGCAGGATACAAACTTATTTTAGCTTGGTCAAAAAACTAAAAAAGATTGTATCTGATAGATTAAATTGAGAAAACATTTATTCCACAGATATATTCTGTGGATTTTTTTTTACAAAATTTAGGAGGTGTTATCGTGAACGACAAAAGAGAAAAGTTTAGTAACAAAATCGGATTTATTTTATCATGTGTAGGAGCAGCCATAGGACTTGGAAATATTTGGCTTTTCTCTTGGAAATTGGGAACTTATGGTGGAGCAGCATTTTTGATTCCTTATTTTATATTTATGGCACTATTTGCCTATATAGGTTTAGTTGGAGAGATATCATTTGGAAGAATGATGAAAAAAGGTGTTCTAGGTGTGGGGAAAATTATGGAGAAGAAAGGTGTTCCTTTTGCTAAAATTTTGCCAATTGTTCCAATTGTTTCAGTGGCAGGGATTTTTACATTTTATGTAATAGTTTTTGGATGGATAATAAAGTATTTTGTGACATATTTAATGGTGGATATGAATGCATTAAATTATGAAGAGTATTTTATGAGTTTTACAGGGAATAGTGAATCTATACTTTGGCATTTTGTTGCTGTTATCTTAAGTGTTGGTGTAATATCTTTAGGAGTTATAAAGGGAATTGAAAAGATAAATAAGATTGTAATGCCACTTATGTTTCTAATATTCTTTGGACTTATGATAAAATCTTTAAGTCTTCCAGGAGCTATGGAGGGAGTAAAGTTTTTATTAAATCCAGACTGGGATAAACTACTGAATCCAGTAACATGGGTTATGGCTTTAGGACAGGCATTTTTTACAGTGGGAGTAAGTGGATCGGCACTTCTAGTTTATGGGAGTTATTTAGATAAAGATGTAAACATCTCTACAAGTGTTGTACAAACATGTATTTTAGATACTTTAGCGGCTCTGATGGCAGGATTTATAATTATACCAGCAGCTTTTGCTTTTGGATATGGACCAGGAGCTGGACCAAGTTTACTTTTTATAACACTGCCCTCTGTATTTAGCAATATGGCTGGAGGTAAGATTTTAGGAATAATATTCTTCTTAAGTGTTATATTTGCAGCTATATCATCAGCTATAAATCAATTAGAAGTTCCAGTGGAAGCAGTTATGGAAAAATTCAATATATCTAGAGTAAAATCTAGTATTATAGTTGGTGGAGTTCTATTTTTAGTGGGGATACCTCTTGATTTAGATATGAATCTATTTGGTATGTTTGCAGATACTATGACAATATATCTAATTCCTCTTGGAGCTATTATAATCTTAGGATTTTATTTCTATGGTATAGATTCAAAATCTATAGAGTATGAGATTGATTTAGGAGCAAAACATAAAGTTGGAAAGTATATAGTAAAAATAGGAAAATATATATTTGTGCCTGGTGTATTGATAATCTTAATACTAGGTGTGCTATACGGAGGCATAGGATAAAAATAAAAAACCCTAAGAGATTTAAACTCTTGGGGTTTTTTTATAAAATTTATTTCTATAGATTTTAATGAATATGGCTGCTTCAATAGTCCATTGTAATGATGTAATCCACCAATAATATGTAACGGGCATTCTTTTTAAATAGATAAAATAATACATCAATGGTAATCTGATACACCAGTTACAGAATAAAACTATTCTAAATGGGGTCTTTGTGTCACCCATACCTTTTAATGCACCAGAAAGTACCATATCTATGGCCGTCGGAATCTGTTGTATAGATCCAATCATAAGACAGGTAGCTCCAAGAGCTATAACATCAATCTCATCACTTTTTATAAAAAGTCTCACTAAATTTTCTGAAAAAAACAGAAAGATTAAAGAGAAAAATCCCATGACAATACAGGCTAAAAATAAAGAGGTATTGGCATACTCTCTGGCACTTTTAAAATCTTTTTCTCCAATACTATGACCAACTAGGGAAACAGCAGATATAGCAAAGCCCCATCCAGGCATAAATGAGATACTTTCAATAGTAACAGATATTTGATTAGCTGAGAAGGCTAAACTTCCAAGTTTCATTACCATCATAACACTTAAAAGTCTCACTATACTGAAAGCTCCCTCTTGTAAACCAGATGGAATAGCTAGATTAACCAGCTCCTTTAAATAATTGAAATTTATTTTACCTTTTAATGATATTTTAAATGGCAGTTTTTTAAGTTGACTTAAAATAAATAAAAAGGCACATATATTTCCAGTTGTAGTGGCAATGGCAGCTCCTTCAACTCCAAGTTCAGGAAAGCCAAATTTTCCAAAAATTAAAACATAATCTAAAGTAAGGTTTACAATATTTAATATAGCAGCCCCATAAAGTGGAGTTTTGGTATTTTTACAACCACGGAAGACTCCATTTAAAAGGTTAGTAATCATATTAAAGAAAAGCCCCAAAGAACAGATTCTCATATACTTATACCCTAAATTTAAAACATCTCCCTTAGCTCCAGCTATACTAAGAATGTTTTGAGCAAAAATAAAAAATATCAAAAAAACAATAATAGCAATACCGTTACCTATTTTAACACCTAAGTCAGCCATATCTTCAGCTTTTTTATGCTCTTTAGCTCCGAGACACCGAGCAACAATAGAGGTTATAGATATGGAAAGACCCATACCAATTAGGATATTAATAAAGGTATACATAATTTCAGAACTAAATCCAACCGCTGAAACAGAGAGTTGTCCTCCATACTTTCCCACCATCAAAGTATCAAAAACCCAGATTAGCATATAAAGAATCATCTCACCAACAGCAGGAATAGCAAGTTTTATAATCTCCTTTGACCGATTTAAAAATGCACTCCTCATCATAAAAATTCACGCCCCCCTTAGTACATATAAAGTTCCTAGATTCTATCATATAGGATACATAAAAGTCAAAAATTTGCAAAAATGATAAAAGTTAGGTATAATAACTACAAGTTACAAAAATAACAAACATAAGAGAAGAGACAGGAGATGATTATGGGAAAGAGATTTATAAAAATATCTACCTTTTTCATACTTGCCTTTAGTTTTATAACATCAGAGGTTCATGCATTAAGTTTTACTAAACCAAAGGTCGTAGAAAAAATTGAAGTGGACGAAGAGATTTTAAGCCAGAAAAAAGAGTACATAAAAAGCACTAAAATAACAGAGTTCTATTCAAATTGGCGTGGGACTAGATATCGTTATGGAGGCACAACAAAAAAGGGAGTGGACTGCTCAGCCCTTATGCAACATCTATATAAGGAGCAGTTTGATGTGGAGCTTCCTAGAACAACACTTACTCAAGTTAAAATTGGTGAGCAAGTTGTTGGAAATAGAGAGAATTGGAAAGTTGGAGATCTAATTTTCTTCAAAATGAATAGTAGAATAAAACACGTTGGTGTATATATAGGAAATAATAAGTTTGTTCATGCAGGAAGGAGTACAGGAGTTACAATATCTGAGTATGATAGCTATTGGGCTAAGAGATTTTGGCAAACAAGAAGGGTTATATAGTAAAGGTAAAAATTTGACAAGTGATAAAAAATAGAGTATATAAGATAATTGAAGTAACATTATTAAATAAAAATTTGGGGGAGATACTATGAAAAAAATGTTGATTTTAATTGGAGCTCTATGCATAACGTCAATTGGATTTGCTAAAATGAATGATGGGGTATTTAAAAGCGAAGCGAAAGACTTTGATAAAAGAGGTTGGAAAGTATTTTTGGATCTTACAGTAAAAGATGGAAAGATTGAATCTGCAAACTTTGATTATATAAATAAAGATGGAAAATTAAAAAGCGAAGATGTGGAGTACAATAAAAAATATAAAGAGATTAGTAAAATAGATGTTCCGGAACTTAAAGAGATTTTCTCTGAAGAGTTAGTTGAAACACAAAATCCAGAAAAGATAGATAATGTTGCTGGAGCGACACAATCGTTAGTGCAGTTTAAAAAGCTTTCAAAAGAGGCAATTGCAGCATCTGAAGCTGGTGTTAAAGAAACAGTTAAAGTAGATTTATAAGATAAAAAAAGGGAAAATTAAAATATTTTCCCTTTTTATTTTATCTGATGCATAAACCATCATATGCTACAGAGATATTGAAATTTAAAGATTTCATAAGAAGTTCAATCTCTTCATGAGTTTTTTTAGGATCATGACCAAAATGGGTAACAGTTATAGGTGTTTCAGAGTCAATACACTGAAGAACTCTAAGAGTAGTTAGAACCTTATTCAGTGTTGAAATATCAAGATGGTCTGCATTATCCTTTTGAAAGTCTAAGAAAGTACACTCAATCACTATATCATCAAACTTAAAATTCTTTAAAAATTCAAAGGTTTTTAGGGAGTATACTCCAGTATCAGAGGCATGTAGCCTTATAAAGTTATCTTTTTTTATTATAAAGTTTGTGCCACACTCTCCGATATTAAGACCAGTGTGCTTAGCTTCAATAGGTATAATCTCAAACTCTTCAACAGTGAATGCACTATGATATTTTATAGGTATGATATTGAGATGTCCAATTTTCTCTTGGAGATTTTTTTGATGTTTAGGTTTTATTGCAATTTTAATCTGTTCTTTTAACCACTCTTCAGAAACACTGTTTATATAGATATTCATAGGATTTTTAATTTTTATAAGCTCCTGTATATCAAGGTGATCATTATGGGTATGAGATAAAAGAATCCCTTTGATTTTACTAAAATCTACATTATTTTCTAAAATCTGAGTTCTAATATCTGGTGAAAAGTCTAACAATATTTTATCCCCCAATAAAAAAGTTGACCTTTTACGAATATTTTTACCTTTAAGTTCTCTTAAAGATTCGCAATAGTCACATGAGCAAAATACATCAGGAAGCCCATTTGCAGATCCTGTACCTAAAAAAATTGTTTTCATTTTTAACTCCTCTCTGTATAAGTTTTTAGTAATGAGCCTAGACGCTCCACAGAAACTGAGATAATCATAAGAACAATTAAAGCAGTTCCAGCAGCATTAAAATCATAGGATTTTATAAATTTAGAGATAATATAACCTATTCCCCCAGCACCAACAACTCCAATAATAGAGGATTGTGCCATATTAGATTCAAATCTCAGTGCAGTCCAACCAGTAATAACTCTTTTTATATTTGGAAGTATTGCAGCTTTCATAATATTTATCCAAGATGCCCCTGTAGCTCTTATAGCTAGGATACTTTCCTCTCCCAAATCTTCGATAGATTGAAAGTATGCCTTAGTCAGATATGCCACTGTATGAACTGAGAGTCCAAGAATTCCAGAAAAAGAACCAAGTCCAACAGAGGAAACAAAGATAACTGCCCATATTAGAGAAGGAACTGCTCTAATAAAGGAGATATAAGATTTTATAGCTAGTGATAGAGGTTTCCAAGGAGCTGTGTTAGAAGCTGTTAAAAAAGCTAGAGGAATAGAGAAAATCATTCCAACTAAAGTGGCCATAAAAGCTATTTCAAAGGATTCCCAAACCGCAATTAAAACAAATCTAAAAACGGAGGTATCCGGTTTACCAAATTCCAACAGAATATTTCCCAATTTATTTAATCCCCTAATAACCCTTCCAAAATCTAGATTTAGTTTAAGAAAGGATAGAATAAATAGAACTGAGATACCCAATATAATTTTATTTAAAAATCTATCATTTTTATGATCTTTTATTTTAATTTTTCCAAAGTAATTTTTTTTCATCTAAATAATCCTCTTTCTTAAAATGTTTGAGATAATTTCAGTTACAATGGCACAAATTACAATTAGAAGAATTCCCATAGCTGCAGTATTATATTTCATTAAACTCAAATTATTGCTTATATACATACCTATTCCCCCAGCTCCAACTAAGCCAATAACAGCAGAGGAACGAATATTACTTTCTAAAGAGTATATAGTCCATGAGATAAAACCTGGGATAGCTTGAGGGATAGCTCCAAAACGTATAACCTGAAGATGGGACATCCCAGTGGCTTTTAAAGAACTGAGTAGTTCTAAATCGACCTCATCAATAGTTTCATAGTAGAAACGAGTCATATCTCCAATATTACCAACAGTTAAAGCTATTATTCCAGTTGTGATTCCAACTCCAAAAGCTGGAACAAACATAAGAGCCCAGATTATATTTGGAATGTTTCTTAAAACTGTAGCCAAACTTTTAACCAGATTCCTGATAGGTTTAAAGTGCATAGTTTTTTCTGAGCACAAGAATCCTAAGAAAAAGGAGATAAGGGAGGAGAAAATTAAAGAAACTATTGCCACACAGAATGTATCGAGTAGAGGTGTCATATAATTATTGTAACTTCTCCAATTTATAGGCATCATCTCCTCTGATATAAATGAAACTGCCGATGGAAGTTCCATTAAAAAGGAGAGAAAGGAAAACTCCAATCTATAAGCTATAAAAAGATAGATTATAGAGATAACTCCTAGAGAAAAAAAATCATTTTTATTAAACATTTTTACCGTATATTTCACTGATTATCTCCTCCGTTAAATTTTTAGGAGTGTCATCAAAGACAATAACTCCATTTTTCATACCGATAATTCTAGTGGCATAATCTTTTGCAAATTCAACTTGGTGAAGATTGACAATACAAGTTATATTGTCTTCAAGACAGATATTTTTTAATGTTTCCATAACGATTTCAGAAGATTTTGGATCTAAACTAGCTATGGGCTCATCAGCTAAAATCAACTTTGGATTTTGGGCAAGAGCTCTAGAGATACCCACTCTTTGCTTTTGTCCTCCGCTCAGTTCAGAGGCTTTTTTATAGCAATGCTCTTCAAGCCCCAATCTTTTCAATATATTTAGAGCTTTTATTTTATCGTTTTCTGAATAGAGTTCAAAAAATCCTTTAAAGTCAGACATATAACCCAATCTTCCATGAAGAACATTTTGAATTACAGACAGTCGTTCAATAAGGTTATAGTGTTGAAAAATCATTCCAATCTCTCTTCTAACTTTTCTCAATTTAGCACCAGATATTTTACAAATATCTTCCCCATTAAATACAACACTTCCGCTACTAAGTGGATTCATGGCATTAATAGATCTTAAAAGAGTTGACTTCCCAGCTCCTGAGGAGCCTATAATAGCTACAAACTCCCCTTTTTTTATGGATATGTTGATATTGTTAAGAGCTAAAAAGCTATTGTTATAACTTTTAACTCCATTTTTAATAGTTATAATGCTATTCATTATCCCCCCTAAAATTAATCCTCTTTAACTTCTGTTAAATTAAGATTTTTCATGACTTGCCCAATTATTTTAAAATCATCTTTTGTAACTTTAATATGTTGTTCACCATTTTTCTTACCATAAAAGTTTTCCATAAAAAATTTATCGTTGTAGTTTAAGAAAAAGTTTTGTAATTTTTCCTTTAAATCTTGAGGCATATTCTCTTGTACTAACCAAAGATTATCTGGAATAACAGAGCTTTTATATATAATTTTATGATTGTCCTCAGTAAAAAACTTTCTATTTTTTACATATGAGTTAGATGAGATAACTCCAATATCTGCATCTTTATCTAAAATAGCTCTAACAGTGTTTGTTGTAGAACCTGTTTCATAGGGTTTAAACTTAATTGTGAAATCGTTGGAGTCTTTTATAATCCCCTTTGTAATTAAATCATTTACAGGCCATAGATAAGTTGAACCTGAAGATTGCTTTGTATAGGCAAAAGTATATGGACTATTTGGATTTATTAGATCTTTTTCAGTAAAGCCATCTATATTTGTATCTGGTCTTGTTAGGAAGTATGAAAATTTACCCCAATTTTCCATTTTCCCATCTTTAGCAAAGGAAACCAAAGGTTCGATTTTAGTTTTGGTAGCTGCCATAAAATATGGCATAGCACCTGTATAAGCCACATCAGTTCTATTTTTTTTAGCTTTTAAAGACTCTGTTAAAGCCATGTCAGATGAGGGTTCAAACCACTCTACTTTCATTCCAACAGCACTCTCTAAATCTTTTAGAAATTTATCTTTAGCTACAACTTTAGATTCTAAATCCTCATCAATTCCAAAGGCTATGATAAGTTTTTTCTCTTTTGTTTCCTCTTTTCCACATCCTGTAATAAAAAGTCCAGTTCCCAGTAACCCTAAAGTAAACAATCTACTTAAATTTTTCAAAGCTATATCCTCCCAAATTTTATTTTAATTTTTTAATATAGAAATCTCTGACATCGGACCACTTATAAAATGGTTTCATAGAAGTTGCTAGAGGTAATTCAGCATCCTTTTCATTGTGCAGAATTTTAACTAAAATATCATTTTTATCATTTTTATAAAATACCCACTGGATATTAGTAGACATACCAGAGATATCTCTTCCTAACCATTTATCATAAACTTTTTCCAAACTATTCTCTTTAACTGAATAACCGTTGATATCTAATAAAGTTATAAATGGAATTGTAGTTTCAGCATGGGCAAATCTTAAATTAGCCGAGATATTTTGATTTTTTATTGCGTCGTCACTGGTAACTATAAAGTTTTCTAGAAGAGGAAAAGCAATGTTAGTAGCTATATCTTCTCCAGTTTTTCCTGGTCCCTTTTCATAGAAATCATTTAAATTATCCACCTCTTCATACCATTTTAGCTGATCCTCTGTAAAATATTTTCCAAATCCCAAATCCTTACCGATACTAGCTTGAATAATATATAGATCGTAGAGATTTCTTACAGCATTTGTTGGATTTTTTAAAATAACTTTTCCTTTACTATCCTTTAATTTGAACTCCCCTTTTTCCAATCTTTCAATAAAGTTTTTAGAAAAAAGTTGACTTAAAACCTCTGTATTAAAATTTTTGTTTTTAGAGTAACTATCTAGCTCCTTTTTCCAAGAACCATTTTCAGAGAACTCCTCATACTCTGGAGAAAGATCAAAGAATCTTAAAAGTATATCTTTTTTATCATTGGTTGAAACTTTAAAATTGATGTTTGGTGTATATTGTCCTAACTCCTCTAAGAAAGCATCTCTACTTTGTTGAGCTCTTTCTACATAAGTTGATGTAGCTATAATCTCTTTTCCAAAAATCTCTTGATTATTTTCATAAAATCTTTTTGCTATCTCTTTTTGCTCTTTAACTCCAACATCTGTCAAAAGACCATAGTTTCCTTTTTCAATCTCCATAAGTTGTGCAATAGACTCCTTTAACTTTAATCCCTCAGGAGTTATAGAGTTATCTTTTTCTGCAATTGAGAGTAACTCATATAATGATACATCATACTTAGGTGAAGATAGATGTCTTGAACCGTGTCTTCCCAAATGGTTGATAAAAAATGGTTTGTATCCATTGGGAGCAGTTGTGTTAGATATCTCCTTAACATTATATGGCTGCTTAGTTCCCAAATAGTTAAAATCTGCTGATAAAATTGAAGTTGTTAAAGTTGTAAAAATTGCTAGAAATTTAGTGGTATTCACTTTAAAATAGTCCTCCCCATAAAAGTTATATGAATATTTGTTATTACATTATAGACCAATTATGTTAAATGAAAATTAAAATAAAGTAAAAGAAGTGTTATTTTATATACAAAAAAATTAAAAACACAGCGGCCTTTTGAGAGACTACTGTGTTTTAATATAATCATTATTAATATAATTATTTATTTGTTTTTCTAGCTATTTTAGGGAAGATAAGTCCTAATCCAACTAAAACAACTGGTGTTAAAATGTTAAGAGTAATTTGGAAGAACCACTCAGAACTAAATGTTTCAATATTTTTAGGGAAGATTCCCATTAGACATGCAAATGATGTAAATGCAAAACACCAAATTCCAATAGCAGTTGCAATTTTATCATTTTTAACAAACTTAAATCCAGAACTATCACTTAACTCCTTATTTTTTATTAATCCTCTAAGTCCTATATATGCTAGGAATACCCAAAGGTATCTAAGAGGCATAACTATTGAGTTTAAATCAAGTAGCCAGTTATAAAGGTTGTTCATATCTCCAATACCAAGAGCTGGAATTATAATTAGAATACCAACAAGAACAGCTGTTAATTTATAACCATTTATAGGTGCTCCATTTTCATTTGTCTTTGTAAATGCAGCTGGTATAAAGTTTCTATCCCCTTCTCCAATTAATATTTTAAGTGGAGCGTCAATAGAGAACATAAGTGCAGATATCTGAGATAGAGTATTTGCAACAGCGTATAAAATCATAAGTGCATTTCCAACGCCATAATACTCACCTAAAAGTTTAAATGCATAGTATTGACCATTCATTTTTAAGTCAGCGGGAATGTTTCCACTATTGAACATGATTCCCATAGCAAAAGATCCAAGTAAAGCTGACATACCAACCATAGCAGCAAGTGCTAACATCCCTTTAGGGAAGTTTTTATGAGGATTCTCAACATCTTTAACATATGGAGAGATTTTCTCACATCCACCAACTGCAAAAACTAACATAGATATAGTTGTGAAATATGTAAAGTCAAATTTAGGCATAAATGTTGCTAAAGACCAATCAGTTGTGGCAGGATTAATGCTCATAAGTGACGGTGCAGCAACCGTTAGTAAGATATATAAAATACCCATGAAGAACATAGATGTTCCAGCAAGAGCTCCTATTCTTTTTAAAGAGTTCATCCCTTTAGATGATAACCAAAGGAAAAGTAAAAATATTCCTAAAACAATACTTTGTAAAAGTAGTGGATTAAAAGTTTTTATCATATCTCCATTTTGAAAGAAAACCCAACTTAAAGCAACGAGTGCACTTTGAGGTTTTTGTGCTAAATAAGGTATATGAACAACCCAATATGTCCAACCAGCAAGATATGCTATCATAGGACCATAAGTTGATCCCACCCAACTTGAAACTCCTCCAGCTTTATGGTCAAACACAGATCCCATCTCTCCAACCATAAGTGCATATGGTAAAAAGTAAAGAGAAAGAATTAATACCCAAGAAACAACAACCGTTAGACCTTGGTTTGCATAGTTATTAACAACATTACCAAATCCCCAAACAATTGTGAATCCCATCATGGCTAGCATACGCCAGTTTAATTTTTTTGATTCCATTAATAGTACTCCTTTTTGTTAAATGTTTCACTTAAATATGTACAATTGTACATTAAAATATACAATAAATCAAATATTTTTTTCTAATATGGTATAATGAAAACTAATTTTCACAACTAAAACTATTAGTTTCTTTCCAAAAATTATGAAAAAGATTATGAATTGAACAAAAGTATTTTTAAATGTACAATTTGGTATATAAAAAAGTTTTAAGGGGAGAGTGTCAATGACTACCAAAAATAGGATAAGTGCATGGGAGTTTTTCCAAAGTTTAGGAAAAACATTTATGTTGCCAGTAGCTTTGCTAGCAGCGATGGGAATTTTGCTTGGAATAGGGGCTGCCTTTACAGGTGGAACAACAATAGAGATGTTTCCATTTTTAGGAAATAGCTTCTTACAGGGTATATTTAACTTTATGATAAAAATAAGTTTGGTTGCCTTTTCATTTTTACCACTTATGTTTGCTGTAGCAATTCCGCTTGGAATGGCTAGAGAAAACAAGGAAATTGCAGCATTTGCAGGACTTATGGGTTATATCGCAATGCAACTTGGAACAAACTTTTATCTAAATGAAACAGGGCTTATAAAAGTTGTAGATACAAAGATGGTAATGGGAATTCAAAGTATCGATACAGGAGCTCTAGGAGCTTTAATCTGTGGAGTTATAGTTTTCTTTATTCATGAGAAATTTCAAAATGTTGAGTTACCAGATGCTTTTTCTTTCTTTGGAGGAACTAGATTTGTAGCTATAGCAACAGTTTTAATAATGTCAGTTGTAGGACTTACAGTTCCAATGGTGTGGCCTTTCTTTGCAATTGGAATAAATAAGGTTGGAGCAGCTATACATGGAGCGGGACCATTTGGACCATTTTTATTTGGAGCTGGAGAGAGACTTTTACTTCCATTTGGACTTCATCATATCTTAGTTGCAACAATAAGATTTACTGAGGCAGGAGGAACATATGTAACTCAAGCTGGAGAAACAATTCATGGAGCTTTAAATATATTTTATAATCAATTTGCCCAGGGAGCAGAGTTTGTATCTCCAGAGGCAACAAAGTTCTTATCTCAAGGTAAAATGCCAACATTTATGTTTGGACTTGCAGGAGCAGCATTAGCTATATATAAATCAGCATACTTAGAGAATAGAAAAAAAATCAAAGGACTTTTGATATCGGCAGTTGTAGCATCAGCAGTTGGTGGAATAACTGAACCAATTGAATTCATATTTCTATTTATTGCACCAGTGTTATACGTATTCCATGCGATAATGACTGGACTTGGATTTATGGTGATGGGACTTTTAAAAGTAGTTATAGGAAATACTGATGGAAATATAATAGATTTCTTAGTTTTTGGAGTGTTCCAAGGGTTCTGGACAAAGTGGTTCTATGTTATCCCAGTGGGGATTATCTGGTTTTTAATTTACTACTTCGTATTTAAGTGGTATATTGTAAAATATGATATTCCAACACCTGGAAGAGATAATTCTACTCAAGCACAAGAAGCGGTAGATAGCGGTGATATCGCTGGATACACTGCAAAGGTTATGCTGGAAGCACTAGGTGGAAAAGAGAATATTGTAAGTTTGGATAACTGTATAACAAGACTTAGACTTGTGGTTAAAGATGCAAGTAAAATAGATGTAGAAGCTGTGAAATCAGCAGGTGCAGTAAATGTAGTAAAATTAAATGATACGAATGTACAGGTAATAATAGGACCAAAGGTACAGGTATTAAAAAAGCAGTTACAAAAGTTAATGTAAAGTTGGGGAGGAGGGATTAATCCCTCCTTTTATTTAGGAAGTTGAGGAGGATATATGAATTTTGATGATATTATAGACAGAAAAAAGACTTACTGTACACAGTGGGATTACATAGAGGATAGATTTGGACCTGGAACGAAGGATTTAACGCCATTTTCTATCTCTGATACAGATTTCAAATGTCCTCAAGAGATTTTAGATGCAATACTTGAAAGAACAGCACATGGAATTTTTGGATACTCTCGTTGGAATCACGAGGATTATAAAGGGGCTATAAAGAGTTGGTACAAAACGAGATATGCCACAGATATAAAAAGTGATTGGATTGTATACTCACCAAATGTAATATACAGTATCTCTATGTTATTGGAGGAGCTACTTGGTAAAGGTGGAAAGGTTATGACCCACACACCAAGATATGATGGGTTTACAAAAATCTTAAAGCCATATGAACTTTTTGAAGTGGAGTTAAAGGAGAATGAAAAAGGGGAGTTCCATACAAATTTCTCTGAGATAGAGTCAGGATTTAGGGCAGGGGTAAAAGTATTCTTATTGTGTAACCCTGAAAACCCAACTGGAAAGGTATGGAAGTATGAGGAATTAAAAAAACTTATAGATCTGTGTGAAAAATATGAGGTGATTTTGATTTCAGATGATATTCATATGGATATAGCTAGAAGAGAGGTAACTCCAGTGCTGAAAATAGATACAAAGAGATGTTTGATTGTAAGTTCAGCATCTAAAACTTTCAATACTCCAGCTCTAGGTGGATCTTATGCTATAATTCCACAAAATGATATAAGAGATAGATTTATAACTCATTTAAAAGAGATAGATTCATTGTCATCCCCAACAATTTTCGGGGTATTATCGACAATGGTAGCATATAATAGATGTGGATACTGGGTAGATTCATTAAATAAGTATTTAACAAAAAATTGTGAATATGTGGAAAAAGAGTTAAATGGATTTCAAGGAATAAGAGTCTTTATTCCAGAGGGAACATATCTTATGTGGATAGATTTAAAAGGTTGTAATATAGATATGGAAAAGTTTAAAAAAGCATTGGTAGAGGATGGTAAAGTGGCTATCATGTCTGGAGAGGCATATGGAGACAGAGATAGAATTCGTTTAAATGTTGGCTGCCCACTATCTAAAGTTAAGATAGCAGTTGAAGGAATAAAAAGAGCTGTTGAAAAAGTGAAATAAGAAAGTTATAATATTCTTAGGTGATGAAATGAGTTTAAAAAGAAAAGAGTTAGAAGTTTTAAAGTTAATAGATAGCGGAAAAACAGTGGATGAGATTCTTTTTCAAATTGAAACAAGTGAAAGAAATCTGAGATATATAATGGATAATCTAAATTTTTATCTA